>NZ_JBFTIL010000014.1:0-161963 GCF_056394745.1 Paenarthrobacter sp. 10N417
GCAGCGGCACGGCGCGAAAGTCACCAAGAAACACGACGCGCCAGCCACACCCCACCAACGCGCGATCCGGCATGAACGGATGCACAAACGCCCGGTCATCCAGATGAACGCCGCCTTCAAACGCATCAAGCCCGGAGCCCTCTCACGTCAGATTCTGGCGCTCACCGGACAGCTGGAAACACTGGCCCTGGTCAAGAAACCAGCACCCCTCAAACCGGTAAACCGAGCCTGGAACGGCTAGGCAATCCGGAGGTTCTTCAACGAGGCAACGAAGCCACTCATCCGGAGGTTTTCAAATGAGGCAACGTATTACTCTTCCCGGAGGTATTGCAATGAGGCAACAGGGCCTCAGCGCACAGAAAGCAGCAGAGACCGGTCCTCAGAAGATCGCGGTCATTGCGTTCCAGCCCTGCCCCACTTTGCTGCCAGAAGGCCAGCGCGGCGCACTGCTTCCGGCATACAACCACAGGTCCCCGGCTGAGTCCCGGGCCATGATGTCAACCGGGCCGCCGCCATTGAAGTCGCCTGGCCCAAAGATGGTTGTCATGTCGTCCCAGCCTTGGCCGATCATGACGACTGGTAGCCACTTACCGCGCCCGTTCCCGGGATAAAGCCACAGATAGCCGGAGGCATCACGGGCAGCCAGATCAGCTGTCCCGTCGCCGTTATAGTCACCGAGGCCCGTGATTCCGTCCATGGAGGACCATCCGACGCCTATGGGTGATTGCGGGAGCCAACCCCCCGAACCGTCGCCGGGGTATAGCCACAGCACTCCAGCACCGTCGCGCGCTGCCACGTCCACTGCATGATCCCCATTGAAGTCGCCCGCGCTGATAATGGCCGTCATGCCGGACCACCCGGTGCCAACTTGCTCGCGAGCGAACCACCCACCCGAGCCGTCTCCCGGATACAGCCACAGCAAGCCCTTGTCATCGCGCGCCAGGACGTCGGCGTTGCCGTCGCCGTCGAAATCTCCTGGCGTAAGCATGGCCGTCATGATGTTCCAGCCCCGCCCGATCTGGACCCTTGGCAGCCAGTATCCAGCACCGTTCCCGGGATACAACCACAGGTCACCTTGGCCGTCCCGGGCCAGTACATCCGTGTTCCGATCACCGTCAAAATCATTCTTGGTGGGAACCTGGACTGACCCGTCGATCACGGTCACCGAGCCTGTACGTTTATTGGCAATGTACGTGATGTTTGTTAGTTCGTTAACGACTGCAACGGCAGGTTCCACACCCGCCGGAACCGTGCTGGTTGAGCGGGTTCGACCATCAATAATGGTCACCCCGCCACTGCCAGTTGGAACGTAGATCTTGTCGGTCGTTTGGTTCACGGCCAGTGTCCGGGGGTCGAGCCCGGTACCAATTGTCAGGCTTCCGGCGTAGCTTTCCCCATCGATCAACAGCACCGAGGACCCGCTCCCGTCGATGCCAACAACCGATACGTAAACAAGATTGGTCACTTGGTTGACTGCAATCTGTCCGAGCATCCCAGCCGTAGGAATGGTCGCGATGATGCTGCTTGTCCCTCCATCCAGCACGTACAGCGAGGCCTGGTACCGGGAAGCTGACGACACATAGATCCTGTTGGTTTTCTCATTGAGGGCAATGGCAGACAGCGCGGAACCGAGCACAATGGATGACGCTGTATTGGTCTCCCCATCAATAACCGTCACGCTTCCGCCGGTCAGGACGAAGATCTTATTGGACGTTTCGTTGAGCACGATGTCCGTAACGGGACCATAGATGGGAATCAATGTGGTGGCATTGCTCGCACCATCAACTACCGCCACTCCATTACTGAAGCCCACATAGACCTTGTTGGTGATCTCATTCACGGCCACCGCCGTGGGATCACCGCCGATGGGGATTGATGTCAGGCTATTGGTATCGCCGTCCATCACCGTAGCTGTGCCCCGAGCGTTGCTGAAATAGATCTTGTTGGTCACCGTGTTGACTGCAACATCCACCGCATCAATGGTGTTGTTGTACGTCGTGGCCCCCTTCAACTCTCCGTTGATGACCGACAGGCCGTCGTCGGTAGCCACGTACACCATGTTGGTCACAGAGTTCACTGCCATGGCATGAGGGGCGGCCCCAACCATAAGGTTATCGGTCGCGATATCCGCCTCCGCGGGCGAGCCGGGCAGAAGCGAGAGTGCCATTGCGGCCGCAAGCGCCCAGACCGCCGTCGCCCGCTTGATCCTTGACCTAAAAGTTCCGGTCACGCCTGCACTACCCAGAACTGCACCCGCAAGACCCCCAGCAGCAAACATGGCAAGACCCCCCAAAAGTCGAGACGCGGCGGCGCGTCATAGAACGGGAGTCTACCGGGCGGCTCCGACAAACAGGACACCCTCCTGTTAACCAACTCTTCCTCCACAGGCCACCAGTTCGAACCCACAAGGCCAACCGCTCCGACCACCGTTGAAGGCGTGAGGATCGCAATCGTCGCCGAATCATTCCTGCCACTGATGAATGGGGTAACCCATTCGATACTGCGGGTGCTGGAGCATCTGCAGGAGCGCGGGGATGAGGTGATGGTGATCGCGCCGTCGACGTCGGACACTGATGTTTCGAGCGTCGTCAAGGGTGCGTATGTGCACAGGCTTCCCTCAGTGCCGCTGGCCGGTTACACGAATGTGCGGGTTGCGTTGGGTGGTGTGAATCGGGTCAAGCGAATCCTTGCCGATTTCGCCCCCGACGTCGTTCATCTCGCCTCCCCATTCGTCCTCGGCTGGCGCGCGGTGCAGGCCGCCGATCAGCTCGGGATCCCGACGGTTGCGATCTACCAAACCGAGGTTCCCAGCTACGCCGCCCGCTATGGCGTGCCGTTCCTGGAGAACTGGGCGTGGAACCGCGTGGACAACATCCATCTTCTGGCCACGCGAACCCTTGTGCCGTCCACGTTCGCGCTGAACCAGTTGCGCGGACGCGGCATCCTGCGCGTGGACATGTGGCGCCGCGGCGTGGACACCGCGCGCTTCAACCCGGCGAAACGTTCGACGGCGTGGCGCAGCTCGGTAGCGCCGGACGCTCAGCGGATCATCGGCTACGTCGGCCGCCTAGCGGTGGAGAAGCAGGTGGAAGACCTCGCCGTGCTGGCGGACCTGCCGGATACGAAGCTGGTGATTGTTGGCGATGGTCCCCAACGGGAAGCACTCCAAACGGCCCTGCCCAACGCCCACTTCACGGGCTTCCTCGGCGGAGATGCCCTGGCGCAAGCTGTGGCAGGCTTCGATCTCTTCGTGCATCCCGGCGAGTTCGAGACCTTCTGCCAGACCATTCAGGAAGCCATGGCATCGGGCGTTCCTGTAGTCGCGACCGGTCGCGGCGGCCCCCTTGACCTCGTGGAAAACTCCCGCACCGGCTGGCTGTACGAGCCGGGGAACCTCACTCAACTGCGCGGCTACGTTCAGGACCTGATGGGCGACGACGCCAAGCGCCGCGCGTTCGCAGCGGCAGCAACCGCTTCGGTCCAAGGCCGGACATGGCCCGTGCTCAGCGCCGACCTGGTGCGGCATTACAACGAAGTCATCGCCGGCATTTCCAGCGAAGCCGGCCCCACTGAACTGACCTCAAGCAAAGGACCCTCCTCATGAAGATCTCCGTGATCGGCTGCGGCTACCTCGGCGCAGTCCACGCCGCAACGCTCGCGTCCATGGGCCACACCGTGGTGGGCATCGACGTCGACTCCCACAAGGTTGAGCAGCTCAACAAGGCGCTGGCTCCCTTCCACGAACCCGGTTTGGATGAACTGCTCAGCGACGGCCGTACCACGGGCCGCCTGAAGTTCACCACTGACTTCTCAGCGGCAGCCGACGCCAAAGTCCATTTCCTCTGCGTGGGCACGCCGCAGTCCAAGACCTCTGACACAGCCGATCTCTCCTACCTGATGAGCGCCACGAAGAGCCTCCTCCCCCACTTGGCCAAGGGTGCCGCCGTCGTGGGTAAATCAACGGTGCCAGTTGGCACGGTGGAGACGCTGCGCGCGGTCCTGGCCCGACGCTCGGACGTCCTGCTCGGCTGGAACCCCGAGTTCCTGCGCCAAGGCACGGCGGTCAAGGACTCTCTGGTTCCCGATCGCCTGGTTTACGGCGTCCCGGGCGGCAAGGGTGCCGCCGCTGGAGCTCCCGTGACCGCCGTTCTGGATGCCGTGTACGAGCCGCTGATTAGCGCGGGCATTCCTCGTTTGGTCTGCAACTTTGCGACGGCGGAGCTGATCAAGTCGGCGTCGAACGCGTTTCTGGCCACGAAGGTCAGCTTCATCAACGCGATGGCAGAACTGTGCGACGCGTCGGGTGCTGACGTCAGCGAGCTTAGCGAGGCGATGGGTCTGGACCCGCGCATCGGCAACCGGTACCTGCATGCGGGGCTCGGGTTCGGCGGGGGTTGCCTGCCCAAGGACATCCGCTCGTTCCGCGCCCAATCGCGCGAGCTTTCCGTCCCATCCGTGGACCGATGGATGGCGTTGGTGGACACCATCAACCTGGACCAGCGCACGCGCGCCGTGGAGGTGGCAAGGGAAATGTGCCGCGGCTTCCTGTCCGGCAGAACGGTGACGATCCTCGGCGCAGCGTTCAAACCGGACACCGACGACATCCGCGACTCCCCCGCTCTGGACGTCGCCCAGCAACTCGCTTCTGCCGGCGCACATGTAACCGTCACCGATCCCAAAGCCATCAACAACGCCTGGATCCGCTACCCGCAGATCCGCTTCGAGGCCTCCACCAAGCGCGCCCTCGAGGGCGCCGAACTCGTTTTGCTGTTGACCGAATGGGACGAATACGTGTCCCTCTCGCCGTCGTTTGCGGGCTCGCTCGTACGACGCCGGATGGTGCTGGACGCTCGGAACGTACTGGATGCTGAGGCGTGGCGAAGTGCGGGGTGGACCGTCCGCGGGTTAGGGACTGGAGCGTCAGTGGTGGCGGAGGAAATGTTCCTATAGCCGACTCGAGTTCGCGGGAACATCACGACCAGCACTGCCGTTATCCACATTGTAAGAAACCTTTTTCCTTACAAGGAGGTAGGGCAATGAGGTGGCGTGGCCGGGTTACCCCCGATGGCCTTGTTGATCTCAATGCGGGTGCTGGGCAGGATACCAAGAACCGCTCGCACCCTTGGAGCAGGTATGTGGCGCTTGGGGATTCCTTTACCGAAGGAATTGGGGATCCCGAACCAGGAAGCGTCGGAGGGCTGCGCGGCTGGGCTGACCGTGTTGCCGAAGAGCTCGCAGCCGATCACCCGGATTTTGCCTATGCCAACCTGGCCGTGCGCGGGTTGCTCATGCAGCAGATCCTCGACCAGCAGATAGGTCAGGCACTAACCCTGAAGCCAGACCTGATCACGTTATCTGCAGGCGGGAACGACATGGTGTTCCATGGCAGCGATCCGGACAAGCTGGCCAGCAAACTTGAGACCGGCGTGAGCGTCTTGGCTGAGACGGGCGCGGCGATTGTCTTGTTTACGGGACCCGACTGGGGATCCACTCCTGTGCTGGGACGTAACCGTGGCAAGGTGGCGATCTTTAACGAGAACGTTCGCGCTATTGCTGCCCGCCACGGCACACTCATCACAGATCTGTGGGCTATGAGGCAGCTCAAGGACCCGAGGATGTGGGACCCTGATCGGCTCCATCTCTCCCCCCTGGGTCATCACACAGTGGCCATCGCTGTGCTGGACACACTCAACGTCCCGCACACCCTCCGGCCGCTGGAACCCAAACAGCTGCCGGAAAGCAGTTGGCGTCAGGCCAGGGCCGGCGACCTCGCATGGGCAAAGGCATACTTTCTCCCTTGGGTGTTCAAGCAGCTTCGGCCCCACGGTCCCGGAGAGGAACGCCGGGCGAAGCGGCCGTCGGCAGGCCCCGTCTTCGACGGCGAGAAGGCTTCGGGAGCGTCTGCGGCATTGGTGGAGGGATAACTTTAGGTTCCCCGGGGGCCCGTGCAGGGAGGTTCCATCAAGGCCAAAAGTCGTCTTAACAACGATGCGCGTTCGGCGTATTTTATTGGTGTAGATCCGATTAAGGCCCCGCCGGGGTCGGTCCGCGGGGCCTGGTAACAAACAGGAGGCACCACGATGAGCAATCTACTTCGTTGGTCGGCCAGCGACATCGCCGATCCTGTCCGTCGGTTCCTTGAAGGAGACACCGGCTCCTGGCTCCGCGTTGAGGAATATCGGGACGGCGGATCAATGGTGGTCAAAGCCGAAGTTCCAGGCATCAATCCTGAAAAGGACGTCGATATCACCCTGTCCGGTGACGAGCTGCAGATCCTTGTGCGCCACGAAGAGAAATCCGAACACAAGGATAAGAGGGGGTACCGCTCAGAATTCCGGTACGGCACCTTTTCCCGAACAGTAAAGCTCCCGACGGCGGTCTCCGAACAAGACATCAATGCCTCGTATACGGATGGCGTTCTTGAGGTGCGGATTCCGGTGCCGGAACAATCAGAGAAACAGTCGCGGAAGATACCGGTCAGCCGTGGCGCATCTTCGTCCACCAGCACTGGCACCAGCTCGGGTCCCACCGAAACCCGTTAGACCCTGGCCCGGTGCCTGCATCGGGCAAGACCCCCTATTGGTAATTCAATCTTCGGGAGCTCACGGTGGACACCGGAGTGATGACGGCTTATATCGTCGGTTATCTCATTACTGCAATCACGGTGTTCGTGTTTTGCCTGCCAGCCATAGTTCTATTTGTCATTCTGTTGCTGGTGGCAGCGGTACTTCGGGTGTTGGTGTTGCCGCTGGAACTGCTGATCCGGAAGCTGCGCCGGCACCCGGAGGAACCCCAAACTGACCAATCGTGGTTGTTGGGCTCAGGTTAGGAGCCGTAAAGATCCATCAGCCGGCCGCCGTCGTCTGCGGAACTCCACATAAGCCGTGACCAGAAGCAGGAGGACCACGGCACTTACCAGGATGACAACCGCCGAAACCACAGCGTTGATCGGTATGAGCAAGGACGCGACCACCACTGCGGGCACCGCCCACGGCACTACCATTCGAAGCGGTTGGCCGTAGCGAAGCGCCACCACCGCGTTGCACGCATAGAACAGGGCGATTCCGCCACCAAGCGAAACCCCGGAACCGAGCGGCAGATGCTCGAACGGTGCTGGAATGGCAGTTGCGATCGCAGCGGCGATCGCTGTCACGCCCACAACCAGGAGAAACGGCAAAAACAGCGTGGTCTGAAGTATCCCGGAGAAGTCGGACTGCGATTGCAGACGTTCGAGCCCCGCAGTGATGGCCCCGGTTCCATACTGGAAGAACGCCCAGCCCAGGAGTGCCACGATGAGAAATCCCAGCGCACCGGCGATGCCGGCGCCCGGACTCCAATCATTCGACACTTCACTGACGATTGTGAGAACGGATTCGCCGAGGACAATGATGACAAAGAGACCTAGCCGTTCGGAAGCATGCTCGATGTTGATGCCACCAACGCCGCGCTCAGGCCAGAGGCGTCCACTGACCGCCACCATGCCAACCTCGATGGCGATCGATGCCGCCCACAGGATCAACGCGACGTAGAGCGGCAGGAATGCGGCGACGAGCCAAAGAAGGGCCGTCCCGCCGTTATATATCCAGATGCGCCCCGGCGTACCGCCGGATCGTTGGCGGTGCAGATGCAGCCACAAGACCAGGAGGACGACCCGCATGGCAGCGTTGGCAAGCGAGAAGGCCCACGCCCGTTCGCCAAACGCAGCCGGCGCGGCGGCGGCCATCACGCTCGCAGCTGCCATCGCCGCCAGCATCGCCATGCCCAGCCCCCGGGAGGACAGGGCCGGCAAGAGGTTGACGACCGAAACCATGTTCACCCAAGCCCACCACGCCGGGAAGAAGAGCAGGACGAAAGTTCCGAATTCGACCCAACCGGGGTCACCGTGGATTCCATGGGCAAGCTGCCCCACGAAAGCGACAAAGACGAGGTCGAAGAACAGTTCCATCCAGTGCACCCTGCGGGGATCGCGGGCTGCATCCTTGGTCCACGCGACGGAGCCCGACGATTTAGCCATCATTTACCAATGCTAGGCACGCGACGCCCGGATGGGCAGCCATGGACTCCTGTGAACATCACTGGCGACCCCGCAGCCGACGAACTGCTCAGCGATGACGCCTCGCGCGGCGCTTCTTGACCGGGAGGTGGGCTAAGTCATAGAGGACTTCTCCTGTTGGGGCCAGTGTGACCGGTGTTACTGTCGCTCCACGCGCCTTTTCGCATGGGCGCACTCTAAGGGGGCAACACATTGGACACACAACTTTCGCGCGCCGTAAAACACTCGCTTTTCGGCGGCAAATCGTCGCGGGGTTTTCGCGGTAAAGCACTCGGAATCACAGCCATCGGGTCACTGATGATTTTGCTGGCTGGTTGCGGTTCGGGCTCTATGGCAGCTGCTGGCTCGGTAAGCAGCAGCTCGGGATCAGCGTCGGCCTCTCCGTCGCCGACGCCCACACCCACGCCGAGCAATATAGCCGGGAAAGCCTGCACCACAGAGAAGAACACCCAATCAGTGGGCGGCGAAACGTACATCTGCACCATTGATCAATCGGGAAAACTCGCCTGGCTGGACTCAGCAACAGCAGGAAAGCTTTCTGATCAACGCGCTGCAGACGCTGCGGCAAAGGCCGCGGCAGAAAAGGCGGCA
Organism: Paenarthrobacter sp. 10N417; assembly: GCF_056394745.1. Classification (NCBI taxonomy): domain Bacteria; kingdom Bacillati; phylum Actinomycetota; class Actinomycetes; order Micrococcales; family Micrococcaceae; genus Paenarthrobacter; species Paenarthrobacter sp. 10N417. Next base: position 8,645 of record NZ_JBFTIL010000014.1, read on the forward strand.
GCGGACGCAGCCGCGAAAGCTGCAGCGGACAAGGCAGCGGCTGACAAGGCTGCCGCCGACAAACTCGCTGCCGATCAAGCGGCAGCAGCAAAAGCAGCGGCAGATCAAGCTGCTGCCGATCAGGCTGCTGCAGCCGCTGCTGCGAAAGCTGCCCCAGCTCCACGCGTTCAAAGTGGGTGCGACCCGAACTATGCCGGTGCCTGCGTACCGGTTGCGTCCGACGTCGACTGTGCTGGAGGTAAAGGCAACGGCCCTGCTTATGTGAGAGGCCCAGTGACCGTGGTTGGTTCTGACATTTATGGCCTGGACAACGACCACGACGGTATCGGCTGCGAGTAGCAGCCTCTGATTTTGCCACTGTACAAGATGGTCTGCGCACAGATAGTCTGTGCGTAGACCATCTACTTCAGGAGGCAACCATGTGGGACTACGAGCACAGCATTGAAACCACCGCGGCACCCGAGGCGCTCTGGCGACTCTGGTCCGACGTCGAGAACTGGGGTTCCTGGAACGCCGAAATCGAACGCGTCGAGATCGATGGTCCCTTCGCCGAGGGTTCGCAGATCCTCATGACGCCACCCGGGGATGAACCCATCCAGTTGCGAATCGCGGAGGTAGTGGACGGCGAGCTGTTCGTCGACGAAGCACGCTTCGACGAGCTGCTGATCCGAACCGCCCACCGCTTGGACAGGCTCGACGGCGGTCGCGTCCGGGTGCTCTACAGGATGGAGATCACCGGTGCTGGCGCAGACCAAGTTGGCCCCGAGATTGGGCCTGCCATTACGGCCGACTGGCCCGACACCATGGCTTCGCTCGTCGAACTCGCGCAGCGCTGATGCCGCTCAGCCCGGGCGAGAGCCCCGGATTCCTGCTGTGGCATGCCACCCTTCGCTGGCAGCGCGAGATTGCTGCGGTCCTGGCTCCGATCGGCCTCACCCACGTGCAGTTCGTGCTTCTTGCCTGCACCTGGTGGCTCAACAAAGAGGGTGAACACCCCAATCAGCTCGCCGTTGCCCGCCAGGCCGGTACCGACGTGAAGATGACCTCGCAGGTCCTTCGAACCCTGGAGCTGAAAGGTCTAATAGAGCGCGAAGTCGACCCCGCGGATACGAGGGCCAAACGGCTACGTGTTACAGAAGCAGGCGCTGAGCTGGCTCCACGCGCAATCGCTGCAGTGGAGCTCGCCGACGCCCAGTTCTTTGAACCCGCGCCCGCCGGTGAGCTTGTACCGCTGCTGCGAAAGTTGGCGCATCCGAGCGATTGATGGCCTCCGGCTATCCGTCACCCAAGCGGCGCTGGACGTCGAGGAGAAACTTGGTGCCGGCGTCGGACAGCTTTGCGTTAGGTCGCCGCCACATTCGCGGACCCCATAGCGATAGAAATTCCAACGGCCGTTTCACGTCGTAAAAGAGGTCGTGAGCCAGCTCTAGGGGAATCAGGCCATTGCCCTCGGATACACGGAACCCGAGCATGGAAAGTTCCGATCGAACTGCTTCATCAATGGTGGCGTAGCCCGGCGTCGCTCCGGACAATTCCCACAGGACCAGGAGCTGAGTGACGACCTTATCAACCGGGGAGTCCGGGGATGCGAAGTGGTTGGCCAGGAACTCCCACAGGGCGGCGGGGTCTTGAACAACGCGCCGACCCAGCGGAGTGAGCAGCAACTTGTTCTTCGACTTGCGCAGCAGTTTCCAATCCTGCAATTGCTCCCGGAGGTTTCTCACCTCGGGGATGTTAACCTCGTTGCGGCCCGGTCCGAACCAGTCGTCGTCCCAATTGAGCTCGGTCATCATTCGCTTAACAATTGCCGGCTTGAGCCATCCTGCTGAGGTTAGATCCAGCCCATCGGGATTGGCTTCCCTCAGGAGCCAACTAATGGGAGCCAGCGCCACTTCCATGTCTTCCTCTGTGGGCGCCTCTGGCCACAATCTCTGAGCCAATCGATGGAGCTCAGCGTTGACAGCCTCCATGTCGAAGGCCGTCGGGTCGAAGCGATCAGCCCGCTCGCTGGTCACCCACTCCAGCCATCCCACCATGTCTGCATGTTCTGGGTGGCTTGGGTCTCCGACCGCCCGCACAATATTGGCGTATCCATACACTCCCCCCGAATCCTCGAGGGGACCACGCATTGCGCCGCCCGTGCACGTAATAGTCGATTCCAGAATTAGGGCGGGCCCCACGACTTCGATTTCGTGAGTCCAGTTGTCACCAAAGTCGTAGTCGTATTCAAGGGACGACTTTCCAGGCTGGGTTGAATCGAACAACTCGCGGAGTTCAACGCCGCTGGCCTCCTCCGAGCCTTCAGGTGAGTCGTCATCTTCGGCGAGCCTGGTGATGATCCGCTTCTTGTCGGCCTGGTCGTGGCCGGCCAAGGCATAAAGATGTGCGTTCTTCCAATCGAATGCGCATTGAATCGCACTGTGCAGCTCGGCAACCGTGGCGCTCTCCGGGAGAACGACCTGCCGCCAAATCAGCGGGTCCGTTCCACTGATGGAAATGCGCAGCTCGACGGCGGGGACTTGGGTGGGTGACTCCATGCGCCTAATTGTGTCAGTGCTCTCCGGGCAGGGCGCAATCGCGTCCCACCACCTAGTCCGTCCCGGCAAACACTCATTTTTGGATGGATGCACCATGGAAACCCCGAATTTGCTCGTTTATCAGTACCTAGAGCGAACGAACAAGCACCTAGACCACTATTCCCGGCCATAGTCTCCTGTTGTGCCTTCGGGACGGGAAACCCGGTGTCCGGCGGGTACCCCACTCGTCCCAGGCGAAGAAGGCACAACGGCACGGCTCCACCTATTAACCCCCAGGTGGAGTCGTGCCCAGCCTGGTTGCCGGAGTATGGCTTATCGAGCGCGGGAGTGACCCCGGCGCAAACGGATCACCCGGAACACGATGCCTAAAACGAACATCAGCACACCGAGCCCGACAGAGAGCGGCGGCAGCGTAGCAACCAACGCCACGCAGGCAGCAGCTCCAGCCACTTGAAGTGCTTTCGGATAGCGGCGGTCCTCGACGGGCTGGGTGAAGGCCGCAATGTTCGCAATCAGGTAATAAAGCAGCACACCGAACGACGAGAAACCGATGGCGCCCCTGAGGTCAGCCACGGAAATGATCAGGCAAATCACCACGGCTAGCGTTGTTTCCGCCCGGTGGGGAACCTTATACCGCTGATGAACTGCCGCGAGCCAGTGCGGGAGGTCGTGCTCGCGGGCCATCGCCAGGCTCGTCCGGCCCAGCCCTGCGATCAGCGCCAGGAGAGCACCCAAAGACGCAACTGCGGCTCCGATCCGAACAACGGGAGCAGCCCAAGACATCGCACCAGAAGTGACGGCATCGGCGAGGGGTGTCGGCGTCCCGGAAACACCGTCGGGCCCCAGTGCCGCCAACAGCGTGACCGCTATCAGGGCATAGATGACGATTGTGATTCCCAGGGCGATGCTGATGGCGCGAGGTATGGTGCGGCGAGGCTCACGGACCTCCTCCCCCATCGTCGCGATCCTCGCGTAGCCAGCGAAGGCAAAGAACAACAGCCCGGCCGACTGCAATATGCCGTACCAGCCGTGCGCCAGCAGTCCCTCCCCCACAAAGTTGCTGAAGTCAGGTCCGGAACCACCCCAAACGGCCGCCACGGCTACCGCCAGAGCGGCAAGGACGGCAACCACCAAAATTCGCGTGAGTCCCGCTGTGCGAGTCACGCCGTGATAGTTCACAGCCGTCAAAATTACGACGGCGGCAATCGCCACCGGACGCTCCCAACCTGCCGGTGCTGCATAGGCTGCGAAGGTCATAGCCATGGCTGCGGCGCTGGCCGTCTTGCCGATCACGAATCCCCACCCGGCAAGGAACCCGGGCCACGGCCCAAGCCGTTCACGTCCGTAGACGTATGTTCCGCCGGAGGTGGGGTATCTGGCAGCAAGTTGCGCGGAGGACGTGGCATTGCAGAAGGCCACGAAGGCCGCAACAACCAGACCAATTAGCAGCCCGGATCCTGCTGCCGCTGCGGCTGGTGTGAAGGCTGCGAAGACCCCGGCACCGATCATGGAGCCTAAGCCAATGAGCGAAGCATCGAAGGTGCCGAGGCGGCGGGCCAAGGCCGGGGAATTGCTCACGAAAACCCTTCACGCATCAAGGTCTGAGCTCTACCGGTGTCACCGGAGACTCGTACTGGAAGATACGTTCAGCCTAACTTGCGTCAGCGTGCTGCCATTGAATTCCCCACGAGGATGAAGAGGCCATTGCGCGAGGTTGCGCCCGTTTTCCGGAGGGCGTTGGAGATGTGGTTTTCCACTGTTCTCGCGCTGATTCCCAGATGTTCAGCAATCTCAACGTTCGAGCGATGTCCCGCCAAGGCGGCAACCTCAATTTCGCGTTCCGTGAGGGGCGTCGTCCTGAAAGTGTTGAAGGAGAGTTGCTCGTTGGTTGACGGAAACCTTGCTGCGAACAAAGAAGAAGCCTCGGCCATAGCCTCTGCCGCTGCTGTGTTCCCCTCCAGAACGTGACGTTTGAGAGCGCCTCGGAGCAGCATACCGATCTGATAGTTGTCGGCATCCAATTCGTAGTGCTTCAGGAGGAGACCAAGCAACTTGTGATCGCCCTCCACAACGGCGGTGGCAACGGCCATCATCTGGTCGTGAGCCGTTACCCCACTATCGCGCAGGATCTTGCGAAGGAGATCCAGAACCGGCGCGCCGGGAGATAAGCATGTGCAGAGCAGTGCCGTCATTGCTGCTTCCAGGATGTAGCCGCTCTTCATCTGACGTTTGATGAGCTTCACGGCCCGCCGATCAAAAACCGACGGCTGAGTAGTCTCTGCGGCAATGAGCTCATGCACTCCCTTGCCGATACCGGGCAATGGGCCAACATCGGGAACTTCCGTCCTTGCCTGCGACGCGATGGACAACGCCGGTGAGATGGCCGTCGTCGCATGCCGTAGACCGGCGAGCCGCAGCATGGCGTCATAGAGGACATCCACTACGAAGCCGGGACGGCCCATGGCAAAGACGCTGCTCATGAGGTATTCGGCTTCTTCAAAGTAGCCCCGGTACAGCAGACCGTGCGCTGCCACGTAGCTGCTGGCGACGACGCCGAATTGATCGAGATTCCGACGGGCCTCGGCACGCCAATCCAGCGCAAAGACCAGGGAATCCTCGATCCTGCCTGCTGCAAAGAGCGCGAAGGCGTGAAGGAACGGACGCAGGTGCGGGAAGGCGTCGTCGTCCTCAGCCTTATCTGTCACGCTGAGGACCACAGCCGGCCGAAAGCGATACAGCTCGAGCAAGCTTTGGACGAGTCCTTCCAACCCCAGCGACGTAGGCTGCGGGGTTTCAGCAGAAGTCTCGGGCAGGGGTGTGACCCGACCATGGGAGGCGTTGATGAAGAGAATCGTGGCCTCGGCGCTGGACGCCTGATCCGGGTTCTGCTCAGCAAATCCTTTCAGAATTCCAACAGCCGTACCCACGCCTTGCCCTGAGTAGATTGCAAGGAAAGCCTTGGTGATCGTGAGAAAGAGAATGTCATTGGGGTCGCCGTTGAGTGTGGACGTCTCCCGACAGACGCGGGTTGCCCGCATAACGTTGACCGGCCCTCCCCAGTAAACCCTGAGCAGAGCGGCAGCATTGGTCGCGGACTTGTTCGCTTGCCACCGTTCATAACGAGTTCGTTCGCGGGCGGCACTGTGATCGTGAAAATGCCGGGCGGTTACGGCGTCATCGTTTCCCTTTTCGAGCCGCAAGGATCCTAGCACCCGGGAGAGGCAGTCGGCAGTTGTTGAATTGCCCTGCGCCGTTTGAGGCACACCTTCAAGTGCACCAGCGATCTTGTTCCGTAAGAGGTGACGATCCCTGAGCGTCTTTTGGCCCCTGAAATAGTCTGCGATGACTGGCGGACTTATCGCCGCGATCGGCCCGTTATGGTGATCGTCCATGACTGAAAGGAACCCTCGCCGTTCAAGGCCTTCCAACACATCGGGCTGTACCACCTTTTGCAGAACGTCTACACGAGCGGTGCCAAGGATTGCCATGGTGTGCAGGGCAGTGACTTCTTCCGGAGCCAAATCCGCCAGCAGCGCTTCCAGGGTGCCTCTCAAATGGTCGTTCCAGAGGGTGTCACCGGTCATCTGCCACTGCCGACCACGCATTACCAGCAGCTCGCTTAAGGCCGCGGTCTCCGTGATGCGGACAATCAGGCGAGGGTTGCCGCCGGACTTTGTCAGGATTCTCGCTGTTGTGTCTGCATCAGCGGCAGCCCCCAGCACCTGCGTCACCAAGGTGTGTACCTGCTCAAAATGGAGCGGGTCCAGTTGCAGCAAAGCTTCGCGACCACTGTTCATGACGGCCAGTTGACCTCTTGAGATCGAGCCGCTGTCCGGAGCCGTGACGACCAACGGACAGTCGGACCTGCGGCGAACGGATTCCAGCACCGCCAGCGATTCGTTGTCCAGCAGATGGATGTCGTCCACTATCAGGACGTGCTTTCCAGGCTTGGATAACTGGCTTGAGAGCGCGTCTGCCATATCCATAACTCCGCTGCGGCCGGGCCGCAGCTCCAAACCCAGGCTCTTGATGGCTGAGTACGGGATTGAGCGATGTGTTCGGAGGCCGCTGATGAGGTGGATAGCGATGCCGGTTTTTTCCAGGTTGGCCACCACGTTTTGCAACACCGTGGTCCTGCCGCTTCCGGGGGCTCCAATAATCCGCACGCTTATGCCGCGGCCGACGAAATCGAGGATGCGCTGAACCTCAGAATCGAACACTCGATCCAACCTTCTGTTTCTGTGGATGACCGACATGCGGCTCACTTCGCAGGTTAGATTTCGGAAACGCGACTAGGTGGCAAAACGGCCTTGCACAGACCGCTTAACGCCCGTCTAGGTGGCAATTCCGGCAAAAATGAGTGCTCGCGCGACTCGCCTAGGTGCTGAGCCTGCTTCAAATGAGCTGGTGGGAAGGAGTCGTTTGCAGTCTGTTCGTCCATGGAAGGCCCTCGGTTTCGTAGTTGATACCAACCACGCTACGGACGTTCGAAGGTGAGTTACAGGGGTGTAATTCGCTATGTGGATATGTGTTCTAGTATCGCCTAAGCGTCTCGTATACATGTTCGACTACAACGACAACAAAAAACAGGGCCGGTCAGTGACCAGCCCTGCTTTTTTGTTATCCGAAGACTAGATAGCCTGGATGTTTACTGCCTGGGGACCCTTGGGGCCCTGCTCGACGTCGAAGGAAACCTTCTGGTTCTCTTCGAGGGAGCGGTAGCCCGAGGAGTTGATCGCAGAGTAGTGAGCGAAAACGTCCTGGCTGCCATCTTCAGGAGAGATGAAGCCGAAGCCCTTTTCGGAGTTGAACCATTTCACGGTACCTGTAGCCATTTTTTCAGTCCTTACTGAAGGTGGAGATTCTCCCGACTTTCGGGTCTCCGGTGTGGGGTGTTCTCCACCGTTACTTCAGAAGGTCGCGATCCAGATGGATCACGGGGACTGCCTGAACTACCAAATGCCAAACACAACAACACCGTCAAGTTTACATAGATCTGAGCAGATAGCCAGTGCGACGTCAGATTAATCAATCCGGTGGTCGGACTGACGAAGAAAATTGTCGTGGTCTTGGCTTAGCCTGTGAGTCAAGAGCCGGGCCAGCAGCCAGTACAAACCCGAAGACTTAAGGGAGCACGTGGACTTCTACGCCATAAATTCCCTGCGTGAGAACCACGCGGGCTGGGCCCTCCTACGCGCCCAGAACGCCCCGCTGGCGCTGCACTTCTTCATGACCGCTTTCACAGACCCTAACCAGCGTAACGTTGGCCGCCAGCAACTGATCGATACTTTGGACGACGTCTTGTTCGGTGTCCGGGAATCCTTCGGCGAGGACCGGTTCCCGCGTAGCGCATCAGAGTATCTTGACGACTGGGCAGCACCAGAGCGTGCCTGGCTGCGCAAGTACTACGTTCCGGGTGAGGACGAGCCGCATTACGATCTGACCGCCGCGGCAGAGGACGTTGTCAGGTGGGTGGAGAGCCTCAGAGGCCGCGAGTTCGTGGCCACGCAATCCAGGCTCACCAGCATCTTCGCGGTCCTGAAAACCTTGGTCCAACAATCGGAAACAGACCCGGAAGTGCGGCTTGCGGAACTGCAGCAGCAAAGGGACCAGATAGACAAGGAGATGCAGCGGATCCGCGCGGGCGACGTCAAGGTCATGAGCGGCCCCGAGGCTCTGGACCACTTCCAGCAACTCACGGCGTTGGCGAAGGACTTGCTCTCTGATTTCCGGGAGGTCGAGCAGAACTTCCGGAAACTGGACCGCCAAGTCCGAGAGCAGATCGCCACGTGGGACGGCAGCCAAGGCGAACTGCTGGACACGATCTTCGCCAATCAGCAGGACATCGGCAGCTCCCTCCAAGGCCGCACGTTCCAGGGCTTCTGGGACTACCTCATGTCTCCCCAATTGCGGAACGAACTGAACGATCTCCTCCAGCGAGCCACTCGGATCGAGGCTTTGGCGCAGGCAGACAACCTCCACACCATCACCAACCTCCATCAGGATTGGTTACCGGCGGTTGAACAGACACAGAGCACAGTGAGGCAGCTTTCCCAGCAGATGCGCAGGCTCCTGGACGACAAAGTCTTCCTCGAGAACAAACGCATCATGCAACTGATCCGAAGCGTTGAGGCGACTGCACTGGACACACGGGACCACCCGCCGTCGAACGTTTTTATGGAAATCGACGCCCCTTCGGTGGACGTCGCGTTGCCGTTCGAGCGGCCGCTTTACGAGCCCGGCAGCCGCGTGATGGTGATGGACGAGGTGGTCACCGCGGATGATCAGGACCTGGATGCGAGCGCGCTGTTCAGCCAATTCCACGTGGACAGGGAGCGTCTGAAGTCGAACATCGACGACGTCCTTGAACACGCGGACCAGGCAACGCTCGCAGACATCACCGCCGCACATCCATTGACCCAGGGCCTCGCGGAGCTGGTGCAGTATTACCAGCTGGCGGTCGAGTCGGACTGGGCCACTATCGATGCAGAAACAACCCAGAACCTCCAGTGGCAGCTCCCGGATGGCACGCTGAAAGAGGCAACCATTGACCAGATCATCTTCGTGAGGCCGGTATGACAACCGAAACAGCAAGCACCCCCGAGGAACTGCCCGCCGTCGTGACCAGGCTCTTCAAAGGTGTGGTGTACGCGGAGGCTGACCAGAAGATCTGGCAGTCGCTGATCACGCTCACGTCCCAGGTCAGGGATTACGTTGCCGTGCTGGGGCTCAACCTGATCCTTGACGAGTCGGAGGGCTACGCGTTCCTGAAGTCGCGCGAGGATCCTGAAGGCACGCTCCCCCGGCTCATCCCCCGAAGGCAACTCACGTTCGATGTCAGCCTGCTGCTCGCCCTCCTCCGGAAGCGGATGCTGGAGTTCGATACCAACAGCAGCGAGCTCCGCCTCATCATGTCCGAGGCCGAAATCAAGGACATGGTCTCAGTTTTCCTGCCCGAGTCCAGCAATGAGGCCCGGATCCTGGACCGGCTGGGGACCAACGTCAAGAAGGTTGTGGAACTCGGTTTCCTGCGGAGACTGAAGGGCGAAACGGAAACGTATGAGGTGATGCGCATTTTGAAGGCTTACGTTGACGCGCAGTGGCTGGAAGAGTTCGACGCGCGGCTGGCTGACTATCGTGACTCTCTCACCGGAAGCAAGTGACCATGACCACTGACGTTCAGGACACGCTGTTCAGCATCGATGAAACAGCAGAAACGGCGCACGACGGCGGCCTGCCGCCCGGGTTCCGCCTTCAGCGTTTGGAACTGCTCAACTGGGGCACGTTCCACGGCGGGGTGCGGACGTTCCGTTTGGATGGTGCCAACAGCCTGTTGACCGGCGATATCGGCTCCGGAAAGTCGACGGTTGTGGACGCGATCACGACGCTCCTTCTGCCGGCCAACCGCATCGAGTACAACAAGGCCGCAGGCGCGCAAAAGCGGGAACGCACGCTGATGTCGTATGTGAGGGGCTTCCATAAGAGCACCCGGAGCACTGGCGGCGAGTACTCCAAGCCCGTGGCGCTGCGGGCACCGGGCACGTTGTCAGTGGTCCTCGGCGTCTTCCATAACGCTGTGCTCAACAAGACCGTGACGCTCGCCATCACCCTCTGGACGATGCAGGAAGCCGGGCAGCCCACACGGTTCTACTCTTTGGCTGAGAAGGAGCAGTCGATCGCTGAGGACTTCTCCAATTTCGGCCAGGATCCCGCGAAGCTGAAGAAGAAGCTACGTGCTGAGGGCGTCACAGTTCACGACACCTTCGATCCGTATGCGGCCGCATTCAAGCGCCACTTTGGCATCAGCGGCAATCAGGCGATGGAGCTGTTCCACCGCACGGTTTCCATGAAGCAAGTGGAGAACATCACCCACTTCGTCCGGACCAACATGCTGGAAGACGATGACGTCGAAGCGAGGATCAGCAAGCTGATCGGGCACTTCGACGATCTCAAGAAGGCACACGAAGCCGTAGTCCGGGCCAAGGACCAGATCGAACTGCTGAAGCCGATCCGGGAAGGCGCCACCACGCATCAGAAGCTCAGCGCCGAGGAAAACCAGGCACGCAAGCAAAGGGATCAACTGCATCCCTGGTTCACGGATCAGCAGTTGACGCTGAGTCTGGAACATCAGGACGAACTGGAGCGGACGGGACAGAAGCTCCGCGAAGACAGCACCCAGCTGAGCTCGGACATTGCCCGGCTGCGGCACGAACTTGCGATCGTGCAGGAGGACATTCGGACCAGTGGCGGTGGCCGGCTCGCTGCCATCGACGCCGAAGTGGCGCAGCTTGAAAAAGCATCCCAGACGCAGCGCAACCGTTTCGAGCAGTACACCAGTGCCGCCGTCGAACTCGGATTGAACACTCCAGAGGACCGGGTGCTGTTCGACGCTAACCGGCAACGCTTGAGCCAGGTTGAGCAGGACCTTGCAGCCAAAGCCGTGGAGTTGCAGGACCGGCGAACGGCTTTGCATTCGGAGCTCAGGGAGCTGGCTGCGCGCAGGGAGGACCTCGACGCCGAACTGGCCAGCCTTGGCTCGCGGCAGACTCTGTTGGCCCGTCCGCAGTTGGAGCTGCGGCGTCGTATTTGCGAGGGCACTGGCATTGCCGAGTCGGCGCTCCCCTACGCTGCCGAACTGTTGCGAGTCCGCGACGGCGAGGCCGAGTGGGAAGGGGCTGCTGAACGTACGCTGAGGAGCTTTGCGCTCCAACTGCTGGTCTCCGCTGAGCACTATGCGGCGGTGAGCTCATGGGTGGACGCGAATGATCTCAAGGGCAAGCTGGTGTACCGGCGGATTGGTGACTCGTACCCGCAACGGCCTCCCGCACCCGGGACGCTGGGCGCGAAGATTGCAATCAAGCAGGGGACGCCGTTCCGCGATTTCCTGCTGGATGAGCTCAGCACCAGGTTCGATTATGTCTGCTGCGACACCATGGAGGACTTCCGCAGGCATCCCAAGGCGCTGACTGTTAATGGTCAGTTGAAGGGCTCGCGGGGAAGGCATGAGAAGGACGACCGCACTGGCCTGACGGACCGGCGGACGTTTGTCCTGGGCTGGGACAACCACGAGAAGATCGTGCGGATTCGCGCTGAGCGGGACGACATTGACGGCAAGCATCGCAGTGTCGGGACCCAGCTGGCGAAGGTCGATGCGTCACTGGGTGACGCCGCCCGGCTGAACCGCTTGCTGGGCAATGTTGGGTCTGTGACCGAGTTTTCGGAGATCAGCTGGCAGGTGACCGCCCGCCGGGTCCAGGAGCTTAGGGATGAGAAGCTGCAACTCCAGCAGGCGAGCAGCGTGCTGCAGCAGCTGACGATCAAGGAGTCTGAGGTCGCTGCCAGGATCGAGAAGCTTCAAGAGCGCTCCGACAAGGTTCGCGAGCGGATTGGAGCCAACGACAAGGACGCCCGGGACATCGCAACGGTGATCGAGGAATGTCGCCTGACCTTGCAGGAACAACCGCTAACGGACGACGGCGACGTACTGGCTGCCGTAGCGCGGCTCAACGCCGAGACACTCGGTCAAAAGTTGCTCACGTACCGGAATACCGTTTCTACGGAGAGTTCGGTCCGTTCCGGTCTGACCGGAACGATTGACGCGCTGACCAAAAAGATCGCGACGGCTGCGGCTTCCACAGTGCGGCTCATGGCGGACTTCCGCAACAAGTATCCGAACGAGACCACGGACATTGACGCCACGCTGGAGGCTGCGGAGGAGTTCAACAGGCTCCTCGAACAGCTGGAGCGCGATGACCTTCCCAGGTTCGAGGCGCGTTTCAAGGACTCACTGACGCAGAACACCATCCATGAAGTAGTGGCGTTCAACGCATTCCTGGACAGCCGCCGGCAGGACATCGTGAACCGGATCAGCGAGATCAACCTGTCCCTGGCGGAGATCGAGTACAACCCAGGCAGGCACATCCAACTGGAGCATCAGAACTCCACTGACCTGGATGTGCGGCAGTTCGGGATCGACCTCAGGGCCTGCTCCGAGGGCACGATTGGTGATGATGATCAGTACTCTGAGCAGAAGTATCTGCAGGTGGAACGGCTGATCGAGCGTTTCCGTGGCCGTGAAGGGTTCACCACCTTGGACGAGCGCTGGACGTCCAAGGTGACGGACGTGCGGAACTGGTTTACGTTCTCGGCATCGGAGAAGTGGACCGAAACGGGCGAGGAGTTTGAGCACTTCACGGATTCGGGTGGCAAGTCCGGCGGACAGAAAGAGAAGCTTGCGTACACGATCCTTGCGGCTGCCTTGGCGTTCCAGTTTGGATTGGCTTCTGTCAAAGGCGCCTCACGCTCCAGCGCAGGCGGCCCTGCCAAGGGGAGGAGCTTCCGGTTTGTGGTGATCGACGAGGCGTTTGGTCGTGGCTCTGACGAGTCCGCCCGCTATGGAATGGAGCTCTTCCAGCGGATGAAACTGCAGCTGCTGATCGTCACACCACTTCAGAAGATCAACGTCATCGAGCCGTTTGTGGCACACGTGGGCTTCGTCGCCAACACCAACGGCAACGACTCCCAGCTGCGCAACATGACCATCACCGAGTACCGCGAGGAACGGGAGAAGCGTGCCGGCTAAGTCTGCTCTTGCTCGTCGTTGGACGACGTTGCCGGGGCTGCGATCGCTGTCTGCAACCGCATGGGACCGTGGCCAGCTCCTGCGCGAGGCTCTTGAACCGACTGACCTGTACCCACGGCGTCGCGCGTTGAAGCGACCATCCGCCACGGAATTGCGGGACGATTACGCTGCCGCCCGCGCATGGGCTGCTGAGCTGTTCGCCGCCGCAGGGCCGTACAGTCTCGAAACGGTCGACGTCGGCCGTACCACTATCGGGTCAAACCAACTTCCCGCCGTGGCCGTGTTTGATTCTGTGGAGGACGAGGTTGCGTTTGTTGGTAAGTCGCGGGAGTTGGAGCGTTTCCGATCGCTTGCTTCTTCGCTTGTAGCTCTTGATCCCGCTCTTAAGGCTTGGGCTTTGARGCGACCACTTGCTCTGTTGGAGCTGGGCGACGCGGCATTGACTGCTGCCCGAGTGGCGCTGTGGCTCGGCGACCACCCCTCCCCTGGTGTTTATGTGCGGCAGTTGAGCCTGCCTGGGGTTCACACGAAGTTCATCGAGACGCACCGCCGGACAATTGATGAGATGGTGGGGACGCTGGTGCCCGCGGAGGTTTCGGATACACCCACCGTCGAGGCGCCTGACGACGAACTGCTTGAGGTGGCTGAGTCTTCGACTCTCGATGATCCCTTGCTGGGACGATCAGCTGCCCGAACACCGGCTGCACGCTTCGCCGAGCGCCACGGTTTCCTCCATCAGCCCGAGCAGGTCCGATTCCGTGTCTTGGATTCGGCAATCCCCTTGCTGGGTGATGCCCGGGACATCACGGTGACGGCTTCCGCGTTTGAGTCCCTCAGGCTTCCGGTGAGCACCGTGATCATCACCGAGAATCTCGTGAACTTCCTGGCCCTCCCTGACCGGCCGGACACTCTGGCCATCTTCGGGGCCGGCTACGGCTTCTCACCCCTCCGGGATGCGGCAAGGCTGCACAGCTGTGAGGTCCTGTACTGGGGTGACTTGGACACCCACGGCTTCCGCATCCTGGATCAACTGCGTTCAGTCCATCCTCATGTGTCGAGCGTACTGATGGACGAGGAAACGCTGCTGGCGCATCGGGATGCGTGGAGCGTGGAATCCTCCCCCTCACGCGCTGTGCTGAGCCGGCTGACCGCTGAGGAAGCCCGCGTCTACGAGGGGTTGCAGGCAGGCAGCTATGGCGACGGAGTTCGGCTGGAGCAGGAATTGATTGGCTGGGATTGGGCGCTACGGAGGCTTGCGGCCTGATCGTCATGCTCTGCGTACAGTTGGGCATGGAGGCACAACCTAGGAGAACAAGCAAATGCAGATGCCCAAGCCCTCGGACGCCGATAAGGAACGCTTCCGTTCTGTGCTGCCCGATCATCCGGATGTCATCGTCAAGCCGATGTTCGGCAATCTTGGCGCCTTTGTGAATGGCAACATGTTTGCGGGACTGTTCGGCCCCACCATCGGCGTCCGTCTTTCCGAGGCCGACAAGGCCGAGCTCGAGGCTGATCACGAGACTCAACCCTTCGGCCCTGAAGAACGTCCCATGGGCGGATACACCGGTCTTCCAGATGCTTGGAATGATGATGCCGAGAAGGCCGAACCATGGGTGGCCAAAGCCTTCGACTACGTGGCTGGGCTCGCAGCGAAGAAACCGAAAGCACGGCCTTCCAAGAACTAAATACCCTCGCCAAACACGCCGTTTCGTGCTGAGATCAAGCCATGCCCTCGATGAATGGACGAACAGCGCTGGTAACCGGCGCTACGGGTGGTCTTGCCAAGGCCATCGCCACCGCACTGGCACGCGAAGGTGCGACCGTCGTCGTGGTTGGACGGACAGAAGCGCGGGCCGAAGCGGCTTTGCGCGACATCCAGGCGGCGGTCCCGGGCGCGACCTTGGAGCCTCTTGCCTGCGATCTCTCAAACCAAGCGTCAATTCGCTCGGCCGCTGAGGAGTTCCTTTCCCGGCACGACGAGCTTCACGTGCTCGTCAATGCGGCCGGCGTTTTCCGCAAAGAACGCCACGTGACCGCGGATGGCCTCGAGCTCACGTTCGCCACCAACGTGATGGGCTACTTCCTTCTGACGAATCTGCTCCTGGATGCGCTCAAGCGCGGCGCGAGCAGAGATGAGGGGCAGCCGTCGCGGATCGTCAATATCGCTTCCAAGTATTCGGGCGGCCCCTCGGTGACAAAGATCGATTTCGATGACCTTCAAACTGAGAAAGGCAACTACAGCTACCTCCGCTCTACCCCACCAACAATGCTCGGCCGTGTTCTATTGACACAAGAGTTCGCGGAACGCCTTCGCGGATCCAACATCGTCGTCAACGCAGTGCACCCGGGCCTCGTCAAGCACACCGCTCTTCTGCAGGACGTTGGCGGACCATTCCGCTGGATGACAAATACCTTCGGCAAGCCCGCAGAGAAGGCAGCCGATACGGCTGTTTGGCTGGCCACGTCGCCAGAGGCTGCGGCGGTGTCCGGCAAGCTCTGGGCCAAACGCAAGGAACTGCCGACGCCGGGCATGGGCTCTGATCCCGCCGCCCGGAAGCGGCTGTGGCAAGAGTGCGAGCGACTGTCCAAAATACTGTGATCTGACAGCGAAAACCCCACGCCAGGCTGACCTCCCGCACCTGATCCACACCTCCCGAAACGGTCTGCCCGTTTCGGGAGGCCTGGATTAGATCGCTCCTTGGTCCGCCGAACTCAGACCCCGTTGAACATGTAGAGAGCCTGGACGCGTCCGTCGTCGTTAATAAGAAGGAAGTCACGACCAGTGGCGACCGTCTGCCCGGAGGGGGTCTCGACTGACCATTCGAGCTGCAATGTGTTGTGGTTAGGGGTCACGTCACCGGACGTGAAAGAAAGTCCGTTCCCTTGGATGTTCTCCGTATTTACGCGCTTGATGTTGCTCTCAATCGCTTCGATTCCACGGAATTGCACGTTCGCAGGGACGGCGTAGTGGACCGCACTCTCCGCAAAGACCTGGCTGGCCAACTCGTGGCGACGATCATCATCGGTGGTCATCCAGACTTCGAAGTACGCTGCGGCTAGATCTTCAGATTTCATGGTTTTTCCTTCTTTCATTTCCCGGGCTCAGTTACGGACGGCATACATCCGTAAGGGCGAAATCAGCCACGAGAGCCAACTATCTGTTGACACTGTCAACAGCGTAAGCAATATGTGTTGACAGTGTCAACTGCTCGAAGATCAGCCGCGATCCCCGTAGGTAGGATGGTTGACCATGGACTCTTTGCCCAGCGAGACTCGATCGAAACTATTGGCGGCAGCGAGCGATCTGCTGACCAAGGGTGGCCCCGACGCAGTGACTTTGCGGGCCGTCGGCTCCCAAGCGGGCTTGTCCCGCACGGCCGCATACCGACATTTCAAAGATAAAGACGATCTCCTAAGCGCTGTTGCAGCAGAGAATCTCGATTATTTGGGCGAGCAGATGCGTTTAGGAGCTGCGTCAGGTGTGGGTGATCGCACGCCGCTTTGGGGCGCCCTGCTGGGTTATACAGAAGGGGCAATGACGCGTCCTGCCCATTACCGTCTTGTATTCGGCGACTTCCAAATTGGTAATCCGAGTCGCGATCTTGAAAACGCCGCGACCGCCTGCACAGACTATTTGTACACACTGGTCTCAAAGGGACAGCTGGATGGTTATGTAGTTTCGGGCGATATCCGCGAGATCACAGCCCTCGTGTGGGCGACGGTACATGGCTTAGTTGATCTGACCCTTGCTGGGCATCTCCGCGAGCCGAGAACTGTGGATGGAGCAGCGAAGATGCCACGCCTTGTCGAGCTTGCCTTGCAGGCCGTGACGCCGTCGCAGAGTCGATGAGAATCCATACCAGAACCAGCAGCGACTTCAATCAGATACAGCGAACCTGGGTCTCACTGGGTAGAGCCCGGAAGCGGCTGTGGGAAGAGTGCACCCGACGGTCGAAAATCCTGTGATCTAACAGCCAAAACCCATGCCGGCTGACCTCCCGCACTCACATCTCCAAGCGTAAGATCCACCCCATGGGACGCACCCCAGAAACGGTCATCATCGGCGCAGGCCAAGCAGGACTCGCGACGAGCTACTGGCTGACCCAGGCCGGCGTCGAGCATCAAATCCTGGAACGGCGAGACTCGCTGGGAGGTGCGTTCCAGGATCGGTGGGACGGGTTCTACATGAACACGCCGAACCTCGCGCTGGGCCTGCCGGGGATGCCGTACGCAGGTGACGATCCGGACGCGTTCATACCGCGGATCGCTGCGGTGAATCTCTTCAGAAAGTACGCGGAGGTAATCAACGCTCCGGTTCGCACCGGCGTCGAGGTTACGCGGCTGGCGGCCGCACCGGATGGGTTCACCATCGAGACGTCGCTCGGGCACATGCAGGCACGCAACGTCGTCCTGGCGACGGGCGCCTATCAGGTACCCAAGCTTCCCGCCGTTGCGGGCAACCTCCCGCCGAACGTCTTCCAGCTCCACACGCACGAGTACCGCAACCCCCAGCAGCTGCCCGATGGCGCTGTGCTGATTGTCGGGACCGGGCAGTCGGGCGGGCAGATCGCCGAGGAGCTGCACGCGGCCGGTCGTGAAGTTCACCTGGCCGTCTCCACGTGTCCTGAAGCGCCGCGCCGATACCGCGGCCACGATCTCATCTACTGGCTGCTGGAAGTGGGCAAACACGGGCCGGACTACGGTATCAATGCCCTCACCCGCGAGGGACTCCCATCTCCCGCGGCCCGTTTTGCCTGCAACCCGCTGCTTTCCGGCACAGACGGCGGCCACAACATCCACCTCCGCGAGCTCGGCCGACGCGGCATGCACCTGCACGGCCATCTGGAAACCATCGACGACGGCGTCATCACCTTCAGCGACGACCTCCCCGAACGCCTCGCAACCGTCGAGTCAACCTTCGCGCAGCGCTCTGGACGCGCGATCGAGGCGTACATCGCGGCCGCAGGCATCGAAGCACCAGAGCAACCACCGGAGCCCGAGGATGATTGGCTGCCCACAGAACCAGCCACGTTGAATCTTGCCGACGCGAACATCACATCCGTCCTGTGGGCGACCGGCTACAAGCTCGACCTGAGCTTCATCGACATGCCCGTGCTGGATGAATGGGGCTACCCGAAGCACTCGCGAGGTGTCATGGAAGAAGCCGGCCTGTACACAGTGGGCCTGCCCTGGCTCACGCGGCACTACTCGTCGATCGTCGCCGGGGTCGGCCTGGATGCGGAGTATGTCGCGGGCAGGATCGCTGGGGCCTGAGCAGGCCTCTCCCCCTTGCCCCTCCCCAAGCGTATGGTTCACCCATGGGAGCAATCCGCGTGTTCTTCCTTCCAGGCAGCGTCCTTCCTGCTGCGCCCGCCTACACCGACCTCCTTAAAGCGCTGGGCCCTGACGTGGACGCGTTTGCGAAGGACCTGGACCTCTACGAGGCCGACGAGCCGCCACCCGATTGGTCCCTCGATACCGAGGTCGATGGAGTCCTGCGCGAAGCAGACGCCAAACAGTGGGACACGTTCCACCTTGTCGGCTACTCGGGTGGAGGAGCTGCTGCCCTCGCCTTCGCCGCCAAGCACCCCGAGCGCCTGCTCAGCCTGACCCTCTTGGAACCTGCCTGGGCGGGAGACTGGGATTGGAGCAAGGCACACTCCCGAATGTGGAAGCGGTTTGAAGAACTCGAATCGCTGCCGCCAACGCAGTTCATGGAGGCCTTCACGAGGCTGTCGGTAAGGCCCGACGTCGTCCTTGCGCCTCCGCCGGCGGGCGACCCGCCGCCGTGGATGGCCAAGCGACCTGCAGGAATTCGAGCGTTCCTGCGTGATTTCGAGAAGTACAACCTGGACCGCGAGCAACTCAGCGCCTTCGCAAAACCAGTCCTCTACGTGCTCGGAGGGCTAAGCAACCCAGACCAATACGGGGATATCGCAGATCGACTGTCCAGGGTTTTCCGGGACTACCGAGTGGAAGTGTTTGAGGATCGCCACCACTTCGATCCCCCGCACCGGATCGAACCGGAACGGCTCGCCGCCGTCTTGAGGGAACACTGGAAGCACGCGGAGAAGAGCAGCCCCATCGACTGAATCGGGAGCAGGTTCTAGTCCGCCGACATATCCCCCACCGCAGGCGTCCCCTCAACCAAAGCGTAGCGCTGCATCACGGCACCCTTCGGCGAGGCGACCACCAGGTCAACCACGAGTGCTTTCGGCTCTCGCTAATCCGCGAGCCAGGTACCATTCGAGTCCAGCTCGTAATCTGCGATCTCCCGGTCGACTATGGTCAGGTTGCCGCCCTTCATCACAGTCATTTTGAAGGATGCGAAGTCGCCGAGGGTCTCGGAGTCGGCAAGGGTTCGAAAGTTAAATTCGAAAGTCGCATTGTCATCGGTCGGCGACTTTGCGCACTCCCGCACCAGAGTCAGCGTTCCAAAGTCTGCGGCAGCGTAAGAGCCTGGCTGCGGTTCGGACGTCTTCAGGTCATCGATCGACAAAGCGACGCCACTCATTGTCCCGCTGATAGTTTTGAAAGGTTGGCGCGTGAGGTAATAGCTAACCCTCTCCATGTCTGTCTTAGTATCCCCCTTCTCAGGGTTTGCCCTATCAAGATCCTTCACTTGATCGATAGCACCCTCGGGCCAATCGATTTCCACATCCACCGCACAATACCGCGCAGAATTCAGCTCATGAGCGGTAACCTCCACGGAGGTGAAGGGAAGGTCGGTGGATTCAGGGGCAACGTCTTTCAGGGCCTGCGGAATCTTGACCGTGAGCCTATCCTTGGCCCCATATCTCGGGGTCTCGAACTGGTACACGCTGCTGGGAGTCTCGCTCGGTTCATTTTTCGGCACGGGGCCACTGCTACAGCTCGTCAGCAGAACCGTGGCGAGCAGCAGCGGAAGCGTTCCTTTCCAGGGACTGAACGTTGCACGAGGGACTCTTCTATCGGGATTCATGTACGTGGGGCACCTTTCGCAATGGAGGAGGAACCTTCTAAAGAATCCCTTCCTTGACCATATATATCAGACCTTTTATAAAGGGTGTCTTATTTCGGGCCTGATTTAGATCATTGGATCGTGGGATGGAGCGAAGAAGAGGCGAGGCGTTTGGGCGCGACGCTTAGACGACTGCGCGAAGAGCGAGGACTTAGCCAGGAGTCTCTGGCCTTCCGCGCCGGGGTAACGAAAAACCAACTCCAATTGATCGAGAACGCTCGATCCTCTGGGCGCAAAGACTCTGTGGGTCCGTCCAATCCCCGGATCTCGACACTGGCAGGCCTCGCCGAGGTGCTGGAGGTTGGCATGTCCGAGATTTTGGCGGAAGCGAGCCTGTAGCCCGCAACCGCACGAGTAACAATCAGGTCTATGGGTTTGCCAGTAACTGCCACCCTCTTGCGTCAAGCCCGCTCCGCGCTACTCGCTCAACCCCATGCCGAAGCCGTCATGAGGCTTGTCGGTCTAACTTGCAAAAGGGAACAATGCGCACATAGCCAGCGGCGTCACCAAATGTAGGCGAAAGATCGAATGTGTGACCTTGGACCTTCCTTCGATTCTGCACAACGGCAATTGATATGGACCTGCTTGACGCCGTGCGCGCAAGCGACAGCCTGCCGCGGTAGGTACACCCTGTTAGATGGCGGAGAAGGGCATACTCCGGCAGTGTTCAAGCACAACCGTTTTGGTTTGCTCGCAGTAGTGCGGTTTGACGCTGTCAGGCGCCGGACGTCGCCGCTTCGAGGACTGCATGGAATTCAGGGCTGATGTGAATGGAAAGGCTGCCGTCCTCCTCGGACAGCTGGGTCAGTTGCTCGTACCCGGTGCCGTTCCACCAATAAACATGTGGACTCACCGGGCCCGGTGCATCGCTGTATCCCATGGCCGTGAACCGCACCATGCCTTCAAGGGCGGGGACCACGCTGTCATCTTCGATGAAGTGCCACACCAGCTGATGTCGGTTGGGAATGCTCATCAGCCACCCCAAGTCCTGACGAGGCGACTTGCCGGTAAGTTCTGTAGCAAGTCCAGGCAACAGCAGGGCCTTGCCGGCTGTGTAGACCGAATCGCCCAACAACGCTGAAAAAGACCCGCCTCCCTGCGTGGGGATTGTTTCGACTTGTTCGTTGTCCAAAGCACGAAGGTTCGCTAGGCCCTGCGTCCGGAGCGCCTCCCAGCCGCCAAACTTGCTGGCATGCTCACGATTGAACACAGCCACCGTGTCCGGAAGATCGAGGGCCAGCATCTCAACAACACCTGGCGCAAATTCGCTGTGAGGGTAGCCGTCAAGGCTTGGAATGCCTGCTTCCTCGTAAAGACGTGCGTAGGTCTGGCTAGACACTTCTTCTGGCGTGAGCTCGTCAAAAGGATCAGGTGCTTCGAAACTTGCCAGCACAGACTGGAGGTGCTGGCGGATGATCTCACGCCACTGTGCTGCCGGAGCGTTGTGACAGTTCGCTGCGACATTCCAGAACCCGTATCCGCGGCCGGCAGAGTCAATGGCATGATCCGGATTGATCTGTACTTCGTAGCCCAATTCAGCGAAAACTTCACGTGCCATGACCCGGAACTCTTGTGCCTTGGACATCGCGAAGAAGGTCAGGTCCTCATCGACCGGTTCCTGATCACGCTGCTTCTTTTTGAAGAGGCCCACAAAGACTCGCTTTCGTTTGTGATGGATCAGGAGTGGACAACATGGTCCAATCAGATGATTCTGCCTGACCGCTCTGAAATCCAGTCGCGACCCGCCTGATGCCGGAACATCTGCTGATGCAATATTTGAGAACCAGATCGTGGAGTTCAACCCGCATTCTCCAGCAACAGCTACGCTATCGATACGCGGGGAGGACAGCACCTCCTTTGAGAATCCAAGAGCTTGAGGATCGTCACCACTTCCATCCCCCGCACCGAATCGAACCCGATCGGCTCGCGGTTGTTCTGAAGGAACACTGGAACCGCGCGGAGGAGAGCACCCCTACCGACTGAACCGTGAGCCGCGTTTATTGTGCCGCCATGTCCCCCACTCCAGGCGTCCCGTCAACCAACGCGTAGCGCTGCATCACGGCACCCTTCGGCGAGGCGACCACCGGCTCGATGAGTTCAAGGTTCGTTGGAACCACCCCATCGGCGAAGACCTTCTTCCCGCCACCGAGGAGGATCGGATACACCCAAAGCGTGAGCCGATCGAAGAGCCGCTCGGCGAACAGGGTCTGCACGAAGTCGAGACTTCCGATGACGTGGATGTGCTCATGCTTGTCGCGCAGTTCGTGCAAGGCAGCCACCACATCAGGACCGAGCTGAGACGAGCCATCCCACTCAAGATTCAGAGCCTGACGCGACGCCACATACTTCGGAATGCGGTTGAACAGCTCCGCTATGCCTCCGTCCTGATGCGGCCAGTACCCGGCAAAGATGTCGTAGGTACGGCGCCCAAGAAGCAGTGCGTCCATCCCCACCATCCCGGATTCGACCTGTTCGCCGACCGCGTCGTCGAACAGAGGCGCCTGCCACCCGCCAAACGCGAAACTACCCTCCGGATCTTCCTCAGGTCCGCCCGGCGCTTGCGCGACTCCGTCGAGCGTGGTGAACAGGTCGATGTGGATGAGTCCCATGTCGGGCTCCTTCTCGTCTGCCCGTCGTCACCCCGGCGACGGGATCACTCCGAGGCTTCCACAGGACGCCTTGCGAAGCAACGGCCAACGGAGAACATCGACGACGGCGAACCCCACCAGCCGCTGTGACCGAACGTGAACGGCAACCCGCTCAGGCTCGTCCACGGTCAGGCCGTCAATGCGAAACCAATGCCCGGAGGCGGGGGATGAGCTGCCGGACTTCGGGCAGGGACAACTGCCTAGCGAGCCACGGCTGCGGCCGTCGCGTAAATGTCGACGGGCATCCGGCGGTGGAGCTTCCACGTGATCGCAATGGGCTTCTCGCCCTTGTGCTCGACGTAATCGACAGGGCCAAGGCACGTGTACGGAACCGTCAGGCCAGTTTCATCGTCGGCGGTATTACGAGTGAACAGAAGAATATGTGACCCATGAGTTCCCCGGTCCAGGTAACGTTTGCCGGTTAGGCTCGTCGGGGATGTGGCATTTTGCGACTCCCAGTGGAATAGCTCCGGGCTGATCGCGTAATCCTTGTACATCGTGGTTGCCGAGTGCTTCCGATCATCTTTGTTGAGAGTGATGAAGAAAGCGTCTGTCGCCGTTGCAGGGCACCAGGCAACACCTTCGCGGTGCTGAACGTTCTTTCCACTCTCCAGCGACCCATACTGAAGCGCCGCTAGAATCTCCTCACGTCGGTAGCTCGCATGAGACAACAAAGGTATGTGCTGAAGTCCAGCGCCAAGCCCTTTAGCCGCGTGCTTTGCGGATGCGACGCCCAAGCGAACGATCTGCCGGAGCTCGCTGCATACAAACCCGTAATCGCGCAGGTGCTCCAGACCGTCGTCGTATGTCTTGAAGCCGCCGCCGTCGTCCCACAGCGTGTAGAACAGCATTCGCGCATACGTCTGCTCTCGAATGCCCAGCTCTGCGTAGCGGGGTGCGTCGGCATCCACGAGCATAGAATACGCTTCGGCCCGTTCCGGATCGTCGACATGGATGAGAGCAGCCATCCGCCCAAGGAGTTTCTTTTCGTCGGCACTTGAACGATCGTGGTGGGCACCTTTGAGCACAGACTCAAGGCCAGAAAATCCCTCAATGAGCTGAGCTTGGCGAAGGTAGCCCGTCCACGAGTCACGGGTCGAGCGATAAATCGTCTTGAGATCGTTGCCTGACTCGCGCAGGTACGCGGCGAGCTCGATCTGGCCGTACGAGGCTACGTCACTGACCAGCTGATTCCGATTGAAGCGCAGCTGGGCTCTGATGTTATCCAACACGACTTTCTGTGCCACACGATCCAGCACAATTTGGGACCCCGACGGAAGATACGGGAATTCTTCCTCGACAGCCTTTTCGAGTTGCTTTCGTCCATAGCCGGTAAGAGCTCTGTAGCGCAGATCGAAACGGAATTCACGACGCTGTTGGCCAATGAAATCCAGGACTGTGAGTACGGCCTTGTCGTCCGCTCGCCGCAGGCCACGCCCCAGCTGCTGCAGGAAGATCGTGGCGCTCTGAGTGGGCCTCAGCATGAGGATAGTGTCCACTTCAGGGATGTCTAGGCCCTCATTGAAGATGTCCACGGCGAAAATGCAGTTGATCTCTCGATTGCGAAGCTGTTCTAAAGCGCGACTACGCGCAGCTTCGTCGGTACCGCCGTCTACCGCAATGGAGGGTATGCCGGCATCATTAAACACCTTCGACATGTAGTGGGCGTGCTGGACGGAGACGCAGAAGCCGATGGCGCGCATGTATTCAGTGGCCACGACCTTGTCCCGAAGCTCCCGAATGACCTTCGCTGCGCGGGCGTCGTTGCCCGTGTACAACCGATCAAGCTGAGCGGTGTCGTAATTGCCGCGCTTCCACTCCAAACGGCTGAGATCCACGTCATCCGAGACGCCGAAGTAGTGGAACGGTACGAGGAGATCGGCATCCAGTGCGTCCCAGAGACGGAGCTCGCTGGCCGTTCTCCCCTCAAAGAACTCCTTGGCGACGTTGCCACCATCGCCGCGTTCCGGCGTAGCGGTTAGACCAACGAGCTGCTGGGGTTTCAAGTACTCGAGCAACTGGCGGTAAGTCGGTGCCAATGCATGATGGAACTCATCGACCACGACGACGTCGAATTGATTGGCTTCGAAGGTCTGGACCCCGAGGAACGCGAGAGACTGCACTGAGGCGAAGACATGTGTCCATTGCTGAGGCTTGTGATCGCCGACGTAGAGTTCACCAAATGCACCGTCTTGCATGACGTTTCGGTAGGTGCCTAAGGACTGCTTGAGAATCTCTTGCCTGTGAGCCACAAAGAGCAAGGACAACGGCCTCCCAGCTGCTTCACAGAGACGCTTGTAATCGAGCGCTGCGATGACTGTTTTACCGGTCCCCGTGGCCGCAACGAGAAGATTCCTGTTGAACCCTTTTGACCTCTCTGCTTCAAGGTCTTCGAGCATTTCTTCTTGGTGAAGGAATGGCACGACCTCAAGTCCAGTGACAGTGTCAGGGGCTGCCGTTCGTCTCCCACCATTACGTTCCAGTGCCGCATCCAGCTTGTCGCCGTCTCGATCCGGGTCGTAAGACTGAAAGGCCCTTTGCTCCCAATAGCTATCGAACGTGACCTCAAACTTTTTGAGCAGCTCCGGTGTTGCGATGGAACTCAGGCGTACGTTCCACTCCAGGCCATCGAGCAACGCCGCCTGACTGAGATTTGAGCTCCCTACATACGCAGTACCAAAGCCAGTCTGCCGTCTGAAGAGCCAGGCCTTGGCATGAAGTCGGGTGGCTTGAGTTTCGTAGCTGATCTTCACTTCGGCGCCATAACGCCTGACTAGTTCGTCGATCGCTCGGCGTTCTGTGGCTCCCATATACGTAGTGGTAATGACCCTGAACTTCACACCCCGCTCGTTCAACTGCTCAAGGGCAGGCTCAAGGAGCCTCAAGCCTGTCCATCGCACAAAGGCGCAAAGCAGATCGACGGTGTTGGCCGATTCAATCTCGGTTCGAAGCTCCGCTGCAAGGTTGGGGTCGTCTTTGCCGTTTGTGAGCAATGCAGATTCGCTGAGCTTCGTGGTGGGCCGTCGGAGTTGGCGCCGCTTCAATGCGTCGGGTCGGTGCAATGACAGCAGTTGTTGCGGGCCGGGCGTGATCGGGTTGTCTGTCTGGACCTGAGACAACAGGCGGTTAGCTAAAGCGACGCGTTCCTCTGGCTTCGCAGCCTTGAGTGCATTTCTGACGACTTCTGCAACGTGACGAGAAAGCACCTCCGGAGCGTCGTCTGAGGCGATCGCGTCAACTGTCGCGCTGAGCTCCGGCATAAGGGACAACTTGGTTTCAAGGCTCGCCGTTTGCAGGAGTTCATAAAGCCCCTCGGGGAGCGTTGCCCGCTCCGATCCCCCATCAAATGTATTCACTGCGCCAGGTTATTGGGTCGGTGTGACATCCACCAATCAGTACGAAACCAGCGGCGAGCCCCTTCAGTGTCACAAATATCCTTTCCAACATCCTTCAGCCTAGATTTGGGGGCATGTGGGATACCTTCTTGGCGGACGTCACCGTGGCGCTGATCGGCGCTGTGCTGACAGTCGGCATCGCTTACGGTACGTTTCGGCCCCAACTGCGTCATAACGAGAAACGCGTTCTGCGCCACCTCGTTTGGGATCTTCAGCACCGACGGGCGTTAGCCATCGGCAATCCCGTAGAAATTCGCGATGCAGCAACTAAGGAGGACTACAAACGAGCCGGCCTAAGCGTGGTCGACATCCGTGACCGCGTACGACAGACAGTGGATCAGGTCCGAGCCAACTCCAAGGCGCAGGTGTACCTGTCAGAAATGATGGCGTCCTGTCATCATTATCTGGAAGACAGCGACTCCTTGCCGGACTTCTACGCTTTGCATCTCGCGAACCTGCAGCGGAATCTCCATGACGCCGTCCTTGGAATAGCTTCAGAAGTCTCAGGCATTAAGGCCGGCGAGCCTGGTTCATTGGCCTACTCCAAACGTTGATCGAACCAGCTTTGCTCCGCGTCACGGTTGGAAGGAGGGTGGGCGTCATCGTTCAGGAGATGGGTGTGTGCTGGCGTCACGGCGCTACGTCAGCTCAGGCGAGCGAAAAAATTTCTCTTCCCGACACGTGCCGCCAGATCACGTGATCCAGCTTTCGCGCCTGCGTGGGGTAAAGCTCTGCAACCTGGCTGATCAAACTCGCGGCCTCCTTCGGCGTGACGTCTTTGCCTTCCAGACCAGCGTGCTCCTCAATGAAGCGCATCAACATACGATCAGGCTTCACAGATTGAAGTCCTACGAGAATTAGCAAGTAATTGAATGTGACCCCAGAGGACTGGCTTGGAAGTTGTAGCCACGCCTTTTTGATCCTCTTCAGTTCAGAATCCCGAAGGAACTCCTCCCGGGTGTCAGCCGCCGTTTCAACGGGATCCCCCTCAAGAGCCGCCAACGCCAGCGCAGCACGGTGGACGACTTCGCCTTTAAGTAGTGCGCGGCCAGTGTGCGACGGCTTGCGGTTGTTGACGGCTTCGGCCCACCCTGCACTTCCATCTACAGCTTCGAACGAGACCAGGAGTTCTTCCGCGCCGTCAGTATTTGGATCGCAGCCCTGCGCCCGTCGCATGACCGATATGCCGTTATGACGTTCACAACGCTCGTGTAATGCGATCCGGTCGAGAAGATCGAATCAATGATGCACAGGGCGAGGCTATCCGGATATCCGTCTGCTTCGATCCACTGAGACCCGTCGTCAAAGATTGAGCGGCATACGTCAGTTAGTTTTGCAGCGGCTTCGCTGAGTTCCGTCCTCATGGACGGACTCTAACAAAGGCCCATGACTGTTTTTGTTGCTCAGAAACTGGACCGTTACGGGCATCGACAACCCGGGCGTAGAACAAGCAGCAAGCAAAGCAGTCCTCGTTCACGTAACCAAGTGATGGTGGAGTCGATTGCCTTGGCGGTCCCACTCTAGATAGTCGAGGACGAAGCTAGCAACATAAGACTGGGTGGGCCTCGTTCAATGCGGCCCACCCAGTCCCAACGCCGATTCCAGCCCCTATCCGACCCACAGAATCCTCGCCAAAACTGTCCACGGTCGGCAAGATCAGCGACCCAAGCGTCGAGCTGACCAGCTCGAAAACCGATGACAAGTGAATGATAGCCATTGGCGTAGGGGCTGGCCGGACGCGTTGCAGTAACCGGCGTCATTCGGACGTGTCACATGATCCTGACTCACTCGTTGAGTGAGCACGGTTGTATGCCCATTCTCCTAACCACGCTACTTGCTCCCTGCTGTCGAGTCCTTGGAAGAAGTGCTCTGTTAACGCAATGGCGCGCAGCAATTCTGGCGTTCGACTCGCCCTATCCCGCACTGCCTGTAATGGACCTTGGCTGTCACGCCATTCGCTGGAATTCCATTGGTTTGACCGCTGCCCGCGCGGTGCACTCCTATCCCAGCGCGGCTTTCCTCCCAACAGCCGTGGCGCCCATCCGAAAAGCAGTGGGCGATCCCTCTTGGATTGATTACATGCACTGCATGCCGGCGTGATGTTTGAAAGTCTATGAGGCCCTCCTCGTTTGAGGGGTACGATGTGGTCCATCTGAAGGTCATTAGCACCAGCCTGAAATCCACAATAGGTGCATCGATTTGCCAGAGTCTCAAGTAGGTTAAGCCAATCCTGGATCGCAAAAGTGCTATAACCTGGGTTGCCGTACTTGGCAGCCTTCCGTTTGGCGCCCGCGAGGCGCGCCCTTACCCTTACGAGGTCTGTATTTGCCGCTACCCATGCGGCAGTCTGGCATTGGGTGCTGCAGTATCGCGAGTTTCGCCTTGCGGTTGACATGTCCCCGTCGCAGTGAGGGCAGAATCGGAGTCCCAATTCAGACGCGCGGTCTTGTGCCCGGCGTCCCCTTAAATAGTGCATGTTGCAGTAGCCCGCTTTGAAGACGCCAGATGGATCCGTATCGGAAGTGATCTGGCAGTTCTCGTGGCGGCATCTTACGGAAATCGCCGAGCCAGTGGCCTTTCTACGCTCGAAGTGCCTGCGGCAAAGTCCGTCGTAAAGTTTGCGACTCGCTCCGCATCCTCCAAGCGCTACTGCAGTACAACTCTGAGTGCTTCTACGAGACGCCGCCCGGTGAGCTTGGTAGTGCTTGTCGCATCTGCCCCTTACGAATTTGTTTCGCTCTGCGGACGGGAGATGATCACATCCGTCCTCTATACAAGGCTTGACCGACCCGTAGAAATGGTGTCGGCGGCATCGACCCGCTCCGTAGAGACGTACACCATCCCCGCATGGTCGTCCCCCGACGATGCAAACCGGCTCATAAGTGCCCCGACGCTCCATCCGCCTGAAATGCTTCGGGCACACAGCTTGGGTTCCTTGCCAATGCAACTGCCTGGGTTCGCCGCACGACGCACCGCCGACAGAGCAGATTTTTCTTTGGTTTTCTTTCATGACAACAGGTTTACTGTCGAAGAAAATTTCGTCAAATCCAAGCTACCACCACAGATGTATCTAAGACAGACCGTTGAACGAAGATAATTCGCCCTTAGATATAAAGGCATCCATTCGTGTTTATGCAGTTCAGCGGGCCAAACTGAGGGGAAGCCGACCGATGCGACTGCCATTGTCGTGATTCGATCTAAGGGCGCTTCACCACAGAGTCGATGATCTGCGCTCAAATTGAGTGACGAAGATCACCTCCCAAGGACCCATTAGCCGACGACGGGCGCATGTGTCAGTCACTTGCCGTCCCGTTTACGAAACAGTGCGACCATCCGCCTCACCCCTGCACGCGCTGGGTGAGCCGGATTACGTAACCGTTTACGTAAACCGCTTGCGCAAGCCCCCAACAAAGTAGCAAGAGCAAACAAGAGGACCCGCCCATGGCCACGATCAGCGACGTCGCCAAGCACGCAGGCGTTTCGCCCGCCACGGTTTCGCGTGGTCAACAGCCTGGTGGCTATTCGGGCCAGACCGACCAACGCGTAGAGGAAGCCGGCAAACAGTTCAGCTGCGAGACGGACAACCTCGCAAGGAGCCTGAAAACCCGGCAAACCTCGGCGATCGGTCTCCTGGCACCCGTGGTGTCCGACGCCCTCGCCTCGTAGGTCATACGGGCCGAGGAAGTTGAGACACAGGAACGCGGTCACGCCGTGATCCTGAGCCGCACGGCCGTCAAGTCGGCGTTCATCTTCGGCTACCTGCGCACACTCCGCACGTAGCGGGCCGCAGGCGTCATCCTGATCTCGGCCGTGATCAGCCCAGAAATCCGGCAGATGTTCGGCTCCGGGATCCCGTTATGTCGGTTGCCATCAGCGACAGGTTGGCCCCCAGCGGCGCTATCGACGGCGAACAAGCAGCCTCCGATGC
Source organism: Paenarthrobacter sp. 10N417 (assembly GCF_056394745.1). NCBI lineage: Bacteria > Bacillati > Actinomycetota > Actinomycetes > Micrococcales > Micrococcaceae > Paenarthrobacter > Paenarthrobacter sp. 10N417. The sequence continues at coordinate 38,735 of NZ_JBFTIL010000014.1, forward strand.
CACGCGTCACCTGCTCGCCCTCGGCCACCGCTGCGTCGGGCTCCTGGTCGGCGACCCGGGCTCCATCTACGTCGCCCAGCGAGGCAACGCGGTTACCTCCGCGTTACGGCCGAAGAGAAATGCCCACCCGCCACCGCCGAGGGCAGCTTCTTCTACGAGAGCGGCGCACTCGGCCTGGACAGCCTCCTCGAGCAGACCTTGTTCTCGTCGACTTCTTCGCGATGAGCGCCGAAGTTGGCGCGCCGTCTTGGAGGAACATTTCCGTGCCCGGGATTCGACAACACCTCCAGGCCCCTGCACGTCCACCCGCCGCTCAGCACCGTCGCCCAACCACTCAAATATCCATGATGTTCAGCCCCTCATCCACCAGCGCACCCCCCTGCGGCAGCGTCACGCTCGATACCTCGAACGCCGGCGGAATATCGACCTTCGTGGCAAACACGCGGGCCGGCTCATCCACCCGCACAACGGTCGACGGACCGCCGATGTAGGCCTGCGTGTGCCTCTGGTGATAGGCCGACGAAGCAACAACCACGCTCGCATCCGAAGCGACTCCCGAGACCCAGTTCGGCAACGACAGAACCACGTCACGACTCTGCCCATTCGTGAAGTGCACCGTCGCGACGCCCGAGGACACGTTCCTCGTGGAGAACCCCGTCACCAGCAAAGTCCGCCCCTTGCCCGAAACAGCAACTTCCTGCCTGGCAGCCTTCAAAGTATCCGGCGTCCCCACCGCCGTAGGATGCCAAACGGACGACACCCCAAATGCCGAATACCGCTCGCCCGAGCCAAACCCAGCCGCCGCCAAAGCCTCCTCCGAGAACGTCCGCCGGTCAGCCGTAACAGCCCCATTCCGCGGATTGGCAGCATCAGCCACCGACGTCTGGTTCACCAAAGAGCCGAAAGGCAGCGCAGCAGGCGCAACGCCCGGCCCCTGATAAGCACCGATGTTCGGCGCCCCAACAGAAGCCCCACCAGAGGTGGGATTCGCGAAGACGTCCCTGCCGCCGTCGTCGTTAATCCGAACGCCTGTACCCAATAAAGGCGACCGGACAACAGCCGGTACCCGGGCACGTCCAACGAGGATTGCCCACTGCCGCCAGCCACCAACCGAGGGTCGCCGAGCACGAAACCCGTCTCCCCGTCGGACGGCAACATACCGCCAAAATACGCGTTGTTCCTATAAGAGCTGAGGCTGTCTTGAGGCTACCGCCCGGTGCCACGAAGAGGTTGTTGCGGACCTCGCGCGGGCCGGTCATGTCGTCCAGGAAGGTGCGCGACGGGCAGTAGAAGGTGTTGTTGTAGATGTAGTGCTTGCCGGTGCCGGTGCTGCTGCCGCCCATCCGGCAGTCGTCCTGGGCGATGTTGTAGCGGAGGATGACGTTGGCCGAGGTGGCGCCACCCGCGCAGTTGGAGATGCAGTTGGGGTAGAAGCCGCCCGCGTTCCCGTACGAGTAGTTGTACTGGAAGGTGCGGGTGCCCACCACGTTGTGCTGGAACAAGGTGTTGCGGGAGTTGTACGGCCACATTCCGGCGAGGTTGCCCGCGATGAACGGCGTGGTTGTACGCCAAGCCACGGGTAGGAAATTCGAGCAGCGGCCTGCGGATTGCGGAGAACCCTTTAGGAGCGCAGCGCCCTTACAGCCTCACCTTGTAGACATGGTGGGTGGATTCAACGGGGAAGTCATCCGTGAACTTCCCGTCCTTAACGGCAATGGTGCGGTTCTCGTTCACCACCTCAACCGTCTTGGCTGTAACACCCGTTGGCAGGGTGAAGGTCCGCTGGCCGGTCTGCGCGTCCTGCGTCATCGCGAAAATGTAGGCGTCGCCGTTGTAGCTTTTCAGCATGGTGTCCAGCCCGTCACCGAAGTACCACACATAGCTCTGCGTGTTCAGAACGGGTGCCAAAGTCTTCACTTCCGCGTTGATCTCACCCATGGCCTGCACCTGGTCCCGGGAGCATGCGGTGTTGTGGATGCGGACATCGGCGAGCGCATCTCCGGACATGCACGGGTTATCGTCGCCGCCGCCGGGTGACTGCGTGAACCAGACGATTCCGCGCGATTCGTGGATGAGCATCGCCCACACCTGGGCCTTCACCCTGTCCGGCGTCATCTGGTCGGACAGGTCGTGCTCACCCTCGGGACTAAGCACGGTCGGGACCATCCAGACGGGCGAGTAGACACCCCTTGCGGTGTTGACCTCCTGCATCACTTGCATGGCTTTTGCGTACGCCGACGACGTCTGGCAGGTGGCCGTCGTCGTCGGGTTGTATCCCTGGGGTGTGCGCAGCCGCCAATCGCGGCAGGCACCTGCGTAGTAATAGTTGGACGTCGAGGACACGTCCACGGTCTCCCAATAACGCTTGGTGATGTCCATCGGCGCGTCGTAGCTGATGAGGGATGGGGTCCAGTTGGCGTAGGTAAACCGGCCCTCCTCTTTGGCCTTCAACTCTGCGATGGTCTTGTTCATGTGGGCTACGCCCTCGTCCCAGCCGAATCTTCCATCTACCTCGTCGTCGATGTAGTTGCCCGGGAGCTGAGCCCAGTCATCAGGTGCGTTCATCACTTTCATCAGCGAGAACATGCCGTACTGATCGAAGAGCGCATAGTCAGTGTCCGGGTTCAGTTGGACGTAGAAGTTGATGCCATGTGCTTTGTCGAACTGCACCTGCTCGCCGTTCCCGGATGCGTACCAGACGCCGATGGGGAAGAAGCCCGGGTCGTCCCACCCTGCGGCGTCGGCCTTGCTGAACTTCTTGTAGAAGTCCGGGCCACCGTCCCAGGGAATTCTGGAAAGTTTGGCCAACACTGCCGGAGGCGTTGCGGAGGGCGAGCCAGTCGATGAGGACGACGCCGTGCCTGTGGGGATTGCTGACGAGCTCGACGGCGGGGCGCTGGGGTCCGCTGCTGCCGTGCAGCCGGTGAGCACCAGGACGGCAACCGCTGCTGCCGCTGTGAAGTAGCGAACCCGCCTCATTGCTCCTCGATTCCGGCCCGACCGGTGAAACCTGAATGTCTATAGGATGACAGGGCTTTCCGTCAGCCCCTAACAAAAATTCGGCGATCCGGATAAGCTCCGGTCCATCGCGTGATGGCTATGTTGCTAATGGGGGGTAACAGTGATGTTCCGATCAGGGTCGACTACTACTGCACGGCGCACTGCTCATGCATTGCGAAGGGTTCGAAGCCGGAGACGACCGCATTTCCTTGGCGCAGCTGTGGCCATGGTGGTGGTCTTTTTCTTGGGCCTCATGGTGGTTCCTGCCCAAGCAGACAAGACCGCCACCCAGGCTTTGAGCGTCCCCAGCAACAACTGGGACTATATCTACATCGGTACCGAGTACTTTCACGACGTTCTAGCCCGTGACACAGCGGGCGATCTCTGGGTCTACGCCGGCGATGACCATGGTGGCTGGATAAAACCCCGCTTCAAAATGGGCGAGGGTTGGAATGCCATGACGGCGATTGTGGGTCCGGGCGAATTCCAAAGCGAGTACACAGACGACCTCCTCGCCAGGGATGCAAACGGCGCCTTGTGGCTCTACCCCGGCACGGGCCGTGGGGTTCTCCAGCCCCGGATGCAGGTGGGCGTGGGCTGGAACGTCATGACTGCTTTGGTGGGACCAGGAGACTTCAACGGTGACCACAGGGTGGACCTCATGGCCCGTGACGCCGAGGGGCGCCTCTGGTTGTATCCCGGTGACGGCCAGGGCGGATGGCTCCCACGGTTCCAAATCGGCGAAGGCTGGAACGTCATGACGGCCCTCATCGGTCGCGGCGATTTCAACGAGGACCGGAAAATGGACCTCCTTGCCCGCGACACCAGCGGCCGCCTCTGGCTCTACCCCGGAAACGGAACCGGCGGATGGCTGCCGCGGATGCAAGTCGGCGAAGGCTGGAACACCATGACCGCAATCATTGCTACCGGCAACTTCGACATTCATACCCAGGGGAACTCGCAGATCATCGCCAGGGATACCAACGGCATCCTTTGGCTCTATCCCGGGATTGGAAGCCGCCATCTGGAGCCGCGGAAACAGATCGGAGAGGGCTGGAACGTCATGACCGCGCTGGTCTGATCTTTCCAGACTGCTGAATCTGTTGGAGACGACTGTTTATCCGCCAGACTTCCAGCCGCGCTCGTGAAGTCGCTCAACGCCGTCGAGCAGGAGATCGAGAGCGAACTCAAACTCAGACTGGTCATCACAACCGTGGCCCACAACTGACGCGTCGTCGTGGGCGGCGGCCAGGGCGATCTTCAGGAGGTGAGGATGGCTCTCGGCCATGTGCTGAATCATCGCCGTCTGCACGTCAGGCGTGATTTCGCTTGGCTCCCGTCCTTCTGAGTCGTCAAACACTTCCTGGGTGAATCCCCACATGCGGCTGCCCAAAGCGTGCATGACGTGATGGGTGAGGTCGGGGGTCAGCCCGCCAGCCAGAAACAGCCCGGCCAGGGTGTCCATGTACTCCAGCACAGCCGGTGTTGTATTTGTCCTGGTCTCGATCACGGAACGAGCCCACGGATGCACCATGAGGGCCCGACGTGCCGAGAGCACTCTCAGCCGGACAGCGCTCTTCCAATCAGCATCGCGGATTGGCGGATCGATCTCGCCCACAATGGTGTCCACCATGCCGTCGAGGAGTTCCTCCTTGTTGGCCACGTGCTTGTAAAGCGCCATGGGTACGACGCCGAGGTCCTGAGCGAGTCGTCGCATGCTGAGCGCGTCAATGCCAACCTCGTCTGCAAGTTCGACGGCGGCGCGAAGCACACGCTCCCGGTTCAGGGGAATCCTGCGCGTCTCCATTTGTTGGCTCATGGGCCCTCCAGCCTGATCGTTTGCGCCAACCATTGACAGTGTGTACAGCGTACACCTACGCTTTCCCTCATGAAGGTGTACGCCGTACACCTACGAGTCAAAAGGGCCAGACCATGAGATCAGAAAGCTCCACCGCAGGGTTCCGAAGCCGCTTCGGGCGGGCGCAATGGCCAGTCCCCACTGGATTGATCTTCCTCAGCCTCATCCCGGTGATCGCCGGGGCAGCCCGCCTCACAGAACTGACGGGCGGCGGGGCCGTGACGCCACAGAACGAACGGTTCTTCGACTCACCCATACCAGTGGTCACCCACATTGTCTGCGTCACCGTCTACTGCCTGCTCGGAGCCTTCCAGTTCGTCCCCTCTCTTCGCAGCGGCAGGCGCAAGTGGCACCGGATGACGGGGCGCATCCTCGTTCCTGCGGGCCTGCTTGCCGCACTCTCCGGCCTGTGGATGTCCATGTTCTACGCGCTACCGGAGGGCGACGGTGAGGCGCTCCTGATACTTCGGCTCATCTTCGGATCGGCCATGGTGGTAAGCATCGTTCTCGGATTCATGGCTGTTCGGCGCCGGGACTTCGTTGTGCACAGTGCCTGGATGACCCGGGCTTACGCAATCGGTCTCGGCGCAGGAACGCAGGCCCTCATATTCCTCCCCTGGATGCTTGTCTTCGGCCCTACGGACGAGGCGACCCGAGCGGTGCTCATGGGGCTCTCCTGGATTATTAACCTCGCCGTAGCCGAGTTGGTCATTCGCCGGCGGGCAAGCAAACCGGCATCGGCGTCCCATCCTGCGGGGCGATCCGTTCAGACCTCAGTGGAATCCTCACGATAAGCTGCGCGCCCGTCGCGGGCTTGGGAGTGCCCAGGTTGTCATTTCGGAAATTTCCGACATATCATCATCGAGTGCTTCCAGACGTCTTCGGCGCCCTCGCGAACCCTTCGCGGCGTACCATCCTCGATAGCCTCCGTGAGGGTCCATTGACGGCGGGCGATCTCACGGGTCGTCTGGACCTCAGCCGCTCTACAGCGTCTGAGCATTTGGCGGTCCTGCGGGAGGCTGGCTTGATCCGGGAGGAACGGCAAGGCCGGAACAGGATCTACCACCTTGAGGCCGACGGCCTACAGGAGGCCAGCAACTGGCTGAAGCACTACGAGCAATATTGGAACCAGCGGCTCGACGCCCTGGCCGAACTGTTGGATGAGGAAAACACACCATGACCGAAAACGCCATCAAACTCGAGCGCACTTTCCCGCACCCCAAAGAGGCAGTGTGGGCTGCCCTGACCACCCCGGAACTGCTCGCCCGCTGGTGGGCTGCCGGCGACATCGCACCCGTGGTGGGTCACCGTTTCACCATGGACATGGGCGGCTGGGGCCAGCAGCAATGCGAAGTCCTCACGGTCGAGCCCGGCTCAGCGATCACGTTCATGTTCGCCGAGGGAGTCCTGGACACCACCATTAGCTGGCAGCTGGAAGCCACAGAAAATGGCACGATCCTGCACTTTGAGCACGCCGGCTTCCGCCTCGACACCCCCATGGGACAGCAGGCCCTCGAGGGTATGGGCAACGGATGGCCTGGCCTTCTGGCACGGATCGACCAGGTCCTGGTCAGCGTTAGCTAAGCCGTCGGCACGAAGGCAGGGTCCGGCGTCGTACATCGAGCGCGCCCAGTATGACGCACCGGCCTGAACCTGAGGAAGGAAATTTCACCTGCAGGATTTTCAGGGCGATCGTCCTCCGGAAACCATCGCAGGAGAGTCACCGCGGAGCTCACGAAGGGCCGAGACCCAGGTTTCGGCTATCTCGTAACCGTCGGCCTTGTCGATCAGAACGCGTGTGTTCGTAAGTGCGTTGTCCAGCTCACAGCTTCCAGGTCTTCTGTGGGGGGAGCAAAGGATGTACCGTGAGGCTATACAAAATGTATTTTGCCACCGGAGGGAGACGAGATGCTCACCATTCAAGATCGTTTGGCCCGGACTTTTGCAAATCGCGAGCTGAACAGGTTGGACATCCTGCGGTCCTGCTCGATGGCCCACGCCGAGGGGCTGACCCAGGCCGAAATAGCCCGACGGCTCTCTATCTCCCAGCCGGAGGTCCATCGGATTCTCCGCAAAATTGAGAACTTCCCGGAGCTACTGAAGCGGACTCCTCGTGAGGTCATTCTCGATTTTCATGCCGAGAAGATCGGCCACGACGCCATGATGCTCGAGCTGAAGAACTGGCACTACACCTTCGCTGAAGACGCCGAACCGGGCAACCCCGAGGGGGCGCTGGTGGCCGGGGATTGGGACCAAATCGTCGACGCTGTGCACCGGGACCTCATCGATGTCGCTGATTACGAGGCATTGCTGTCGACCGTCCGCCCGACGGCCGCCTAGGTGGATGATGCGACCCTTCGCAGGGTTGACGGAGAGTTAAATGCCCTGACGTCGCTCGGAGGGGAACTCCATCGGCACTCACCTTTGGCCACATACCGGCCGGGGCAGCTTGTCAGCCCCGAACGCATCCGTTTTCAACGTCGGCTCCTCGACGAGTTCATAGCTGAGGGAGAAGCGGACGTCCAAAAGGACGGTCTGGCTGCCGTGGTAACCGCGGGACCGCCCGGTGCCGGCAAATCGACCATAGTCAGGAACCTTCATCTTGGAGGCCCAGGCTGGCGAATCATCGATGCTGATGAGATCAAACTGAAACTGCTGGATGCCGCGGTGCGCGACGGAATCTTCGACAAAGTGCTGGTCCGACGGTTGGCTGACGGGTACTTCATCATGCCCAATGAACTCTCCAGCTTGGTTCACAATGAATCCGTTCAACTGGCCGACCGACTCATCGAGCGCTCGCTCGAAGCACGCGAGAACGTTGTCATCGAGGGAACTTTATCCTGGCCGGGTCTTCCGCGGCAGTACACTCGGATGCTGGAACTCCACGAATATACGAACGTGACGATTGTGGATGTTGAAGTGGATTGCGCTACGGCGCTCGAGCAGGCTTACTTCAGGTGGAGTGAGGGACGCACGAAGGCAATCAACGGTGACCGGAATGGCGGCGGTCGGTTCACGCCGCGCGAAGCAATCACGGCAATCTATGACGCTTCGGGCTTCAGTGTGTGCAACCAAAACGCCATCGACCTCTTTAACAGCCCCGGCGTGGCCGGCTTCAGTGAGGTGGGGCTGATTGTCTCGACCGGGCCCCTGCCTGAGGACCGTCGGGTCTATCGAAGGATCGTGGGCGACCATGTAGGAGAAGCACCTGGTTATCTGAAGGACAGCAAGCGCACGACGAAGGTCGATTAGCCCCACTCTGGATTTAGCACTCGGCGTGCCCGAACCGGAAGTTGCTAGCCCCCCGTGGCCAAAACCACGTTGATCTGATCGCTGATCTCGTCCCCGACTTGCTCGTCAGTGAGACCGCTATTGGCAGAGGAGCTCATGCTGATGAACATGATCGCCAAGATGACGCGGGCAATTTTCGCTGGGTCCCGGGCCGTCAATTGCTCATCGCGGCCCAACACCTCTGCGATGGCGGCTTCCGTGCGCATGGTCAACGCAAGTGCCTCCGCGTGGTGGGGTTCGCTGGGATCACCGAAGACGATCTCTTTCAAGTAGGTCCGGCCGTTCTCGATCTGGACCCGGTTGCATTCGATGATGGGTCGGATGATCGCCATGATCCCGTCAAGGACGGCTTCTTCCTGTTCCGCTGCGGCGACACCCGAGTTGAGCGCGTCGCCATATTTGACGTTGTGGACCAAGAGAAGCAGCTCCGCCTTCGTCTTGGCGTACAAGAACAAGGTTCCCGATCCGACGTCGGCCTTGTCAGCCACCTGCTGGGTGGTGACCTCGTCTACGCCGTACTGGGTGAAGAGCTCACGGGCGGCAGCGGTGATGCGGTCAAGCTTCTCCTGCTTATTCCGCTCACGTCGGCCAAGGGTCTGGGGCACAGCCTGCATTCAAATACCGTATCAGCGGCCCAGGAATTCGAGGGCGACGGGGACGAACTCCTGGTGGTACTGGAAGATGCCGCCGTGCCCTGAATCTGGGTAAATKATCAGCTCGCTGCCCGGAATCCGGCGGTGCATATCCTCGGAGAGCCGGGACGGAACCATGCGGTCATTGTCGCCGTTGGCGATGAGTGTCGGCTGGGTGATGGCGCCCAGGTTGGCCGGTTCAGTGCGACCCCACTTCTTGATGGCCTTCAACTGCGCCTGGAACGCCTTGGTCTTGATCGGTGCGTCCAAGTTGGTGGTGCGCTCCTTGAGCCGCTGGATAAATGCCCTCGCGGCGGGCTTGCCAGCGGCATTGCGGTTGAAGAACAGGAATTCCTTGGGGTCCTGCCGGCTCAGGGTGGCTCGCAGGACGTCGTAGTAGGTGACGCGGGCAACCTTATCGATGTCCTTTCCACCTGCAGGGCCAGTGCCGGCAAGGACGAGCTTCCGCACCAGCTCCGGGTATTTGACCACCAAAGCCTGGGCAATCATGCCTCCGAGCGAGAATCCGAAGAGGTCTACTTTCCCGTACCCGAGCGCCTTCATGAAGGCCGCGGCGTCATCCGCCATCTCCTCGATCGTGCCCGGAACGTCGCCGGTAGTGGCACCGACACCACGGTTGCTGAAGGTGATCACGTGGTGCTTCTCGGCGATGGGGTCGATGATGCGCGGGTCCCAGTTGTCCATTGTCGCGGCGAGGTGAACCAGGAAGACGACGGGGATTCCACCCTTCGGGCCCAGCTCACGGTAACTGTAGGTGACGCCGCCGGCGGTAACTGTGCTGACCGGTGCGTCCTTGTAGGCGGTGATGACGTTGCTCATGATGTTTTTTCCTGACGGTGTGATTGGCAGTAGTTGATTGATTTAGTGGCTGACGACTGTTTTGCCGCGGACGCCGCCCTTGTCCAGCCCGGCCAGGACGTCCGGCGTCTGGTTGAACGGGACTACCCGGCCGACGACGGGACGGATTTCCCCGGCGTCGATGAGCGCGGCAATCTCCCGGAGCTGGTTGCCGTTGGCACGCATGAAGAGGAATTCGTAGGTGACGCCAAGGCGACGGGCTTTACGCCGAATGCCAGCACTAATGAGCGCCACAGCGCCCTTCATCACTGCGTTTGCGCCGAGCTGTTGGGCGAAAATGGGATCAGGCGGGCCTGAGATGCCGATGGCCTTACCGCCGGACTTGAGGACCTTCAGCGATCGCTCCAGATTCTCGCCGCCGAGGCTGTCCAGAACGAGATCGTAGCCACGGAGGATCTCCGCAAAGTCCTCTGTGCGGTAATCAATGACCACGTCCGCCCCGAGCTCGCGGACAAAGTCCGCATTCTTGGCGCTGACCGTTGTGGCAACGGTGGCCCCAAGGTATTTGGCGAGCTGGATCGCGATGGAGCCCACTCCCCCAGCTCCCGCGTGAATCAGGACCTTCTGGCCAGGGACAACATTGCCGCGTTCAACGAGCGCCTGCCACGCGGTCAACGCCACCAATGGCAGGGATCCCGCTTCGTCCATGCTGATGGACGCCGGCTTGATGGCGAGGTCCGCCTCGGCCACAGCGATTCGCTCGGCAAAGGTCCCGATGCGGTCCTGATTCGGACGGGCGAAAACCTCATCGCCTGGCTTGAAGGACCGCACTTTCGCCCCGACACTGACCACTACTCCGGCGAGATCGTTGCCAAGGATCAGCGGCAGCCTGTACGGGAGGATCTGCTTGAACTCCCCCTGCCGGATCTTCTCGTCCAACTGGTTGAGGCCGGCCGCTTTCACCTGCACCAGCACGTCGTGCTCGCCGACTACGGGCTCGGGAACGTCAACCTCTTGCAAGGCTTCTTTGTATTTGTTGAGGACGAAGGCTTTCATTGGGGTTCTCCTGATTGAATAACTGAGTTAACTCAATTCTGAGGCCACTCAGTTCTTAAGTCAAGAGCAGGCTGAGGCGTCACGGGAAAAAGGCACGAAAAAAGGAGACACGTTGTGTCTCCTCACTTTCAATCTATACGGCACTGGGGGGCTTGCCGCAAGGCCCGGGGGGTACGGCAAAATTGAGAGCCGACGCCGGAAGTACGCGCTGTTTCAGACGCGCGGTTCCGGCGCCATCAGCCCAGAAAGGAGCTGACAGCGTGCCCCTCACTACCAGCGCGTTCAACCTTCCCGAGCACCTCGCGCCCAAAGCAGATCCAGCCCTGATCGCCGCCGACGAGCAGCACTTCGCAGTCATCGCTGAAAGCCTTGAGCAGACCATTTCCGAGCTGTCCGATCAGCTCGATGCCATACGGAAAGCCCCCAGTCGCTTCGGCCAGGAGGCAGTGGAGAAGGACGTCGAAACCCGTCGGCTGACCGGCCGGCTGCGTGCGCTCCGTCGCTTCGGGCTGGACCTTTGTCTGGGGCGCGTCGTCCCGGCCGGCGACACTGAACCGCTCTACATCGGGCGACTCGGCCTCACGGACAGCGACGGCCGCCGGCTACTAATTGATTGGCGCTCCCCCGCCGCCGAACCGTTCTTCGGAGCCACCCACGCCAACCCCATGGGCCTGGCAGCCCGCCGTCGTTATCGCTGGACCCGGGGCCGGATCACCGACTACTGGGACGAAGCCTTCACCACGGACCCGGCCACCGCAGGCCACGCCTCCGCAGATCCGTTCGGCGGCACGGCTGCCCTTGAAGACCTTTCAGCGTTCATCGCCAGTCTGGGCAGCAGCCGTTCGGCCCGGATGCGGGACGTGCTCGGAACTATCCAGGCGGACCAGGACGCCATCATCCGCGCATCGTCCCGGGGTGCTTTAGTGGTCGACGGCGGTCCCGGTACAGGTAAGACTGTGGTCGCCTTGCACCGCGCCGCGTATCTGCTCTACTCGGACCCTCGCCTCGGTCATCGCCGGGGCGGCGTCCTGTTTGTTGGCCCGCACCGGCCATTTCTGGCGTACGTAGCGGATGTCCTTCCCAGCCTGGGCGAAGAGGGTGTGCAGACCTGCACGCTGCGGGACCTCGTGCCGGAGGGAGCCGACGCTGCAGTCGAGTCCGACCCCGAGGTTGCCCGGCTCAAGTCTTCGGCGAACCTGGTGAAGGCGATCGAGCCGGCCGTCAGGTTCTACGAGTCACCGCCGAAGGAGGGCATGGAAGTCGAGACACCCTGGGCCGACGTCTGGTTCAGCGCAGACGACTGGGCCGAGGCCTTCGACGTGCCAACACCAGGCACTCCCCACAATGAGGCGCGCGAGGAGGTCTGGGAGGAACTGCTCACCATTTTGGTGGACAAGTTCGATACAGACGAGGTTCCGGAGGACTTGCTTCGTCGATCCTTCGCGCAGAATCTGGACCTCGTGGAAGCGTTCAGTCGGGCCTGGCCGCTGCTTCATTACCCGGATCTCGTGGCCGACCTTTGGCGGGTGCCAGCGTACCTGCGTCTATGCGCTCCCTGGCTGAGTCCTGATGAAGTGGGGAAGCTTCAGCGGGCCAATCCGAACGCTTGGACTGTGTCGGATTTGCCCCTCCTGGACGCTGCCCGGCAACGGCTGGGCGATCCTGAGGCGTCCAAGCGAAGGCGTCGCCAGAAAGCCGAAGCCGCTGCCGAGCGTGAGCTCATGGATCGCGTGGTGGAAGACCTCGTGGCTGCGGACGATTCCGAAATGCTGGTCATGTCCATGCTGCGCGGCGAGGACATGCAGGAGAAGCTCATGGATGAGTCAGTGTTGATCGCGGACCCGGACCAGCTCGCCGGCCCGTTCGCCCATGTGGTGGTGGACGAGGCGCAGGAACTGACCGACGCCCAGTGGCAGATGCTCCTGCAACGCTGCCCATCCCGGAGTTTCACCATCGTCGGCGACCGCGCGCAGGCCAGGCACGGATTCACCGAGTCGTGGCAGGAACGGCTGGAGCGCATTGGTCTGAGCAACGTGAACCTGACGCATCTCAGCATCAACTACCGCACGCCCGAGGAAGTCATGGCCGAGGCCGAACCCGTCATCAAGGCCGCCCTCCCCGACGCCAACGTGCCCACGTCCATCCGAAGCGGCGGCCTCCCGGTCATCCACGGGCCCGCCGCAGACTTGGACTCGATCCTCACCACATGGCTTGATGCGCACGCCGAAGGAATCGCTTGCGTCATCAGCAAGAACGACGGCGGACGCGCCTCGCTCCCAGCGTCGCCGCGCCTCCGTTCGCTGGCGCCGGAGCTAGCGAAGGGCCTCGAATTCGACCTCGTCGTCCTGATTGATCCGGAGGAATTCGGGACGGGCATCGAAGGAGCCGTAGACCGCTATGTCGCGATGACCAGGGCCACCCAGCAGCTGGTCATCCTAACCACTACCGAGACCACTGCCAAGACCACTGCCGAGCCAGCCGGCGGCGACCGCTGAGACCCTTCAGCACCCCAGCGGGCGTCTTGCCAATCGCCCAAGGGACTGCCGCCGTCGTCGACTGTTTATTGAGCTGCCTCGGCAGCCGTTTTCAGGTCGGCCGCGAACTGTTCGAAGCTCGCGTCGAAGGACGGGATCTTGTTCGCAAACAATGGAAAGATCGGCCCGCCGATGCGTTCATTCATCTCGAAGAGAGTCTGCCCGCCGTTGGTTTCCGTGAGGGTGTAGACGCGGCTGCCCATCGCGTCGCCCCAGACGAGTCGGCTGGAGGGTTCGAATTCCTTGACCTTGAGTTTGAACGTGCGGCTGGGATCCATCGTGGACACCAGCTGGACGGTGGATCCTGGTTTGATTTCACCCTTCAAGGACACGATGGTGGAGTTCCATCGGGGGTAATCGGCCGCGGTGGTCAAGACGCGCCAAACTGTGGCGGCGTCGGCGTCGATTGTCGTAGCCACCTTGGTGGTGCGGCTGAACGTCGTGCTGACGGTGGTGGCGGTTCCATCTGGACTGGTAGTCATCGCATTCCGCTTTCTAAGAATCAGCAGGTGCCCGCTGCCATCAAGCGGCGGGCGCATGCTGGGACCGGTCCTTCGAATGCTACATTCCGGGGATCTCCTGCGCCTCGTGAACCTCGATTTCGCAGCCACCGGGCATGTTCAGGTGCGGGTGGACTTTGGCGAGCTCAACGGCGGCGTCGAGGTTGTCGGCTTCAAGGATGCTGTAGCCGGCCACTTCACGCTGGCTGGGCGCCGTGCTGCCATCGGAGGCCACGCGGACTCCGTTGGCCAGCGGCGTGCCGAAGTCGACCAGGCGATCGCCCACCTTGGCACCCCACGCGTTCCACTCCCCCATCACAGCTGCCATGTCATCCGGCGACGGCGGGGCGGCCTCTGCGGGGGTCATGGGTGCGTGGTAGATGAAAACGTACTTGGACATGATGGTCCTTCTTTCCTGCTGTTTGTTGGGTTCTCAGGGTGGCTTTTAGAGGGTGACAGTGCGGCCGGTGAAGGCTACGAGCCGTTCCAGGCTGCCGGCTGTCTCCGCCGTCGGCTGCTCGGGCGCAAAGCCGCCGCCGGAGCGGACCTGCTCGGAGATGGTCTGCCGGGCAAGTTCCGTCACGTAGTCGCTGACGACGTCGGACACCGCCACGTGCTGTCCCGTCGCCTTTGCGAAGTCCCAGGCATGGACGAGCAGTTCTAGGTTCAGGATCCCGGCGACCGTGGTTACCGGCAATTCGGCGAAGCCCATATCGACAGTGCCTTTCAGTCCGCGCCTGCTGAAGGCTTCCAGCGCGGGCTGGGCCAACTCAGCGATCCGCACCTCTGGCGACGCGTCCTTACGGTCCACAGGTGCTGCTCCGAGCGCGCGTCCGATGCCCTTCAACGATCCGGCCAAGTGGTCCAGCAATTCGCTGACGTTGAACTCCTCGCACGGCGTAGGCTTCGCCGTGTCCTCGGGGGTGAGGTTGCGCAGCACACCAAGGAGGATCGCCAAGGAAGCCTCAGCCGAGCTCATCTGGTTGATGGGGTCGGGCGCCCATGCCCAGTCGTCGCGGCCAGCGCCGTCCTTCGATGAAGCCTCGGCCAGCAGACGATCCAGGTAGTGGTTCCAGCCCATCGCGTGCGATGTTTCCTGCTCCTCGGTGAGCCCTTCATGCAACAGCCGGAGGGACGTTCCGTCGGCGTCCGGTTCCAACGTGATGCTGATGGTGGAGGCGCCTGGGGGAAGATCATCCTGCCCCTCCCAACCCCAGGTGAAGACGACGCGCTTGCCCGGTTCGATTTCCTGGAAGGTTCCTGCCGCGTTATGGCCGGGAGTTACGGTCCAGCGGAAATCCCCACCGATCCGGAGGTCCACCCGGGCTGCGACCGTTTGCCAGCGCCGCAGTCGCTCGGGCTGGGTGATGAGGGCGAAGGCCTCGTCGGCTGTGACCGGCAGGTGGATGGTTTTGTCGAAACTCATGTGCGTCCTCGCCTTTGGAAGTTATTAGTGGTCTGGGTGTTGTTGTTGCTGATTGCCCCGCCGTTGGGCAAGAGCGGCAGCATCGGATGCAAGGAGGTCCAGTTCGTTGGTCCAGAACTGGGAAACAAGTTCCCGGAGCCGGCCCATCCCCTGGGGATCGAGCCTGTAGTACCTGTTTCTCCCTTCCTTGCGGGCCATCACCAAGCCCGCTTTCTCCAACAACAACAGGTGCTGTGAAACCGCGGATCGGCTGACCTCGAAGTGCGCCGCCAAATCGCTGACCGCCTGTTCGCTGCCGGCCAGGAGATGAAGCAGCCGACGCCGATTGGGCTCAGCGGCTATCTCCAGGGCATCCAACACGAATAATACGTTAGTGGTGACTAACGCATTAAGCAAGAGGTGTGGCTGGTGCCTTCCTTTTAGTGCCTTCCTTTTGACAACTCCGCCTTGCGGGAGCTGCGATGTCGCGGGCCTGCCCCACGCCGTCGTCGTTGCAACAAGGCTGTGAGTGGCAACACCAGGCGGGAAGCCACCACGGCGGCGAGCGTCACCAGAGTCACAAGAATGGCAATGGTTACCAGCACCAGCCACAATTCGGGTGCGGGCGAGCCACTAAGAATTTCCGGGGTATTTTCGAGTCCAAGCATCTACTTCTCCTGCAATCTGGGGCGTAACTATTGCAGTGGTGAGTACGAGTTAATGCTGGAACATGTCGCGGAAGGCCCGATTCTTTGCGTCGGTTGTTTTATCGCGTGTCCGCAGTGGGCTTCCGCCACATCACGGCGAGCACCAACACCAGGACGTTCAGGCCCAGCATCACCAGCACCATCAATCCCCAGTTGGCTTGGTTCACGCCCGAGCCATACAGAACGCCAATCAGCACGGTCGCAGTGATAGCACCGAGATACCGGCATGTCTGGAAGATTCCGGCAGCTACTCCGCGTTCCTCCGGTCGTGCTGAAACATAGAGCCCTTGGTTCGAGGCCGTGCTCACCAACCCATACGGAATGCCCATCATCGCGGTCAGCACGAACACCAAAGGCGCCCACAGAGACAAGGTGAGCGCGCCCAGACCGGCTGCCGCAACAGTCAGAATAAGGACACCGGCGATCAGGACGGAACGCACGCCGAACCGCTCCATCAGCCGCACGGTCAATGGCGTCACCACAACCGACAACGCCGCAAGGGGCAGCATGAGCAGGCCTACTACACCGGCGTCGTAATGACCTGCCTCCTGCAGCAATTGCGGCAGTCCGAAGAAGGCAAAGTAGTAGACGCCGCTGAAGACGATGAACAACAAATACACCAGCAGCAGCGGCCGGTTCCTGCCCAGCAGGCGGAGGTCCAGGAAGGGCGGCCGGAAGCGCAGCTCGCGCCAGGCGAAAAGCCCGCCCATCACTGTCGCAGCACCCAGAAGCCACCAGCGGTAGGCCGGCATCACGTTAAGCAGCGCCATCATCGCCAGCATCAGCGACGTGACGAATGCGAGGATGCCGGGGATGTCGGAGTCGCGGATCAGTGCTGAGAACTTGCCCGTTTCGCGGCCGGAGTCAGCTGGGGCAGCCTTGTGCACCACAATGAGCGCAAGCAGGGCGATCGGCACGTTGATAGCGAACAGCGCTTGCCAACCGACCAGGCTCACCAACAATCCGCCCACAACGGGGCCCACGGCAGCGGCCGACGTGTTTGCCATCTGGATCCTGCCGAGCGGCCGGGTCGACGGCAAGTTAGCGAGCTTGCTCAGTTCGGTGACCATCACGACAGCCGAGGGGTACGCCGTCGCAGTCCCGACAGCCATCAGAGCGCGGGCCACACACACCAAAGCGAAGCTGGGAAGGAAGGGCGCGATGGCACAGGTGACCGCAACCAAGGCCATGCCGAAGGTGAACAAGCGGCGGGGGCCGAAGCGGTCAGCGAGCCTGCCCATGAGTGGCTGGCCGGCGGCGGACGCCAGGTAGAAGGACGTGATCACCCAGGTGACGGTGGCGACGTCGAGCGCGAAATCCTCCCGCAGGACTACCAATGCAACCGCGATCATGGACGAGTTCAGCGGATTCAGCGCCGTCCCGAGGCTCAGCGCAGCAATCGCGAGGCCGGGCCGGGGTCTATTCGTCGTCACCCACCCAAGTCTGCTCCATGGTTGCTTCGGGTTACGAAACGCGTTCGCGGGGCGGACATTCGTCGCGGGGCGGACATTCGCCCTTACTCCTCGAAGTGAGTCGTGATCTTCCCCGAGGACACGGCGGCGATGATCGACCGGGCCAAATGCCGCAGCTTGATGTTCCGATTGCTGGAGGCAGTCCGCAGGATGGTGAACGCCTCTTCCTGGCTGCAGTGGTTCTGCGCCATGATCGCGCCCACCGCCAGGTCGATTACCGTGCGCGATTGCATCGCAGCGGCAAGATCGTTCCGCGCATCGCTTAGCTGGGCGATCTTTAGCGCGAGGCGTAGCGACTTGGAGGCGTGCGATGCGAACACCTCGGCGCGTTCCACGTCATCGTCACTGAATGCATGGGTTCGCTCGGAGTAAAGGTTCAGGGCAGCGCGCGTATCTCCCTCGACCAACAGCGGCACGCTCAGTATGGACCGAAGCCCCTGATGGGAGGCGGCCTGGACATATTCCGGCCAACGGTGTTCACGAAGAAGGTCCGGGACCAACACGGAGGTCAGCTTGTCCATGGCCGTAAGACAAGGGCCTTCGAAGGTGTTTTGGAGTTCGTCCATGACGCGGGCACGGTCATCGCTGCTGGCGGCCGTGGCTGACTTCTTGCGCCGAAGGACTGTGATGCCGCAATAAACAGGAGACTTGCGGTGTGAGAGGCTCTCTGCCGAGAAAGAAGCGAGATCGCCGAGAAAAGCCTCGACGTCTTCGCTACCCAGGACAAGATCCAGAAAATATCCATTCTGGAGAGCTTCCTGCTCGGGGCGGGGGTTTACCATGTGGCACGTTCCTACTGACTGAAAAGCGTCCCCAGCAGACAGCAAAGGAGCGAATATCGCCGCCCTCTGCAAAACGGTCTGAAGACACCATATCGTCCAACGATCAACGGTACAAAGTGCGGCACGACATGCATTTAGCAGCAGATCCATGAACCAAACCCGACCGACTTTGTCAATCCGGGCAGGCTGTCACATCGAACGGAAAGTAAGTAGGCTTACTTTATTATCCGAGTCCGGCCACCGGACGATTCGTGCAAAGGAGACATTCTGATGGGCGTTGAAGACAGCATCCGTAAAGCCGCCGAAAACGCGATGGAAGACCTGGCGGGCACCTCCGATCCCGTGGACGACCAACACGTGCCCGAACCCGGCGCGAAGGACGACGACATCCAGGTCCACTCCTCCATCAGCGAAGGTTCAAATGCGATGGACTCGGACACGCCTGAAGAGCAGGCGCAGGCAACCTCGGGTCGCTCGTTCGCCGTGGCTGGCGACGGCGAGGCCCACGAGGAATCCACAACCCGCACCGCCGGCGTAACCGACAGCGACATGAACCAGGACCGGGAAGGCGACCGCGACGTGCCCGCCGCAACCGACGACGTCCCCGGACCGGCAGGCCTGCCCGATGGAACCCCGGACGAACTCCGCGCAGACCCCTCAGAAGGTGACGAGGACCCGTCGACGAGCATGGGACGGGGCTGATTCCTGCAGAGAAAGCGTGCCCGTAGAACGCTAGGTTTTTACCTGCAGCCGGGAGAAGCGCGGAATCAGGGCGACGTCTCGATCCAGGGCCCGGATGGCAGCTGTGGCTGTTTCTATCGACACGCTCTCGCCTTGTTCCAAGCGAATGATCGTGTGGCGACTCGCCTGGATCATCTTGGCCAACTCACCCTGCGTCAGGTTCTGCTCCTTCCGTGCGCCCCTGATCGCTGAGCCTAAGGACTTGGCATCGAAGGCTCTAAACCAGACTGTTTCAGACGGTTGTTCCATGGATTGACACTAACCGTCTGGGAGCCAGCCTTTGTTGAAGAACATGAACATTCTGACAAGAACAGCAAAAGTTCAATTTCTGCGACACGGACCGGATCATGTGCTTAGTTCGAGCAAGATAGGGGAACGGTAAGACTCAGGGCACCAAGTCGGGTGGAGCGTAGGCTGTGGAAATGGTTCCTGACGATACGGACAGGCTACGCTTCCGTGAGATGACGCCGGCCGACCTTGAGGTTATGGCCGACATGCTCGGCGATCCTCAGGTCATGGCTTACTACCCGGCTCCAAAGTCACGGGAAGAAGCGGCAGGTTGGATCGCCTGGAACCTGGCCAACTACGTCCGCGATGGGTATGGGTTGTGGATTCTGGAAACGCACGACGGCGGTTTTGTGGGCGACTGTGGGTTGACCTGGCAAACAGTGAATGGACGCCGCGAGCTGGAAGTCGGTTACCACGTGCGATCGGACCTTCAGGGGCGAGGCTACGCCAAGGAAGCTGGTCAAGCCTGCATTGATTTTGCGCGAGACGTAACCCGGGTCGAACGTCTCGTGGCCATCATCCATCCCGATAACATCCCCTCCCGGCGAGTGGCCGAACACATCGGGATGACTCACTTGGAGGAGGACGTCGGCGGCTCAATCGTTCGGATAGTGATGGGGATTGAGCTGAACGCCGTGGCTTCCTGACCTAGTTTGGGCCGAGTTCCAGCGATCCGCGCGTCCGTGTCAGGGTCTTGTCGGGTGCCAAGCATTCCAGCGATTCGGGCTTCGAGAGCTGCAAGGGTCGCTTCCGGAAGGACGATCAGGCCATCGAGTTCCTTGCGTGCACGCTTGTACGCCGTCTGCCGCTCTGCCGGGGTGGCTGCAGAGTCTTCTGCAATGCGTAGCAGCTTTCTCGCCGTTGCCAGTCTTTGACGTTCGGGCCCCGTGAAGTTGCTGTCCTTGATGCGCCTGGCCTCGCGTTCGGCCACGTCGAAAGCGAGTTCGAAGCTATGGACAGCAGCACGGTACTCAGCCAGCCCGACCGGCGTCGTTATGTCCTGGGGAGCGGCCGGGCGCAAACCGTCCGCTTCCTTTTTGGCGCGCAGGAATGCGACAGTAAGGGGTTCGCGAACGTCAGTCATCAGCGGGTAATCGATGAGCTTCCCAACATCCAGCTCGTAGTCCAGCCATTTATGGTTGACGGCATCGTGCGTTGCCATCAACGAGACGACCTCGGCCTGGTTAGCCTGCTCGTGCACCGCAAGCTGGTTCTTCAGCTTGTACAACTCCACCTTGCGGCGATGGCGCTCCTCGCTCGCTTTGGACCACGACCTTGCCCATCCGCCGGCCATCCCGCCAATAGGGAAGATGAGCCACCAGAAGTTGCCAAGGAAGTCGAAGAAGTGTTCCACAAATTCATCCTCCCACTTCGAAGCCCACCTCGTCCGTGGGCTTAGCCTGAGTCAACCGTGCCCGAGCATGAGAGATTCTTGCCCTCAACCGGTTTATTGATAAGACAGTCTGGATCACTCGATAGGCTCCTTCTGACCAGCTTTTCCCTTTGGAAGGACACACATGCCAATCACGAATGACCACAACGACGTGGCATCCGGCACCGAATCTACTCAGCCTCTCAACGTTGTAGTTGCCGGTTCCACCAGCGCGGCGGGTCAAGCAGTGGTCGGCTCGCTAGTTGCCTTGGGAGCCCGCGTCGCCGCCGTAGATCTTGACGCTGCGCGTCTTGAAGCACTCGCGGCCTCCCACGACGGCGTGGTGCCCTACACCTGCAACCTTTCGGACCCGGAATCGGTCGAGGCCCTGGCAGGTTCCGTCAGGAGCGAGTTCGGATCCGTGGATGGGCTTATCCACCTTGTGGGTGGATGGCGTGGCGGTGAGGGAATCGTCGGCCAGAATGACGAGGACTGGGACGTCCTGCACACGAGCATCATGACGACGCTCCGGAACACCTCGCGTGCGTTCTACTCCGACTTGGAAGCATCGCCGCGTGGACGCCTGGCCATCGTCTCGGCTGTCGCTGCAGCCAAGCCCACAGCGTCCGGCGCCAGCTACGCCGCAATTAAGGCCGCTTCCGAAGCATGGGTTATAGGTGTCGCAGATGGCTTCGAGGCAGCCCAGTCCGGCCACAAGACTGAGCCCAAGGAACAGACCTCGGCCGCAGTGGTCTTCGTGGTCAAGGCTCTCCTGGACGACGCCATGAAGGCGGCTGCTCCGCACCGCAAGTTCCCGGGCTACACCCACGTCGATGAGCTTGGCGACTACGTCTCTGCTCTCTTCGCAGCCCCGGCTTCCCACCTCAACGGCGCCCGTCAGCACCTTAGCTAAGTCCCGCCGTCGTACCCTGTCGCTAGCATGTCCGTATGGACCAGCGACTGCATTTCATCACGTTTGCCACCGCGGATCTCGATCGGGCCCGTTCGTTCTATAAGGACGGGCTCGGTTGGGATCCGCTCATGGACGTGCCCGGTGAGATCATTTTCTTCCAGGTTGGACCGGGCTTGATGCTTGGCCTGTTCGATGCTGAAAAGTTCGACGAAGACCTCAACAGCGGCATTCCGACCAGCAGCACCGTTCCGACGAGCAGCGTCAGCGGCGTGACGCTTTCGCATAACGTCGATAGTGCGGCAGAGGTGTCCAGCACCATTGACAAACTGGCAGCTGCCGGCGCGACCGTGCTGAAGCCCGCCCAGGCCAGCGCTTTCGGGGGCATTTTCCACGGCCACGTCAAGGATCCGAACGGCATTGTCTGGGAGATCGCGCACAACCCGGGCTGGAGAATCGACGACGACGGCACGGTGGTTTTCGGATGAGCGTCTTCCCGCCGACCTTCGCTGAGGATGTCATCAATCACGACGCCCGGGCCCAGTTCGATGCATTCCTTGATGAGCATCGGCGTGCACTTTACGAGTCCTTGGACGGGCTAACGGAGGAGCAAGCGCGGCGCTCGTTGGTTCCTTCGCGAACAACGCTTTTAGGGTTGCTGAAGCACGCCACTGTTGTGGAAAAGGTGTGGTTCGATGAGGCCATCTCATGCCGGTCCCGGAGCGAAATCGGCATCCCGGCTACGCCTGACGAATCGTTCATCCTTGACGACACGGACACCATCGCAAGCATTCAGCAGGCCTATCGCGAAGCGTGCGAGGCCTCGCGGCTGGCTGCTTCGGATTTGGGGCTGGACGACCTCGTGCTCGGAAATCGACGTGGCCCGCTCCCCCTCCGCTGGGTGTATCTGCACATGCTGCGCGAGCTTGCACAGCACTGCGGTCATGCGGACATCCTCCGGGAGCAAGTCACTAGCAAATAGCCGATATTTCCCGCGTTTCCTGATTCCAAACCAAGTCGAGCTAAAAATGTCAGACCCTGGTGAGAGGGTTTATTCATGGGAAGTATTGGGGAGATGTTGGCGCGTCGGGCAGCGATGTCTGGCGTCGCGTTGCGCCCCCGACGCGTTCCCCGAGGAAGCCACACCGTTCCTGCCAACGAGCTGGCGGCCCATGAAAGCCCGACGGCGGCAGTCCCCGGTTCGGAGAACGCCAGGGCCATTGCGCTAGTTCGCGGCATTGAACCACGGCCCTTCTCAGACCCTAATGAAGCCGTCCCTGACGTCGAGCCTGCTACCCAAGGACTTGAGGATGCGCCGGGACTTGAGGATGCGCGGGGGCTTGGGGATGCGCCAGCACCTGGGGCTGCGTTGGCACCTGAGCATGCGCCAGTACCTGAGCATGCGCCGGGACTTGGTGATGCGCTGGCTGAAAGCGCTCAGGCGTTGGAATCTCTGCGTTCCGCCACTGCGGCCGGTGCCCTGGTATTCGGCTTTACCGAGGCCGCGGGTTTCGCCGGGCGGCTGGAGGAGATTGCCCGGACCGTGGAGTACCTGCAGGTCATCGCGGCGCACGCCGTGGAGCGGACCCGCACTCAAGCCCAGCAGTCACGGCCCTCATCCGCGGCGGGCACGGGATGGCAGACAGGCTGGACCAACCCCGGAACCACCGGCTCGGACTCAGCCGGGGCTGCTGCTGGATCCGATGTTCCTGGTGGATCCGCTACTACTGCGGGGCCAGGTGTTGTGGCTTCGGCAGTAGTTGTTACTGCGGCAGACGCTGCTGCGGTGGCCGATGATGGCTACCGGAACGCCGCGGAATTCCTGCGCGCGAGCCTGCGGATCAGCAAAAGCGAAGCCAGCCGCCGCCTCGCCCTGGCCTCCCAGGTCCTACCCCGGACCGGAATCGCCGGGCAGGAGATCCCGCCCCGCCGCGAAATCCTCGCCCAAGCCCTCGAAACCACACAGATACCCACCCGGTCCGCGAGCATCATCAGCGCCGCCCTGGACAAAGTACGCCTCCTCACCGACGACGACACCCTCACCCGGATGGAACACGCCCTCACCGCAACAGCAGTGGAAACCGACCCGGACTTCGTCACCAAAATGGCCAAACGCTGGGTCGATTCGATCGACCAAGACGGTCCCGAACCCAGCGAAGAAATCCTCCGCCAACTCCAAGGCGCGTTCTTCCGCCGCCGACGCCGCCACGGGCTCCACCACATCGAAATCTTCGCCACCGCCGAACAATACGAAACCCTCACCACCGCCATGAACACCGCCACCAACCCACGACTCACCACCGGACACAGCAACATCACTGGGGAGGGCGGCGGGACGAACAATGCCAGCGGCGAAGGTGACGAGAGCGTTGACGGGAACGGCGGCGACACCGGCGAAGGCGACGAGAGGGTTGACGAGAGCGGCGGCGGGAACAAACCAGCGGGCGTGGACCTGGACCGGCGTTCCCGGCCCATGAAACTCCTCGACGGACTCGTCGGAGCCTGCGCAGTCGCCATGACGACCGGGAAACTGCCAGCCAACGGCGGACTCCGCCCCCAGGTCACGACCACCATCAACGTGCGCGACCTCTTCCAACAACTCAACGGCGCGGTCAACGCCACCACAACCGGCGCGGCAGCCACCACCCCGCCCGGCGCAGCCACCACCGCCACCACCGGATCTGGCGCGCAACACCCCCGGACCAGCACCGGCACAGCAACGTTCCTGGGTCCGATGCACCCGAACACCATCCGCAAAATCGCCTGCGACGCCGACATCCTCCCCGTCCTGCTCGGAACCGACTCCCGCGTCCTGGACATCGGCCGCACCACCCGGATCTTCCCACCCCACATCCGCAAAGCCATCACCGCCCGCGACGGCGGCTGCGCGTTCCCCGACTGCACCATGCCCGCCCCCTAGTGCGAAGCCCACCACATCACCTACTGGTCACACGGCGGCACCACAGGAACCGAGAACGGCACCCTGCTCTGCAGCCACCACCACGGCGTCATCCACAAAGAACAGTGGCGGATCGACATGAACACCGGCGTGCCCTGGTTCACCCCACCACCACACATCGACCCCAAACAAACACCCCGACGCAACCACCACCACACACCACTCAGAACATAAGAGGTCGTGGTTTGGGTATTGAAGTGCTGCCTATATGGCTGCCGGGAACTTGGCCTCAACAAGTTCAGTAGCGGTCAGGAATTCGTGGACATCAGGTAGACCAACGTGCCCGCAACAAACAGGATCAGCCATGCAGCGGTGAAGCATGCTCAACGCCCCAGCACAGGATGCAGATGCTCACTCTCAATCGCGACCCGGGCTTGAACCGCCCCTGCCTCGAGGGCATCAAAAACTGGTGCGCCCCGCAACGTCGCAGCAAGGAAGCCAGCCATGAATGCATCGCCGGCGCCGTTCGTATCCACTACGTCGGCGGGGACGGCTGGCACCTCATGCTGGGTGCCGTCCGCTTCCAAGGCGACGGCACCTTCCGCCCCGAGGGTACAGACGGCCAGCCGAGGCCCCCGCGCAAGGCAGGAATGCATGAGCGCCCACGGATCATCTGTCCTGTCGTCATTCATGAACACCACGCCGGCCGCCCTCAGGAACGGTTCATGGAAGGCCGAGGATCCGTCGTAGTCATGAAGGTCCACCCATTAAGGCGTCTGGTGAACCTCTTCGCGCTCCAGCAGCAGCACCCCAAATTCACTCAGGTCAATAACGGCAAGATTAGCTGCAGCCACCACGGCAGCCGCCCTAGCAACATCCTCCTCGGCCGGGGCGGAAGGCACCGAGACGTAGAGAGATACCCGGCTGCCGTCGTCGGTCATGAGATTGACGTGGCGCTCAGTTCGGTCGGAGGCAATCTTTTCTACGGTGACGCCGGCGTTGGTGAGCGCGCGGAGGACCCGCCCGCCGTCGTCGTCCGCCCCAAGTGGCGAGCACAAGCGCACGCCGATGCCCAGATCCGCAAGATGCACGGCTTTGCCCGCCGAGGTTCCGCCGACCGTCTCCCAGGCGCGTCGCGCGAACTGCATATGCGGGACGGGCTCGGGAAGGTGGTCCAAAAGGATGAGCTGGTTCCACGAGGCAGGGCCGCATACGGCAACGGTGGGAGTAGCAGGCATGGCACTATCCAAGCACGGTCCAGGTCCACGTTCCCGGAAACAAACCGGCCAGTTCAAAATCGTTGACACGTGACCAAATGGTCACCTATTCTGAAGCCATGGACGCCGTGTTTAAAGCACTGGCAGACCCCACCCGGCGGGAGCTGCTCGATGAGCTGTTCCGCGAGGATGGGCAAACCCTCACCGCCCTCGGAGCCCGGTTCGAGATGACCCGTTTCGGCATCGCCAAGCACCTTAAGTTGTTGGAGGATGCCGGACTGGTGGTCACGCGCCGCCGGGGACGCGAAAAGCTGCATTTCCTGAACCCCGTCCCCATTAGGCTCATCCATGACCGCTGGGTGAGCAAATACGCAGAACCATGGGCCGCTGCACTCAGCGACCTCAAATCCAGATTGGAAAGTCCCATGGAAAAGATCTTCGAGATTTACATCAAGACCACCCCGGAACGGCTCTGGGAAGCCATCACCAACAGCGAAATCCGCAGCAAATACCAGTTCGGGAACACGTTCACGGCGGACTGGACTCCTGGCGGCCGGTTTGAAATGCGGAACGTCAAAGCGGACGAGCCCTTGGGCGAGGGCGAGAACATCGAGGTCGATCCCCCGCGGCGGCTCGTCCAGACGATGCAAGCGCTGTGGGGCGAGGACGTCAAAGCTGAAGGAACATCGCGGATCACCTGGGAAATCGAACCCGTGGGCGATTCGTGCCACCTCACCGTCACGCACGATCAACTCCGCGAAGGCGCCAACGAGCAGCTGTACGGCGGCTGGCCCATGATCCTCTCCGGACTCAAGACCTGGCTCGAAACAGGCGAAACACTGACAACGCCCGGCTCGCTCATGTACGCCTAGCAGGTTAAGCCACGACGACGGCGGAACCTTCCCGCCGTCGTCGTCGCTACTTTTGCCTCCCGCCAGTCAGGCGACGGGAGAAGCCAGCTCCTCTTCAGAGAGCCATGCTGCCTGCATGGTGCCGAGCAGGTGCGGCGCGAAGTCTTCGCCGATTTCCAGCACCACGCGGCAACGCGCACCGCGCTGCTCCGGGAATCCCGCGTACTGGCCACGGAGGTCGCACACGGTCTGGCCACGGCTTGGACCGTTGGTTGTGTCTACCTCAACGCGGACGGTCGGCGCCACGGTCAGCTCCACTCCCCTCACGGCAATGGCAGCAGCCAGGGGATCGTGCATTGCTGAACACGCCCGCCCGAAGATGTCCACATAGAAGCCGAAGTAGTAGCCAAGCATCTCGCCGAGGGCCTGCAAAACGGGGTGCT
The DNA here is from genome assembly GCF_056394745.1 of Paenarthrobacter sp. 10N417. Lineage (NCBI taxonomy): Bacteria > Bacillati > Actinomycetota > Actinomycetes > Micrococcales > Micrococcaceae > Paenarthrobacter > Paenarthrobacter sp. 10N417. Next base: position 65,512 of record NZ_JBFTIL010000014.1, read on the forward strand.
CGGATTCCAGCAGTTCTTGGCGGTGGGTTTCCTCCAGGACGTTGGTCATGGTGACATCCAGTGGCACCAGCGTCACATTCCAGTCAGCAGCCAGTACTTCCGCCGCAGCCTCGGGGTCGTTGGCGATGTTGGCTTCCGCCACGGGCGTGATGTTTCCCGGGGCCAGGGCCGCGCCGCCCATGATGGTGATTTCGGCGATGAGCTCCGGCAGCTTGGGCTCCAACCTGAGAGCTTCGGCGATGTTCGTCAGCGGCCCGATTGCCACAACTCGCAGTTCCCCAGCATGCTTGTGCGCCAGCTGCACCAGGAGCTCAGCAGCCGTTGCCTTAACAGGCTCACGATCCGACGGAGTAAGCTCCACCCCGCCGATTCCGTTGCCGCCATGGACATGCGGCGCACCACCGTGGAAGGTGCCGACCTGCGGATCGTGCGCGCCGATCGCTACGGGAATGTCCGGGTGCCCGGCCAGTTTCAGCAGGTCCAGGGTGTTCCGGGCACCACCGGCGGCGCTGATATTGCCGCTCACGGTGCCGATGCCCACGAGTTCCGCTCTCGGGGTTGCGAGCAAATAGGCGAGGGCGAGGGCGTCGTCGATTCCCGTATCGCAGTCGAGGTAGAAGGGGGCGGCGGTGCGCTGGGTGGTCATGGTCTCTCGTTTCAGGATGTAGCGGTGTTGGGAAGAGGAGTGGCGCGGCGCGCGGTGCCGCGTGCCGCCGTCGGGCGTTAGATCTTTTCGCCCTTCGGCGCTGTGATGAACAGGCTGACGAGGAAGGCGAGGACGGTGATGGACACCGAAATCCATAGCGCCGCCGAGTACCCGGCTGCGGTGCCCTGACCGGCGAACGGTGCAACAACCACGACGCCGAGGCTCGCCCCGATGCCGAAGGAGGCGCCGTTGATTCCCGGCAGTGCGGCAGGTGCTTCCTTGGGCGAGAGCAGGACGGACAGCCCGTTGATGGCAGTAAGGAAGAAGCCGTTGTAGAAGATGCCCAGGGCCGCGATGGCGATGAGAACGGCCACTTGGTTATCGGCAAACAGTGCAGCAGCAATGGCGCAGACCAGGCTCGTGGCCGTGCCGACGCGGACGGTCTTGATCCAGCCACGGCGGTCGGCAATCCAGCCAGCGAGCGGTGCCGCGAACACGCCGATCAGTGCCGCCGGGGTCAGGAACAGCAGCGCTGCGACCGAGGCCGGCAGGCCGAAGCCGTTTTCCTTGTCCTGGCTGAGGAGCACGACGGTGAAGTTGATGATGGCGAAGATTCCCGCGAGCATCAGCACAGTGGTGGCGATGACCGGCCATACCTGGCGCGAACGGAGATGGTGGACGGCGACCAGCGGCGTGGAGCGTTTCTTCTCGATGAGCCAGAACGCGGTGAAGGAAGCGATGCTGCCAGCCAGCAGGCCAAGCGCGGCAGGTGAGGTCCAGCCGGCCGAAGAACCAGTAGAGACGAAGTAGGTAAGGAAGACCAGGAACACGGACAGGGAACCTGCGCCCCACCAGTCCATGCGACCGGGAGCCACGGCGGATTTCCCGCCCGGGACAACTTTGATGACGCAGACGACGGCGATCGCGGCCAGGGCGAGGACGGCAACGAAGATCGACTGGAAGCCGAGTGTTTCAGCCATAAGCCCACCGAAGTAGCCATCAACACCGCCCACACCACCGTTGATGGCGGCGATGATGCCGATGGACGTGCCGAAGAGTCGGGCGGGCAAGTATTCGTTGAGCACTATGTAGGAGAGCGCGAAGATGGCGCTCGAGACACCCTGCATGAAACGGCCAGTGACCAGCAGAGGCAGGTTCGGGGCGAAGATGCACAGCACAGTTCCAGCGCCCATGATGGCCAGGACCAGCAGCAGTGCGGTGCGGCGGCCGATGAAGTCGCTCCAGCGTCCAATCACGGGTCCGGAGATGGCGCCGGCCAGGAAGAACATCGACTGCACCTGCGCCACAGCTTCGGGCGTTTCGCCAAAGAAGGAGCCGATGTGCGGGAGTGCCGGCGTGATCATGCTGGCGTTGAGCTGGAACGACAATACGGCGAGAACCAGCGTGGTGATCAGCAGGACTGCAGCCCGACCGCCGGGGCGGGTGTCCGACGTCGCTTCTAAGGTTTCGGAAGACTGCGTCTCTACCGCTGTGTTGGGGATATTCACATCAAACTCCTTTGTCCGAGGGCGCTGGCGGCGCCACGAGATGTGAGTTGTTATACAAGCATGTATTACGAGCTTGTGCAACCTATCACATTTTTCGGGTACAGTGTCCGTAACCAAACCCAAGCGAGGCACCCTTGACCGACAATGCCGTCCAGTTCCTGTCCCGACCCATTGCGCCCCAACCCGGCCAGCCTTTGCGCGTTGCGGCATACTCACGCATCGCCGAGGCAATCAGGACCAAGCTCCTCCCTCCTGGCTCGTTGCTCCCCACGGAGACCGAGCTGGGCGTCATGATGGACGTCAGCCGCACCGTGATCCGGGAAGCGCTGATGCTGTTGGAGGAAGACGGACTCACCAGGGCACGGCGGGGAGTCGGACGATTCGTGGCTGACTCACTGCCCCGGATTGGCATCGAACACATCCGTCCGTTCGATCAACTCCTTGGCGGCCCGGACCAGGACATCCAGGTCAAACGCGTTGCTGCGGTCAAACAGCCTGCCTCGGAATTTGTGGCCCCCGGAATCGGCGTGGAGCCCGGCCAGGACGTCTGGTTTTGGGAAAGCGTGCTGATCCGCAATGGCGAACCTGTGGCCCACCTACAGGAAAACGTCGCGCAAGGCATCCCCGAGGCTGAGGCACTCTCAGAAGCAGCCGAAGCTCCCACCCTTTCGGCTTCCACGCTTTTGGAGGTCCTCAGCGGGCTTCCGGGGTCGTCGCTTGGACCTGGCGAATGCGAAATCAGCCTGAGTACGGCCGGTCCCAGCCGCGCAAAGTTGCTGGATCTTCGCCCCTCCGAGCCGGTTCTGGTGCTCACTCAATACGTCCGCCGCAAGGGCTCCCCGTTCTACCTGGCCAAATGCCTCGTGGCTGCCAAGGCCGGTCACCTCTCCGTTATCCAGTCCTCCTGAATCCTCCCGAAAGGGTCCTTCCATGAGCTCCTCCCCTCAGTCTTCCGCGCCCATTTTGCCTCCCACGAGCACCGCCCTCACCGTTGTAGGCAGCATCAACCTCGACATCACGGCTACCGCCAGCCGCCTCCCGACGCCGGGTGAAACCGTTGGCGGCGCCGTCCTCCGTCAGCAGCCCGGCGGCAAGGGCGCCAACCAGGCCGTGGCTGCAGCCCGGCTCGCAGGCACCTCCCGCATGGTGGGGGCAGTAGGCCGGGACGAAGCAGGCCGCAGCCTCCTGAACGCCATGGCGAGTGCCGGCGTCGACGTCCAGGACATCGCGCAGGTGGATGACGCCACAGGGACAGCATTGGTTCTGGTGGACGGCGAAGGCGAGAACCAGATTGTTGTGTGCCCGGGCGCGAATGCCGACGTGTCCGTGGAGGGAGTCTCCTTCGCGGAGGAAGAAGCAGTCCTCTGCCAACTCGAAGTTGACCAGGACGTGGTGCTGGAAGCCGCCCGCCGGACCAAAGGCTACTTTGCCCTCAACGCAGCGCCTGCTGCGCCCATCATTCCGGAGCTCCTGGAGCGCTGCGACCTGGTGATCGTGAACGAGACCGAGTACGCCCTTATCCCTGCCCTTCGCGCGGCGCCCCTGGTTGCCGTGACGTATGGGGGCGAGGGCTCGGCGATCTTTGAGCACGGCGAACGCGTGGCCGAAGCTCCTGCGGTTCGGGTCACGGATATCGCGAACACGATCGGAGCCGGCGATGCTTTCTGCGCCGCGCTGGTCCTGGCCCTCCGCTCCGGACTGGAGCACAGCCACGCCCTGGCAGTGGCCAACGCCGTGGGCGCGGATGCTGTCCGGGATGCTTCGTCACAGCCTGCGCTGAAGTCGCTGGAGCACTACGTTGAGGCGACGCGAACGTCTTTCGGGGCCTGATCAGGCGGTTTAGCCCACGATCCGGAACTCGTCGAACTCCCCCGTGGCATCGGAAACCTCGAATTCAATATTCGCAATGCGACCAGGTGCCCGTGGTGAATGGAGCCAACTCACCAGCGCCTCGGCATCGGCTACGGATCCCTCGGCGACCACCTGCACGGATCCGTCGCGATTATTCCGGACGGTCCCCCTCAGCATGAGCTCATCCGCTTTGCGAGCAGTCCAGTAGCGGAATCCCACGCCCTGAACCACGCCGGTGATGCGGGCTGTGACTCTTAACGTCTCATCGCCATAGCGGTTTTCCAGCGACTCAGTCATGGACCAAATCTAGCCGCGTGCACCCGTGATGCCGAGTGCTTGGCCAACGAAACCCGCCCTTGTCCGCTCTCCTCACCGTACAAGGGCGAGAGGAGCGAACAAGGGCGGGCCTGGCGTGGCTGAAGCGTTTTCTCCAAGTCCCAACTCCAACTTGGAGCAAATTTGGAGGTCGGACTTGGCTCCGCCCACGAAACCCGCCCTTGTTCGCTCTCCTCACCGTTCAAAGGCGGGGGTGGCGAACAAGGGCGGGTTTCAGCGGGAAAGGAGTCAGCCCACCACGATGTCGTGCGTCGCGTGGTCGTACGTGAAGGTGACCGGGCCGCCGTCGTGGTTCAACTCGTGGTTGGCACCGTCCCGGACTCCGAACGCGCCATAGTTCTCATCCCATGAACGGTTCAGCGCGATCTTGTACGTATAGAAACCGGCCGGCAGTTCAGCCGTCAGCGTCCACAGCTGAACCAGCGGGTTGAACTCCATCTGGACTTCGTCGTACTGGGGAGCCCAGTCTTCCGGAGCGCCCAGGATCTTGTTGAAGTCACCCGCGATCGCGACGGCGTCCGGCTGCGGCAGGGTCTCGACGGCGGGAGCCGCCGCTGCCTTCGCAGGAGCCTTCCGTGTGGAAGCCTTCTTCGCGGCCGGCGCAGCCTTGGTGGCGGTCGCTTTAGTAGCGGCAGCCTTCGGCGCAGACACCTTCGCGGCAGCTACCTTCGGTTCTGCGGCAGCCTTCGGAGCTGCAGCCTTCTTCGACGTTGCCGCACGCTTCGTCTTGGCCTTTGCGGGCGGGGCCGTAGGCACGGGAACATCGGCTGGTACCGGTGTTCCGGCGTCGAGGGCCTCGGCGAAAGCCGAAACGTCAGGGAAGGCGACCGTCGCCCGCAGTCCGTCGTCCGGGATGGTCCATCCCGAACGCCCCTTGACCAGCCAGCCGGCCTTGACCAGCTTTGCCGATGCCGACGTCAGGGTTTTGTGGCCGCGGGGAATGCCCCCACTGAGAAGTTCAGCCTCATGGTCGTTGAAAGGAACGCGTCCGATGGCCTCTGCCAGGACTTCCCCTGCGTTCAGCGAGGCTCCAGACCATACGCCCTCAGCGAGGATGTCCAGTACGGCCTTCAGACGAAGGTTGGTGTTCTCGGCGGTGTTGGCGCCCATGCTTCTCCTTCTACGGTGAATAATCCCTTGCAGTTTGCCAATGAATTGTTAATTCGCGCGACTGATATTGGTAAACACCGTGTGTCGTGACCGAGTATGACATTCCCGAGGCCGGAAGTGATCGACGGGTCTCGCCTCGAGCACCATTTCAGCGCTTATTGCGGCGGCACCGACGCCTTGACCCACTCGGTCACTTCGTCCAGCAATACGGCTTTCCGGGCATCGCTGGCGAACGAGGAGCGGATCGAGTTTGCCGCCAAAGTGGCCTGCTCCGGAACCGAGAACTCGAGGACCTTGGCCAGCTGCTCGAAGTTGTCGTCTACATAGCCGCCAAAGTAGGCGGGGTCGTCGGAGTTCACGCAAACGTTCAAACCGATGGCAAGCATCTCCGGCAATGGATGGTCGGCCAGCTTGTCCACCGCACGCAGGCGAACGTTGGATAGCGGGCAAACCGTCAGGGGCACCTGCTCGGCGACGAGCCGCTGCACCACTTCCGTGTCTTCCATGCAGCGGATACCGTGATCAATCCGCTCCACGTGCAGCACGTCCAGGGCCTCGGTGATGTAGGCGGCCGGCCCTTCCTCGCCCGCGTGGGCGATCCTTCGCAACCCGGCCTCACCTGCACGCTGATACAACCGCTCAAATTTCGACGGCGGATTGCCCACCTCTGCTGAATCCAGCCCGATGCCGACGATGGGCGCGTGCATCGCGAGGAGCTGGTCCAGCACTTCAATCGCGGAGTCCTGGGACATGTCCCTGAGGAAGGCCGCTATGAGGAGCGTCGAAACGCCGAAATCTTCCTCTGACGTCGCCAACGCATTCGCGATCCCATTGACGCACACCTCAAGCGGGACACCCCTGGACACATGCGCCTGGGGATCCATCATGATCTCCGCATGGCGCACTCCCCCGGCGGCGGCGCGCTGAAGATAAGCGCGGGTCATGTCGGTAAAGTCCTGCTCGGTCTGCAGGACGGCCATGTTGGCGTAGTACAGGTCAAGGAAGGATTGCAGGTCCGTAAATTCGTACTTTTCCCGCAGTTCTTCGATGTCCTCATACGGCAGTTCGATGCCGTTGCGCTCGGCCAGGGCAAAGATCAGCTCTGGCTGGAGAGTCCCTTCGATGTGCAGGTGCAGTTCGGCAACCGGGGGCGCCGTCGTCGTCGTTTTCTCGCCAAAAGTTTCCACTCGACAACTCTAGGCCCCATATCCGCACGTGTCCCGGAGCACTCAACTTGGTTCTTCGCCGCGGGACCCCCAAACTGAAAGGATGCAGACTTTCCTCCCTTTCGCCGATTTCCGTGAGAGCGCCGCGGCGCTCGACACCTCAAGGCTCGGCAAACAGCGCGTCGAAGCCCTCCAGGTCCTCCGCGCACTGGTCATCCCGGAGTACGGTTGGCAGCAGCACCCGGCCGTCCGTATGTGGATGGGCCACGTCCCCGCCCTCACCATGTACGGCCTGGCAATGGCCGACGAGTGGATCCAGCGCGGCCACCCGGACAACACCCGCAACAATATCGCGGAGTTCGCACCCCAGGCTGCACACCCGGATTACGCCTCCCGGATCATCATGCCGCCGTGGCTGGGCTACGAGGACCTGCACCTCAGCCACCGCTCCAAGCTCATTGGCAAGGACCCCAAGTTCTACGGACCGCTCTTCCCGGGCGTCGAAGAAAAGCTCGAATACATCTGGCCCGAGCCCAAGCACGAATTCCACCCTGAAGACCCTGAAGAGGACCGTCTCTGGATCCTGCGGGCCAATGTGGAAGACATCCGCCCGGAACAGCTCACCACTGTGAGCATGCCTCCTCACGGCAAGGCCAAGGCTGCCGCAGATTCAGAATCCGGCGAGTACCAATTTGTGTACGCGGAAGAGAAGTCCCGCCGCCAGCTCAAGGGCCCCAAAAAGCGTCCTGCCAAGGTACTGGAGAAGAAGCCCACGCGGAAACGCCAAGCCCAGGAAGCTGCATTCAATACTCTTCCCGGCAAGACCGAGATCGCCGTCCCGTTCGACGGCGGCCAGATCTTCGCCGTCGGGCTGGTCCAGGGACGGCCTATCACGGTTGAGGGTAAGTTCGCCCGGAACTTCGAAGTCACTGACGTGGTCAAGCGCTCCGACTTCGATTACCCGGCACTGCTGCAGGATCCGCGGGTCTTCTTCCCGATCCCCGCACCGGCACAGTAACCGCTGGAGACGGCCATGGATTTCCAGCACATCATCGAAGAAGTCGGCCGGTACATGGACTTCGCCGGCGTGGCAGTCATGGTGGTTGGGGCGCTGGTTTCCATCCCACTCGCCTTGCGCGGATACCAACCCAAGCGCGCCAGTGGCCTGGCCCCGTTTTCTCCTTATCGGGCCTACCGGCAATTGCTGGGACGGTCCATCCTCCTGGGCCTTGAGCTCCTGGTGGCCGCCGACATCATTAGGACAGTCGCTGTGACGCCCACGTTTGAGAGCGTGGGCGTCCTGGCGATCATCGTGCTGATCCGGACGTTCCTGAGCTTCTCGCTTGAGTTGGAGATCACTGGCCGCTGGCCGTGGCAGAAGGAAAAGGACCACGACGGCGGCAGTTCAGTTCCGGATGGCTCGTCGGTTCCGTCGTAGTCACTCCGTCGTAGCTTGCTCCGCTGTCAAAACCCGCCCTTGTTCGCCCATCATCCCGTAGTACGGCATGACAGGCGAACAAGGTGGGGTTTCGTCGGCTGCGGCTGGCTACTTCCCGAGTCCTGCCCGACGAAGTGCCTCGGCCATAGCTGTGTTGGCGGGAGCTTCAGACTGCTGCGGCTTGCCCTGGCGACGGTCACCCTGACCCGGCTGGCCACCACCGCGCTGACCAGGCTGACCACCGCCACGCTGACCCGGCTGACCACCGCCGCGCTGACCAGGCTGACCACCGCCACGCTGACCCGGCTGACCACCTGAGCGCTGCCCTCCAGCATCTCGTGCACCCGGGTTACCTCCGCCAGGGTTACCTCCACCCTGAGCACGCCCGCCGGAGCCGCGGCCGCCCGCGGTGCCGGGCTCGTCGTCGAGCCTTAAGGTCAGGGAGATGCGCTTGCGCTCGGGATCGGCCTCAAGCACCTTGACCCGCACTACCTGACCGGATTTCACGATCTCGCGGGGGTCCGAGACGAATTTGTTGGACAGTGCTGACACGTGGACCAGGCCGTCCTGGTGCACTCCGACGTCCACGAAGGCACCGAACGCGGCAACGTTGGTGACTGTGCCTTCCAGGATCATGCCGGGCTTGAGGTCGGAAATCTTTTCAATGCCCTCGGAGAACGAAGCTGCCTTGAACGCGGGCCGGGGGTCGCGGCCCGGCTTCTCGAGCTCGGTCATGATGTCCTTGACGGTGGGCAGGCCGAACGTGCCGTCAACGAATGTCTGCGGATCCAGTGAAGTGGTGGGCCCGCCGCCAGCCGCGACGAGGATCTTGCGGGCAACGGAGTAGGCCTCGGGGTGCACGCTGGAAGCATCCAACGGCTCCGCTCCCCCGGTGATCCGGAGGAAGCCTGCACACTGCTCGAACGCCTTCGCTCCAAGCCGGGGCACCTTCTTGAGGTCGCTCCGCTTGGCAAATGGCCCATTCTCGTTTCGGTACGCCACAATGTTTTCACTCAGCAACGGTCCGACGCCGGCCACACGGCTCAGCAGCGCGGGGGACGCCGTGTTGACGTCCACGCCCACGGCATTCACGCAGTCTTCCACCACAGCGTCCAGTGAGCGGTCCAGCTTGGCGGCGGTGACATCGTGCTGGTACTGGCCCACGCCGATGGACTTGGGTTCGATCTTCACCAGTTCGGCCAGCGGATCCTGAAGCCGGCGGGCAATGGAGACAGCGCCGCGGAGCGACACGTCCATGCCGGGGAGCTCGGAAGCTGCCAGGGCCGACGCGGAGTACACGGAAGCTCCAGCCTCGGAAACAACGAGCTTCTGGACACCCTTGGAACCTGCGGCTTCGAGGGACTTGATGAGCTCGGTTGCCAGCTTGTCGGTTTCACGGGACGCTGTGCCGTTGCCGATCGCCACGAGTTCCACGTTGTACTGCTTGGCGAGGCGGCCAAGGGTGGCCAAAGCCTCGTCCCATTTCCTTGCGGGCGCGTGGGGATAGATGGTGTCCGTGGCAACCACCTTGCCAGTGCCATCGACCACCGCCACCTTAACTCCGGTGCGGAGTCCCGGGTCCAGTCCAAGCGTCGAGCGGTTGCCGGCAGGCGCAGCGAGCAAGACATCACGCAAGTTCGCGGCGAAGACCCGAACAGCTTCATCCTCGGCGTCTGCAAACATGCGTCCGCGAAGATCCGTGGTGAGGCGGTCCAGGATGCGACCGCGCCAGGCGAGCTGGGCAGTCTGGGTGAGCCAGAGGTCGGCGGGACGGCCGTGGTTGGCGACCCCAAGGCACTTGGCCACAGCGTTCTCGTAGCGGCCGCGGGCGGCGGCCAGGGCGTCGTCGTCGGCGGGGTCTGCTTCGGCGAGATCCAGCTCAAGTACGCCATCCTTTTCACCCCGCAACAAGGCGAGCACCCGGTGCGACGGCATTCCGGACGGGACTTGCGTGAACTCGAAGTAATCCTTGAACTTCTGGCCTTCGGCCTCCATGCCCTTCTTGACACGGGAGACCATGCGCCCCTGCTTCCAGAGCCTCTCACGCAGGTCCTCGGCCAAGTCAGGGTCTTGGGCGACGCGCTCCACCAGGATCGCGCGGGCGCCCGCGAGCGCGGCGGCAGAATCCTCAATGGAGTGCTCGGCGTTGAGGTACTTGGCGGCTTCGGTTTCGGGGTCCAGCTGTGGGTTGGCGAGCAGGACGTCGGCCAGCGGCTCCAGCCCGGCTTCGCGGGCAATCTGTGCCTTGGTGCGACGCTTGGACTTGAAGGGCAGGTACATGTCCTCCAGCCGCGCCTTGGTGTCAGCACCGACGACGGCGGCTTCCAGTTCCGGGGTCAGCTTGCCTTGGGCTGCTATCGCCTCGAGAACGGTCCTGCGCCGCTCTTCCAGCTCACGCAGGTAGCGGAGGCGTTCCTCAAGGTCGCGCAGCTGGGTGTCATCGAGCGTCCCGGTGACTTCCTTGCGGTAGCGGGCGATGAAGGGAACGGTGGATCCGGCGTCGAGCAGTTCCACCGCGGCCTTGACCTGCCAGGCCTTCACGCCGAGTTCGTTGGCGATGAGGTCATGGATGGCAGAATCGGCTGACTGGTGCTGGAGAGATTGAGTCACCCTGACAGTTTGCCTCACATGACCGACAGTTTTCAGGTCCGGGTTCCGGAAAGCCTATGCCGGGAGCGCTGTTAGTGCTGTAGTTGGAGCATGCAGGAACTGCTCATCATCCTTCAGGACGGGTTTGTTTCCGATGACGTGAGCGTGACCGTCAACGGCAAGGAAGCTGTGTCCGAACGGGATGTGTCTACCAAGATGCTGTTGGGAATGGCCGACGAAATCACGGTGGAGCTGCCGGCGAAAGGCGCCACGGTGGGAGTTGAAGTCCGCAGCAGAAAGCTCAGCGCAACGAAAAAGCTCGCTGGTAAACCCAGGAGCCTGATTGTCTCCATAGAGGATGACGAACTCGTGCTGCGCGAAGGAACGGGCCGCGAGGCGTTCCTCTGACGGGGAGCGCTTCGCGGCGGCTGGATTACCTGGATTACTGGATTACAGCGGGCCGGTTGGCCGCTAGTGGGACATGTGCTCCTTGGAGGAGATGTGCTCCACCATTTCGCCCACGCGCTGTTCTGCGTAGTGGTTGCGGGCAATATCTCCCTGGCTGATGATGCCTACCAGCTTGTGATCCTTGATGACGGGAAGACGGCGAACCTGATGCTCTTCCATCATGTTGATGGCTTCGTCAACGTTGGCATCAGCGTCAATCCAGTACGGCTTACCGGTGGCGAGTTCGCTTGCCCGGACTTCGCGGGCGTCCCTTCCCTCGGCCAGACACTTGACCACGATGTCGCGGTCAGTGATGAAGCCGGTCAGCCTGCCGTCATTGCCGCAGATGGGAAGTGAACCGCAGTCCAAGTCCCTCATCATGCGGGCGGCGTCCTGAAGAGTCTGGTCCTCCGGAATGCACTGGGCATCCGTCGTCATGAATTCACGTACGACACTCATGGGTCCTCCTTCATCGAATGGGGTTCATCGACGCGGGGTCCTTCGGCTCCGACGCCGATGTTGCCAGCCTACGCTTGGCTGCTGCGGCTGACTAGGCGATCCGGCGGGTTGCCGGGCAGAAAATTTAGATGCCTCCCTAGATATAATCCATTCGGTGGAGTATCCTCGTTTTGGGTTACACACGGCTTCTGGGCATGGCCACTTTCACCCCCTTTGGGACTCCTCACATGCATCGCCCCGCCCTGAACCGTCATGCCGTCCATCTGGTCATCCTGTGATGGACGAACGCATATTGACTGCTTACAGAGCGAGAAAGATCCTCACATGGACACCCCCAACGTCCCCGGCACCCACTACAACCCTGTCCCCAGCAACCCCTCTGACATCCCGTTTCCGTCCGCTTCTAGGCCTGAGGCTTTTGGACCCCACGCTTTTGGGGCCCAGCCCAGCATGTTGACATGGCCCTCCGAAGACTGGTGGCGGTGCTGGCGCTCCGCTCCCGTGAGCGGCCGCTATGAAGGCAACCAGGCAGGCAATGGCCCTGTCGGCAGCGCATTGGATCTCCGCTTGGACGTCGATCCCCGCCAAGGCGTGGAATCTCCGGTGCTGAACAAAGTCAGCGGCGATCTATACAGCACCCGCTGGGTTAAAGCCGGTGGCGTCAACCAACTGGTGAAGACCTATGTGGAGTCATGGATCGTGGATACCCCGATTGTCACCATGACCCGCGCGGAGGCACATATCACGGGAACCGTCCGCTTCTGGAAAGGGACGCATCCCGCCACAACGGTGGAAATCACCGTGTCCTGGTCCCACGGCGCAATCACTGGCGCAGTGGTCACGTTCACGGCGGGCGGCGTTGCCGGGCAGCCATACGCGTGTACCTACCGCTCGGGCTGTTTCCGCGATATGAACCTTGAGCTCGACTACTGCACGTCCGTGGACATCGAACCCAAAGCGCCCGTTTACAACAGCCACTTACACAACAACCGCCCTGCGGACCTGGCGAACCGGACCATCACCATCGAGTCCGCGTACCGCGACGCGGGCGTCGCCGTCACCATCGATCCGGTCCATACAGTGATCGATGACAGTGCTGCCGGCTTCGCCTCGTGGAACGTCGGCGAACTTCACGATGCCATGGAGACCTCCTTCGGCAAGTTCAACTCCGGATGGCCTGCCTGGAACCTTTGGGGCGTGCAGGCAGGTCTCTTCGACACCGCCGGAGTTGGGGGCATTATGTTCGACGCCGCTGCAGGCTTTGGCGGCGCGGGTCGCGGCCCTGATCGCCAGGGTTTTGCAGTTTTCCGTAACCACTCCTGGTTCACCAACCTGGTCTCCAATCCCACCACGCAGGACCAGGCCTGGGCGATGCGCCACTTCCTGTACACGTGGGTCCACGAGGCAGGGCACGCTTTCAACTTCCTGCATGCGTGGGACAAGGCGAGGCCGGATTCCTTGTCGTGGATGAACTACGACTGGAAATACGATCAGCGCAACGGCACGGATACATTCTGGGGCAACTTCCGGTTCAGGTTCGACGACGACGAACTGCTCCACATGCGCCATGGCGACCGCGCATCCGTGATTATGGGTGGAGATCCGTGGGCTTCCGGTGGGCATCTGGAATCCCCTGCCGGCGCCATGACCGTCTCCGGACCAGGCAGCGATATTGAACTGACGCTCTCAGCCAAGAGCCACTTCGACTATATGGAGCCTGTGTCCATTGAATTCCGCTTGCGCAACACCAGCGACGTTCCCGTGGTGGTGGACGGCCGGATGGATCCCAGGTTCGGGAACACCACCGTGTACGTGCAGAAGCCGGACGGAACCGTGGTGCTGCACGAATCCGTGGTCTGCTTCTACGGCCTCCCTGAACCGGTGACCTTGGAACCAGCCGCCGGCGTCACGAGCGATGGCAGCGACCGCTACAGCCAACTGGTACAGCTGGCATTTGGAGTGCAGGGCTTCGCTTTCGATGAGCCCGGCCAGTACCTGGTCCGCGCCATCTATTCCACCGAGGGCATCGTCCAGGCGTCCAACACCTTGCCGTTGCGGGTCGGCTTCCCGGTCACACGGGAGGAGGACCGGTTTGCACCCGAGTTCTTCACGCGGGAAGTAGGGCTCACGCTCGCCTTCGAAGGGTCCATGTCGCCGCACCTGAGCAAAGGGCTGGACGCCCTTACCGAGGCAGCCGAGCGGTTCGGCGGCGAGCCTTTGGGCGTCAAGGCGGCCACCGCCGTCGCGCAATCCGTGGGAGATGACTTCTATCGGCGCAAGGAAGACAAGATGGTGAAGCACCACAGCGCCGATCCTGAGCGGGCACTTGCGCTGACCGATGCCGGGCTTGCGAGCTACCAGGAGGGCAGCAGTGCGGCGAACAACCTGGCGTACCGGAACCTCGTGGAACTGCGGAGAGATCTGCATGTGAAGGCGGATAACACCGCAGCGGCAAAGTCAGAGGTGGAAACCCTCGCCAAAGATCTGGGCTCCCGCGGCGTGAACCCGATTGTCCTGGCCCAGGTCAAGGACCTGATCCCATCAACTCCGGCGGCCCGTTCCCGCCGGTCGGCTCCGAGGAAGCCTGCCAAATAGTCGTCGGATGGCTAGTCGGTAAATGGCTCCCCAGCAGCCGGCGACGGCGGCATCCCGCCCTTGGTGCCGCCGTCGCGCCCTCTTCTGTTGCAGTTATTCCGCGATGTCCTCAGCCCACAGTTCAGGGTGGTCTTCCTGGAACGTACGCATCATGTCCACGCAGCGCGGGTCGTCGAGGACCACGACTTCCACACCACGCGAACGCAGGAGGTCGAATTCGCCCGGGAACGTCTCCGCTTCGCCCACCACGACGCGCGGAATCTTGAACTGGATGATGGTTCCCGTGCACATCGCACAGGGCGCAAGCGTGGTGTAGAGCGTGGTGTCCCGGTAACTCTTTTGCCGCCCTGCCGCGCGCAACGCGGACATCTCGCCATGCGCGATCGGATCGCCATGCTGGACACGCTCGTTGTGCCCACTCGCGATGACCTTCCCGTCGCGGGCCAAAGCGGCGCCGATGGGGATTCCGCCCTCGCTGAGGCTCTTCTGTGCGGCCTCGTAGGCGGCTTCGAAAGCGGGATCGGCTGTGCTACGTGCTGTTTCAGTCATGGTGTTCCGTCCTTGGATGTTCTGGGCCGTTGTCCCAGCCTATCCAGCAGGGTTGCTCCCTCGCGCTCTTCCCCGCACGGGCCAGCGGACGTAGGCTGTGGTTCGGAGAGCCGGGAAGCCTGGTCGGCCCGCTGGCTGTTGGGCCTGCGGAACGGCTCTGGCATCCGCCTCGGTCGTTGGACCGAGGGACAGGATCCGCCATGTCATCAGCATCAGAGCCAGTCATCGACGCCGTACGGCTAGTCAAAACTTTCGGCAGGACCCGTGCCCTTGATGGACTGGATTTGCATGTCCATGAAGGCGAAGTCCACGGCTTTCTGGGCCCTAACGGTGCCGGGAAATCAACAACCCTGCGTGTCCTGCTGGGACTTATGCGCCCCAGCTCAGGAACTGCGCGGGTTTTCGGTTTGGATCCATGGCAGGATCCGGTCCGCGCCCATCGGGACGTTGCGTATGTTCCTGGAGATGTGAGCTTGTGGCCGAACCTTTCAGGTGGGGAAGTCATCGATCTGCTCACCGGGCTGCGTGGAGGCGTCGATGAACGGCTTCGCCGGGACCTCGTTGAGGAGTTTGAGTTGGATCCGCGGCGTAAGGCACGGACGTATTCGAAGGGAAACCGTCAGAAGGTGGCCCTGATCGCGGCGTTCGCCCGCCCGGCGCGCTTGTATCTGCTCGATGAACCCAGCGCCGGTTTGGATCCTGTCATGGAGTCGGTGTTCCGCCGTCAGGTTCAGCGCGTTACCGCAGACGGTGCCACGGTGCTGCTGTCCAGCCACATTCTTAGCGAGGTCGAGCATCTCTGCGAAAGAGTGACGATCATCCGGGCAGGACGGGCCGTGGAATCGGGGACGCTATCGGAGTTACGGCACCTGAAGCTCACCCATTTCAGGGTCGAAGCCACCAACTCGGCGTTGCTGACGGCCCTGCCCGGAGTGCAGGACGCCACAACTGACGGTGACATCGTTGAGTTCGATGTGGACCCGGCCGATCTTGCCACTGTTTTGGAAGCAGCCGCGACTGCCGGGATCAGCGGGCTGACGGTGTCTCCGCCGTCGTTGGAGTCCCTTTTCCTCAGCCACTACAGCAACGCGGACAGCCAGGTGCGCTGATGTCTGGCGTGATGGGACTAATCCTGATCCAGGCACGAAGGGAACGGGTGCTGCTGCCTGTCTGGATCCTGGGTATCGCTTTTCTGGGCTTCATTATCGCCAATGCCGTCGCCACTGAATTTGCTGACGAGGCATCCCGGGAGGCGATCATATCTGTGGCCGGGGCAAGCCCGGCGTTCCTGTTCGTCCGCGGACTGCCCGACGGGACCAGCATCGGAGCGGTGGTGTTCTTCCAGGGCTACGCCTTCACCGCCGTCCTGGCAGGACTGATGAGCACGTTTCTGGTCATCCGGCACACACGCACGGACGAGGAACTCGGACGGGCAGAACTGATCGGCTCTGTCCCGGTCCGCAGAGCAGCGCCCCTGATGGCCACCCTTATCCTGGGCGGGATAGCGAATCTGACCTTGGCGCTCTGTGTGGCGGCCGGTTTCCTTGCCGCGGGACTGCCGGGGTCAGGAGCCTTCACGGCAGGAGCCGCTGTGGGTGCTGTCGGGGCATTCTTCGTTGCCGTCAGTGCGGTGGTGGCGCAGATCATGCCCTCGGGCCGGGCAGCCAACGGCGCAGCCGCCGGACTGGTCGGGGCAGCCTATTTCGTGCGCGGCATCGGGGACGCCTTCGGTACCCCATCCTCTGATCTGACCCATGTGACCAGCGGATGGTTTTCGTGGCTCTCGCCCATCGGCTTGGGGCAACGATCCCGGCCGTTCACGGTCGCAGACCCAACACCGCTGCTGGTCCTGACCGCCGTGAGCCTTGTTCTGGCCCTGGCTGTCCTGGCGCTCAGGAGTCGAAGGGACCTGGGCGAAAGCCTTCTGCCCGAACATGCCGGACGGGACCGGGCAGTACCCGGGGGTAACTCCTTTCTGGGCTTGGCGTGGCGCCAGCAACGGCTGACCTTGCTGGGCTGGTGCATCTTCGCGGCCCTACTCGGCAGCATCGCCGGTGGACTGGGCCCCGTAGTCACCAACGTCATCGGTGGCAACCAGTCGCTCCGGGAGCTGATCGTCCGGCTCGTCCCTGGTGGCCGGGGTGAACTCATCGACGTCTTCACCACGGCGCTTCTGGGCATCGCGGGCGTCCTGGCCGCGGCTGCCGGCATCCAGGTGGTCCTGCGGCTCCGGGCAGAAGAAGCTGAGGGCCGGGCCGAACTTCTCCTTGCCACACCCCATTCCGCGGCACGGTGGCTGGCGGCGAACCTGATCCTCGCCACGGTGTCGGCAGTGGTCGTCGCGGCGGTCGCGGGAACAGCAGCCACCGTGGGGCTTGCCCTCTCAGGCGTCGCAAGCGGGCCGCCGGGCCTGCTGGTTGGTGCCGCCCTGGCTCACGTGCCGGCCGCCGTCGTATTCGTCGCCGTCGCAGCGGTGGCATTCGCAACAATCCCCCGGATGAGTATTGCCTTCGGGTGGGGGTTCCTAGCCGTGGGTCTGGTCCTGGGACAGTTCGGCGAACTGATGCGCCTGCCTGCTTGGCTCCAGGATCTCAGCCCGTTCCGCCACACAGCCGCGATGCCCATCGAAGCGTTCGACCCCGCAGCTGCCCTCACCATGACCGGCATTGCCGTGACCGGAGCAGGACTAGCGGCCTACCTGCTCCGACGCCGGGACCTCACCGCGTGAGATCCGCACAGTCTGCCGCATTCTTTGGGT
The DNA here is from genome assembly GCF_056394745.1 of Paenarthrobacter sp. 10N417. Classification (NCBI taxonomy): domain Bacteria; kingdom Bacillati; phylum Actinomycetota; class Actinomycetes; order Micrococcales; family Micrococcaceae; genus Paenarthrobacter; species Paenarthrobacter sp. 10N417. Next base: position 82,964 of record NZ_JBFTIL010000014.1, read on the forward strand.
CTGCCGATGGGGTCCTAAATTGTCGGTGCCCGCTGATAGCTTGGCTTCATGGTCCACTTCGCGTGGGTCATCCGGCAACAGGGAGTAGGTCACGGTGTTCTTTCTCGATTCGGAGATAGCTGGCGCGCCGCAGGATTTGGTGTTCTCGGCCAGCGATCTTGTCATCGCTGCCACCTGTGAGTACCAGCTGCTCCGGAAACTCGACGAAAAACTGGGCCGCTCTCCCAAAGCTGAGTTCGCGGCAGATGCCATGTTGGAGCGCACTGCAAAGCTTGGCGATGTCCACGAGCACAGGGTATTGGACGAGTTCGTGGTTGAGTTCGGGCCGTGGGACCCGGCTACAGGAAAGGGCGTCTACGACGTCGTTCCCGCCTCCGCCATGGACCGCGCCACCCTTTTGGCCAAGCATGCGGAATCCATCGACGCCTTGGGTTCCGGAGCGGATGTCGTGTTCCAGGCTGCATTCTTCGATGGCCAATTCCACGGGCGCTCGGACTTCCTGGTCAAGCGTCCTGGCGGCCAGTACGCCGTCTTCGATACCAAGCTTGCCCGCCATGCCAAGGTCACTGCCCTATTGCAGCTGGCTGCCTATGGCGATCAACTCCTTCAGGCCGGTATTACGCCGGATCCCACGGTCACGTTGGTGCTGGGCAACCGGGTGCACAGTGATCACCCGCTCGCGGAGATTCTGCCGGTTTTCAAAGAACGCCGGGAACGGTTCCTCAAAATGACCACGGCCCACATGGCTTCAGGTCCCGTCGAATGGGGCGACTCCCGTTTCTCCGCGTGCGGCCGCTGCGATTACTGCGCCGAGCAAGTAAAACTGCATCGTGACCTCCTTATGGTTGCCGGTATGCGTATCAGCCGCCGCAAGAAGCTGATGGAAGCCGGGGTCACCACCATCGACCAACTGGCCGCGCTTCCGGAAGGCGGCGACCCCACGCTGCTGCGCCTTCGGGAGCAAGCCCAGCTCCAGACGGGCACAGGAACCCCTGATGGGACCGTGAACTACACGGACAAAGCCGGGGAAGCCAAGGCCGTGAGCTACAAGGTGCTGCCGGACAACACTCTCGGCAGGCTCCCCACGCCGGACCCCGGGGACATCTTCTTTGACTTCGAGGGCGATCCCCTCTGGCAGGATCCAGCCACGGGCAAATGGGGTCTAGAGTACCTCTTCGGAGTCATCGAAAACCCCGTGGAGCCTGGCGCTGAACCGGTTTTCCGCCCGTTCTGGGCACATTCGCGGGCTGAAGAAGGCCAGGCATTCATAGACTTCCTGGAGTATGTTGCCAAGCGCCGTGCCAGCTACCCCGGCATGCATATCTACCACTACGCGGCCTACGAGAAGACGGCACTGCGCAACCTGTCCTTGACGCACGTGGTGGGCGAAACCGCCGTCGACGATCTTTTGCGCCAAGGCGTCCTGGTGGACCTCTTCGATACGGTCCGGCACAGCATCCGCGTGTCCGAGAATTCGTACAGCATCAAGAAGCTCGAGCCTCTGTATATGGGCCAGCACCTGCGCTCCGGTGACGTGACCGACGCAGGAGCCTCCGTGGTTGCTTACGCGGACTACTGCACGGCGCGGGACACCGATAACCCTGAGCAGGCTGCGGCCATCCTCGAAAGCATCAGGGACTACAACGAGTACGACTGTCTCTCAACCTTGGAGCTGCGCAATTGGCTTCTTGCCCGCGCCGCCGAGCGGTCCATCGTGCCGCAGGGCTCGGCCCCAGCAGATGCCGAACCGGACCAGACGGAACCGGACCGGTATGAGGCGGCGCCGGAAGAGAAAGCACTGTTCGACTACATCGCCGGACTGCCCGAGGACAAGAGAGCCACCCCCGATTCCCGGGCCATAGCGATTGTGGCAGCGGGCGTTGGATATCACCGGCGTGAGGACAAGCAATATTGGTGGGGGCACTTCGACCGCCTGGAAAAGCCCGTGTCTCAGTGGGAGGACGCACGCGATATATTCACGGTGGAGCGGGCTGAAGTGCTGCAGGACTGGGCTAAACCAACGCCTCGCAGTCGCCCTGCCCGGATCGTGAAGCTGCTCGGCCGTTCCGGGGACGGCGCGGGATTGGAGCCGGGCAAGACGTACTTCCGCATGTACGGTCCGCCCCTGCCCGATGCGTTGGTGGCAAATGAATCCTCCGTGCTCGGCCGTGCTGGCTGGTGGGGCACGGACGTCATTGAGGTCGGGGAGACGGACGACGCCGAGACAGTCACCATCTGCGAAGGACTTCGCAAGGACTCCACGGAGTTTAGCCAGCTACCAATGGCGCTAACGCCAGACAATCCGATTCCGACGAACGGCCAGAGGGCTGCTCTTGCAGCATTGGCCAGCAGGCTAAGGGATTCCCTGCCGGAATGGCCCCAAGATCCAGCGTTGGACCTGGTGCGAAGGAAGCCGCCAAAACTGCGCAGCCTGGAATCCCTGCCCGCCGTGGGATCCGGCCCTGATGGCTACATCGACGCCATCACTGCGGCAGTAAAGGACCTGGACCATTCCTACCTGGCCGTCCAGGGCCCTCCCGGCAGCGGCAAGACCTACGTGGGGGCCCACGTCCTGGCCCGGCTCGTGGCAGATGGCTGGAAAGTCGGCGTCGTGGCGCAGTCCCATGCCGTGGTGGAGCACATGCTCTGCGCTGCCGTGGAGAAAGCGGGCGTGGATCCAGAACGCGTGGCCAAGGAAGTGAAACACGGTGAACCGGTGCCGTGGAGTGCGTGCGCCAAGGCCGACGTCAGCGACATCTTGTCCAAACCGGGCGGTGCTCTGGTCGGCGGTACTGCGTGGGCCATGGTAGGTAAGGAAGTTCCCGCTGGCTCGCTGGATCTGCTGGTCATTGACGAGGCCGGACAGTTCTCCCTGGCGAATACGATGGCCGTGAGCCGCGCAGCAAAACGCCTCCTGCTGTTGGGTGACCCCCAGCAACTACCGCAAGTCACCCAGGGCAAACACCCTGAACCCGTGGACGAATCTGCGCTGGGGTGGTTGTCGGATGGTTACAACACGTTGCCCCCCGAACTCGGATATTTCCTCGCGTTGTCCTGGCGGATGCATCCGGCCCTGTGTGACGCAGTCTCCGAGCTCTCCTATGACAACCGACTCGAAGCAGCGCCGGCCGCATCGCTTCGCCACTTGGAAGATGCCAGCCCTGGCATCTCCTGTGTTTACGTCTCTCACACAGGCAACTCCACGAGCTCGCCCGAGGAAGCCGCAGAGGTTGTCCGGCAGGTCCAGGCACACGTGGGCCTGCCGTGGACTGACCCCTCTGATACCCCGGCGAGCCGGCCTCTCGAGGAAACCGACATCTTGGTGGTCGCGGCTTACAACGCCCAAGTACAACTGATCAAGCACGAGCTCCGTGCAGCAGGGTTGGCAAAAGTGCGGGTAGGAACAGTAGATAAGTTCCAAGGCCAGGAAGCGCCGGTGGTCATCGTCTCCATGGCAGCCTCAGCCGCAGGGGAAGTACCGCGCGGCATGGAGTTCCTGCTCTTACGCAACCGAATCAACGTGGCGGTGTCGCGCGGGCAGTGGCGTGCCGTCGTCGTGCGTTCGCCTGAACTGACCAACTACCTCCCGACGCATCCGGAGGGTCTGGAAAACCTTGGCGGCTTTGTGGCCCTATGCCAGCGCGGGGTCGCCTAAGCGCACACCCGGCCCAAGTAGCTGGCATTTGTGGTTGTTCCCAGCACTGGGAACAACCACAAATGCCAGTCAGATGGGGAGGGCGAGGGCCTCATCCAGCACACGGCCGAAATTCGTGGCGTCGTGCGCGAAGCGGCCCAGGAAGAGTCCGGAGACACCATCCAGCTGCGGCAGCAGACCGGGCTTGGCCGAGCCGCCATAGATGATGGGCAGCTCAGCCAATCCGTGGGCAGCAAGTAATGCCCGCAGAGCAGCTACAATCTGGGACACATAAGCGGCCGACGCCGGCTCTCCAGCACCGATGGCCCACACGGGTTCGTAGGCGATCACCAATTGGGAAGCGATGGACCAGTCTCCGGACACGGCCGCCTTGACCTGACCAAAGACGGTAGGGGCGGCATCTTCAGGGTCAGCAAGAACGGCCTCCCCGACGCACAGCAATGGCGTCAGGCCGGCATCGACGGCGGCACGAACTTTCAGGGCCACCATGGCATCGTCTTCGGCAAAGTACCGGCGCCGTTCGGCATGGCCGATCTCCACCAGGCCCACACCAAGTTCGGCCAGCATCGACGGTGAGACTTCGCCAGTCCACGGCCCATCCGACCAGCCACAGTTCTGGGCCCCGAGGACCAACGGCGAACCCTGAATCATCGCGGACGCTGTGGGCAGCACCGGGAATGACGGGATCACAAACGGGACCACCCGCCCGGCCCGAAGGGCCGGACGGGCGTCCACTTCTGCCAGCAACTGCTCCAGCCACGCCAGACTCTGCGCATAACCCATGTACATCTTGGTACTGACCCCAATAAACAAGGGGCCTGTAAGGGCAGCATTACTCACGGCTACTTGTCCAGCAACTCGTCGGCCTTGTTGGTGAAGGCCCGGGTGCCGAACATCATCACCGCGGCCAGGAACGGCAGGACACCCAGAGCGTAGACACCCATGGTGCCCGTGTCCGAAGCTGTGACCTGGTTGACCGTGGTGCGAAGGATCGGTGCGACGAAACCGCCGAGGTTGCCCAGGGAGTTGATCAGCCCGATACCCGCAGCCGCAGCAGTTCCGGTGAGGAACGCCGTCGGATATGACCAGCAGATAGGACCGGTCGACAGGAAGCTGCACACCGCGAGGCTGATGAAGATGATGCCGAGCGCCGGAAGGTGGTTGGCGCCGGCCCAGGCTGAACCGAAGATGCAGAGCCCTGTGGACACGAACAGTGCCGTGCCCCAGCGGCGACGACGTGCCACCGTGTTTGCAGCCTTGCCCACGAAGTAGCAGGCAAAGATCCCGAAGAACCACGGGATAGCGGCCAGAAGTCCGACGGCGAGCCCCACCTTTTGGCCGGTGAGCTGGGACACCTGCTGCGGCAGGTAGAACGTGACGCCGTAGACCGCGATCTGCAGGCAGAAGTAGATGACGGTGAAGTACCAGACACGGCCATTGCGCATGGCAGCCAGGACGCCGCGCGGACCTGATTCTTCCTTGACGGTGTCTTCCAGTGCCATGACATCTGTCAGGGCAAGCTTCTCTTCCTTGCTCAGGAACTTGGCATCCTGTGGGCTGTTGATGAGGAAGAAGAAGGACGCGATGCCTGCAACAATGGCCAGCGAACCTTCTACGAAGAACATGACCTGCCAGCCTGCGACACCGGGAACCTGGTCACCAATATTGATGAGCCAGCCGGACAGCGGAGCTCCCAGCATCTGGGAGAGAGGCTGAGCCAGGTAGAAGATGGCGAACATCTTCACACGGACTTTGTTGGGGAACCAGGCGGCGAGGAACATGATGACGCCTGGGAAGAGTCCTGCCTCGGTGACACCCAGCAGGAAGCGGAGGATGATGAACGACGTCTCGCCTTGCACGAAGGCGAAGCACGCGGACACTATGCCCCAGGTGATGGCGATGCGGGCAAGCCAGACTTTGGCGCCGAACTTGGTAAGCAGCAGGTTGCTGGGGATCTCGAACAATGCGTAGCCGATGAAGAAAATACCGGCACCCAGGGCATAAGCACCTGCTGTGATGCCTTTGTCCACCCCAAGGGCGGCTTCGGCGAAGCCCACATTGGTGCGGTCAAGGAATGCCACCACATACAGGATGACGAGCATCGGCATCAGCCGCCGAGAAGCCTTGGATATGGCCGACTTCAGAATCGGCGAATCCAGCAACTCCTTAGTGGAAGTTGAGGCAACGGACATTGAAACTCCTCTTTGAGCAATCAGTTGGGGTTGAGATGGCTAACGCAGCGCGCCATCAGCGCGGGAAGAAAATGAGCACCATGCCCACTGCGCAGGCAAGGATGCCCACGGCAAGGTAGATCTTGCGTTCTCTGGTCCAGGCCTTCATATCGTCAGGGTCTTCATATCGGGGAAGCCCTAGTGCATGTACAGACCGCCATCCACATTCAGCGTCTGGCCGGAGATGTATCCGGAGTCCTCGCTGATGAGGAAGGCGATGGCGGCGGCGATGTCCCTGGTGGAGCCCACGCGGTTCACCACGAGGTCCTTGGTCAGTTCGTCCTTGCGCTCCTGGCTCAGAGTGCCACCCATGATGTCGGTGTCGATGGGGCCCGGTGAGATCGCGTTGACGGTGATGTCGTATTCACCAAGTTCCCGGGCTGTGGCACGGGTCAGGCCGATAACACCGGCTTTGGCAACAGAGTAGGGCGTCTTGGAGAACGTTCCGCCACCGCGCTGGGCAGAGACCGAAGAGATGTTCACGATGCGGCCGATCCGGTTCTTCACCATGGATTCGGCCACCCGGCGGGTGGCGTAGTGGACACCGTTGAGGTTGATGCTCAGCACGCGATCCCACTCAGCAGGTTCGAGTTCCAGGTAGCCGATGGGCGAACTGACGCCGGCAACATTGGCCAGGGCGACGATCTGCGGCAGCTCGGCTTCCAGTTCATCGATCGCAGCCCGGACTTCGGTTTCGCTCGCGACGTTCGCGCCGACTCCGTGGGCCTGGACCCCGTATTCTGCAGCGACTTCCTTCGCTGCAGCCTTGCAGGCGGCGTCGTCAAGATCGATGATGCCGATATTCCAGCCTTGGGCGGCCAGGTAGTTCACAGTGGCGCGGCCGATGCCGCGCTCGGAAACAGCGCCGGTGACGATGGCGGTGCGTTCAGCGGGGAAAGTGCTCATGAAGGATCTCCTAAAAACGAACTAGTTGATGGGTGCCGGGCCAAGCTCTTCAATGAGCTTTTGCATGGCGACGTAGGCCTTGTTCCGATATGCGATGAGTTCCGGCGTGCGCTCGGCCGGGACGTTGAGGAACCCTGCGCCGGTCTTGGTGCCGAGCTTGCCTGCCTCAACGAGGTCCGACAGGATCTTCGGCGTCGCAAACCGCTCCGGGAAGCCGGTCTGCAGGGACTTGTAGCAGAAGTTGTAGACATCCAAACCGGCCATGTCCGCGATCGCGAAGGGACCAAAGAACGGCAAGCGGAAGCCGAACGTCGTACGCACCAGGGTGTCGACGTCGTCCGCTGTTGCGATGCCCTGCTCCACCAGTTGCGCAGCTTCGTGGAACAGCGCGTACTGCAGGCGGTTGAGCACAAAACCCGTAACGTCCTTCACGACGGCGGTCTGCTTACCCGCCGCGTGAACCAGCTCGCGGGAGGCAGCTACAGTGGCGGCGTCAGTGCCTGCGTGCGGAATGACCTCGACGCCCGGAATGAACGGCGACGGGTTGGAGAAGTGAATGCCCAGGAACCGCTCCGGGTTGCTCACGGCTTCTGCCAGGGCGGCAATGGAAATGGTGGAGGTGTTGGAGCCGATCAGGGCGTCCGGCCGGGCGGCGGCGCTGATCCGGGCGAGCGTCTGGTGCTTGATCTCCAGGACCTCGGGAACGCATTCTTCGATGAAGTCGGCATCAGCAACGGCTTCCTCGATGTCCTTCGCAGCCCACAGGTTCTGCTTGAGGATTTCAGTGGATCCCGCCGGGAACAGACCATCGGCGATGAACTGATCGGATTCGACCAGCAGGCGGTCGAAGTTCTTCTGCGCGATCTCGGCAGAGACGTCCGCCAACGCCACGCGCGCCCCACCGAGCGCCAGGACCTGGGCAATGCCGCCGCCCATGTAACCGGAGCCGACGACGGCGATCTTCCGGGCTGCGTTTTCCACTGTGCCTTCGGTTGCTTCAGAAACGGTCATGATCAAACTGCCTTCGTGTAGTCGGGCTCGTAGGAGCAAATGGCGTCCACCTTGGCGGCGGAGGATGAATTTTGGTCAAAGCGGTGGCCGAGCCATTCCCCTACGAGCTTCTTGGCCAGTTCCAAGCCAATCACCCGTTGCCCGAGCGTGAGGACCTGCGCGTTGTTGCTTAGTACGGATCGTTCCACCGAGTAGCTGTCGTGGGCCGTAACCGCACGGATTCCGGGGACCTTGTTGGCCGCGATGGCCACGCCCAGCCCGGTGCCGCAGATCAGGAGGGCTCGATCGAAGTCACCGTCAGCTACCTTGCGGGCGGCGTCAACGGCGACGTGGGGATAGGCCGTGGAATCGTCGGCACCCACTCCGACATCGGTCACAGATGCAACGCGCGGGTCGGATTCCAGCAGTGCCAGAAGTGCCTGCTTATATTCCACTCCGGCTTCGTCATTGCCGACGACGATGCGCCAGCCTTGCGTAGTGCTCATTTTCAGGCTCCATTTCCGGCCGGAGCCGCTGAAGCAGCGCTGGCCAGTAGTGAATCGATGTGTTGGGAGATCCTCGTGGCGATCAGGCCAAAGGAGACTGCGCCGGGATCCGGGTGGCCAAGACTTTTCTCGGCAAGTGGGCGCGCCCGGCCCTTGAGCGGCCGCAGTTCAGCGGTCTGCGCGGCAGCCAATTCAGCAGCCGCAGCGGCTGCTGCCAGTGCCCGATCCACGGGCGCACCGCCGTGGAGCTCGGTCAGGAACGCATCCCGGAACGGCAAGAGGGCGTCCACCATGGTCTTGTCTCCGGGCTCGGCCTTGCCGAGTTCGGTAATGGCCAGGACAAAGGCATTCACCGCGTCGGCGGCATCCGAGGAGCTGTACGTTTCACGGTTCCCGAGCGACTGCCCGGCCGCAATGACCGCCGAGCCCCACAATGCGCCCGAAGTTCCGCCAGCCCGTTCGCTCCATGCTTCGCCGGCCGCGAGGAGGATTCGCGCTACCGAGGAGCCGGATGCGGATTCGCCTGCCGCAGCCGCAGCGTCGACGCCGCGACGCATGCCGATTCCGTGATCACCATCGCCGGCGATAGCGTCCAGCTTGCCGAGCTCGTCTTCGTGTTCGACGACGACGTCACGCACCTGGGCGAGGATGGCCACGGCCTGCCGCCCGAGTTCCGCTGCCGCCGGGGTGGGCTGTTCGACGTCGGCGGTTTCGGCGTCGACGATTGCTGCCTCGGCGCGTGCTGCACGGGGTGCCATGCTGCCCTTGCGGAAAGCGGGGGTATCGGCGGGCGCGGCCCAATACTGTTCGAGTTCATCGTCCAGCCAGAGCAGTGTCAGGGACAGTCCGGACATGTCCAAACTGGTCACTAGCTCGCCGCACTCCGGTTCAACAACGGTGAGACCAGCGCCGGTGAGCAGCTTCTCGAGCTTGCCGAACAGCAGGAAGAGCTCGTCATACTTCACTGTGCCCAGGCCGTTCACGATCGCCACCACGCGGTCCCCGGCGTCGTCGGGCTTGTCCGCGAGCAGCTTGGAAACCAGAAGCTCTGCAAGCTCGGACGCGGTGGGCATCGGGTGCTCGGAGATGCCGGGCTCACCGTGGATTCCGAGGCCCAGCGACATCTGCCCGGCAGGAACGTGGAACAGCGGATCCTTGGCACCCGGAAGAGTGCAGCCGTCGAAGGCCACGCCCAGCGAGCGAGTGCGGTAGTTGGTTTTGATGGCCAAACGCTCGACGTCGTCGAGGTTCAGTCCCGCTTCGGCGGCGGCGCCGGCGATCTTGAAGACTGTCAGGTCGCCTGCGATGCCGCGGCGCTTCTCGAGTTGATCGATCGGCGCGCTGGCGATGTCGTCCGTGACGGTGACAGTGCGCGTTTCGATGCCCTCGGCGTTGAGGCGGAGTTGTGCCTGGCCGAAGTGAAGGACATCGCCAGCGTAGTTGCCGTAGCTCAGCAGGACTCCGCCTCCAGCATTGGCCGCTTTGGCCACGCGGTACACCTGGCCAGCTGCGGGGGAGGCGAACATGTTGCCGCAGGCCGAGCCCGTTGCGAGCCCGGGGCCGACCAGTCCAGCGAAGGCCGGGTAGTGCCCGGAACCGCCGCCGACCACCAGAGCAACTTGCCCGGCAGGCACCTCGGTGGAGCGGACCACGCCGCCATCTACCCTGGCAACATAGCCGCGATTGGCAGCCACGAAACCGTCCAAGGCTTCATCGGCAAAGTCTGCCGGGTTGTCGAAAATCTGTGTCATTTCCTAGACTCCTGCGAGCTGGTTTACCGGTGTCTGGCGTCCTTGGGCTACTTCGCTCTTGCCGAGTTTGTAACCCTCGGTCTTCGGCAGGACGTGGCGGCGCAGGTATTCCTGGTTGCTGGCCGTGACGCTGAGTCCGTCGCCACCGTAGTGCTCGGTGCAGAGGATGCCTTGGAATCCGACCGAGAGTGCGAACTTGAATGCCTCGCGGTAATTGATCAGGCCGCTTTCCATCGGTGCCGGCATGGTGATGTAGCTGTCGCGGGCCACATCTTCGTCGCGGATGTAATTCTTCATGTGCCAATAGTTGGAGTACGGCAGGGTCTTGGCCACCATCTCGCGCCAGTCCTCGATAGGACGGTGCAGGCGGATCAGGTTGCCCAGGTCCGGGTTGAGGCCGACGTTGTCCAAACCGATGTCCTGGACCAGCTGCACTGATGAATCCGCGGTGCCGAGGTAGGTGTCCTCGTACATTTCCAGGGAGATGAGGATGCCCGCCTCTGCTGCATGCTTGCCAAGTTCACGAAGTCGGGAGACGGCGCTGCCCCACATTTCCTTGTCCTCTACCGGGTCCTTGTAGCCCTCCACCGTCCAGAACCACAGCTGCTTCTGCTGCTCCGGAGTGAGGGCCTGGTGAAGACCAAAAGACACGACCTCGCAACCAAGCTCTGCAGCGGCGTCGATGGTGCGGTGGCTGTAGGCGAGATTGTCGGCCCAGTCCGTCTGGTGGATGACGCTGCTGCGGATTGCGGAAATCACCGGCACTCCGATGCCCACTTCGTCAGCCGTCTGCTTGAACTCGGCCAGGCGCTCGTTGCTGAGATCACCCGGACGGACCCAGCTGTCCGTGAGGTCGGCGTTGGCAAAGCCCGCCTCCTTCACTTCCTGCAGGACGGCAGCCCAAACGGAAGCATCGGCGTCGTTCACGTGTTGTCCTGCAGCGTCTGCCCCGGGGAACTGCAGGAGGGCCGCGGTGATGGGCCAATTCTCGGCGGTATACGCCATGATGATCACTCCTTCGTGGAATCCTGTTTCCTATAGGATTTACGATCCAAGCAAAGCTGTCAACCCTTTTCGCGAAACTTCCTAGATCCTATATGTCTTACATATGTCTGTGAAGGGGCTCACTCAGCGCATGAAAAAGGCCCGCCGCACCAGCGGCGAGCCCTTATCAAGCAGCAGTATTCAGTCCTCCGGCGCGTCAGTAATGGCCCGACCCCGCACCTTTTCCACGTGATTGACCATTGCGTCGGCCGCTTTCCCGGGGTCCCCGCTCGTCATCGCGTCGAGGACGGCTTGGTGCTCGGCGATAGCCTGCTCTGCATCTGTGATCCCCACTCCCCCAAACAACCTGAAGCGCTGGATCTGCCCGCCCAAAGTGTTGTAAGCGGCGAGCAGGAACTGGTTCCTGGCTTGCGCCGCGATCAATTGGTGGAAGCGCTCGTCAGCCTCAAGGTAGCTGCGGTACTCAGCAAACGTGCCGCCCCGGGGTGCAGTCTTGAGATCCTCGACCGCTTGCTTCAGGGCGTCCAGGCCCTCGGAAGTCATGCGCTCGCACGCAAGGCGGGCATTCACGGGCTCAATCGAAAGCCGGGCTTCCATGAGTTCAGCGAAATCCTCGCGTGTGAACACGGGAGCTACCCGATACCCTTTCAACGCCACGCGCCGCACCATGCCCGTATGCTCCAGTCGCGCCAACGCTTCACGCACCGGGGTGGGAGAAACGTCCAGTTCCCGCGCCATTCCGTCGATGCTGACGGCGGCCCCGGGTTCGAGCCGACCATCCATGAGCCACTCGAGGAGGGCTTCATAAACGTGATCGGCCAACACCTGGCGGCTGACGGGAAAGCCCGGGCGGGGAAGAGCCGGCGAAGGTTCAGACATGCCACAAATCCTATAGGAAGCAGGACGTGACTTACCCAAGTAAGTCGCAGTTGAGCGCCTTCTGAGCACTCAAAACGCGCTCAACTGCGACTTACTTGGGTGGCCACACGTTAAACCACGACGTCGGCACTCCGGTGAGTGCCGACGTCGGATTTTGCCTGGGGTGCTGCGCTTTAGTTCGCGTAAAAGGGGTAGTCCGTGTAGCCCTCGGCGCCCTCGCCGTAGAAGGTGGAGGCATCGGGCTCGTTGAGCGGGAGGCTTTCACGCCAGCGGCGGGCGAGGTCCGGGTTGGCAATGGCCGGGCGGCCCACCACAACGGCATCGGCGAGGCCATCGGCGACGATTGCCAGGGCTTCATCGCGTGTCGTGATTTCGCTGAAGCCGGTGTTCACCAGGAACGTGCCATTGAAGCGCTGGCGAAGATCCTGGACCAAGGTGCCCTGCGGGTTGTGGTGCAGGATGCTCAGGTACGCCAGGTTAAGCGGCGCAATGGTCTCCACCAGCACTTCGTAGGTGGCGCGGACGTCCGCGGCATCCGTCTCGGCGATGCCCTGCACATTGTGTTCCGGGGAGATCCGGATGCCCACGCGGTTGGCGCCCAGTGCCTCGACCACGGCATTGACGGTCTCGATCACGAACCGGGCGCGGTTCTCCGGGGAGCCACCGTAGCTGTCGGTCCGGACGTTCGAGTTGGGCGCAAGGAATTCATGCAGCAGGTAACCGTTGGCGGAGTGGAGTTCCACGCCGTCGAATCCTGCCTCAATGGCGTTCTTCGAGGCGGTCACAATCTCCTGGATGACTCCCGGAAGCTCGTCCGTGCGGAGCTCGCGCGGCACCGGGTATGCCTGCTTGCCGTTCGGAGTGCGGACATCGCCGTCGATGGCAACGGCACTCGGGCCCACGATTTCGTGGCCACCCGTGATGTCCGCGTGGGAAACGCGTCCACCGTGCATGATCTGGGCAAAAATACGTCCGCCTTCAGAGTGAACGGCGTCGGTGACCGTCTTCCAGCCTGCAATCTGCGCTTCCGTTACCAGTCCCGGCTGACCCGGGTACGACTGACCGGCCGGCGTCGGGTACGTTCCCTCGCTGACAATCAGCCCAAGGGAGGCGCGTTGCTGGTAGTGCTCGGCGATCAGTGAACCCGGAATTCCGTCGGCGCCGGCCCGCAGCCGGGTCAGCGGCGCCATCACCAGTCGGTTGGGAAGTTCCAGCTCACCAAGGGCCAAGGGGGAAAACAGCATGCGCAGTTCCTTTCAGAATGAATCGGGGTTCACTCTGGGCAACTGTGCAGCGTATGCAACTATTCCGAATGAGTGGCAGATCACATGGCTTAGCCCTGGCCGCGCAGCCTCATAGAGTCGTCGAAGCACTCGCAAAGAGCCAGGACGGCAACCAGATGCGCTTCTTCGGCATGGGGCGGATCCGTGTCGATGCAAATTGCTTCGTTGACAGCCTGGGCAAGGTCCTTGGACTCCTTGCCAGTCAACGCCCACACCCGCGCTCCGGCAGCTTTCGCCGCGGCAGCGGCCTCGCGGAGATCGTCCGTGATTCCCTTGGCGGCGAGCAACACTACGATGTCGCCGCGCCGGACCAAGCCTGGAATCTGGTCACTGATGCTTCCGCGGGCCCCGTCGTTGGGGCTATTGCTGACAGATATGGCCTTGAAGGCAGAACCATCTCTGGGGTCGTGGGCCGCCAGTTCGGAGGTGAATCTCTGTGCTTCGTGCGCAGAGCCATCGCTGCCGGCAGCAAACACGCTGCCGCCACGAAGACGGACACGGGCCAGTTCTTCTCCCCATTCAGCGAGCCGCGACGATTCACGACGCAGGGCCGCTACTGCTGGGCCGATCTCGCCCAAATGGCCAAGAACAACGTCAACTGCATGCCTGTTCTGCCTTGAATCCATCGAGCGCACCTGTCCCGGTCGCCTTACCACGATGCTCACTTCCTGCCTCCGTTTCACCGTAGGAACTTACACGTTCCTATCTCCGTCCCGCCTGGAACCGTCCCGCACAGAACCGTCCCGGGTAGAGCCCTCCCGCGTAGAGCCTTCCCTCGTAGAAGCCTCCCGCAAAGGCTCTTCCCTGACGGCGCCTTCCCGTGCCGAGCGATCCCGTGTCATCCGTTCGTCGCTTGTATCCATGTCCCGTGTATCCATGTCACGGTCACGTCCACGATCCGTATCGTGCTCCCGGTCGCGGCCAGTCCTGACATCGGGATCCACTTTGTCGGCGTGGCGCAGGTGCTCCTCAACGCGCCCGCTGGCTTCTTGGGCCTTCTCCGCGTGCCGGTCTGCTTCGCGCCGGAGCCGGTTAGCCTCGACTTCCGCCTGAACCGCCGCTGCTTCGGCTTGTGCCGACTGGGCCTTCGCCTGATGTGCGCCGACGGCTTCCTGGTCTGCCTTCTCGCGCAATTCCCCTGCGCGACGGCGATTGACTTCGGCCTTCTTCTTGCGCCCAACTACCACCGCAATGATCACAGCTGCGACTACGACGACGGCCAACACGATGATCAATACCAGTTGCCCCGTATCCATGTGGATTGCCTCCCTCGTGAACGGCTTTGTTTGGGCGCCGTCCCTAGCCCACGCTGTGCTTAGTACCCAAAGTTGTACCCATCCCGTGTTCGTTCCAAACGCTTTCTGATCACGTGGACAGTTATCTCCTACCAGCTTAACACCAATTATCAGGTTACTTACTAAATCGAAGGCGCAGGTGACCGACGCAGTCACCGGAGGGCCGCCGTCGTCCGCTGTTTGATTGCCTAGAAGCGAGTTTAGCTACCCGTCGGCTCTGGATGCTCCCTGGCGCGCTTCTCCTCCGGCGTCTCGCCGCTTTCATCGGGGATGAACGTAGGGTCCACTTCGGTAGTGAAGTCACCCGTCCCGCGGCTGCTGTCCTCATGCTCGACGTCGGCAGGTGCCGCGGGTTTTGAAGCTTCAGTAGGCGCTGAGGTTTCGGAAGGTGTTTGATCCGGTTCGCTCGATTCTTCGCTCATAGCCATCAATGTAGGCCGGGCATCAGGGGCTGTCGAGGCTACTGGAGACCTTGTGCGCCGCTGCCAACTCTGCTTCGCTGGGAAGGTCTCCTGCAGCGCGGGACACCTCCAGCCCCCAAAGCAGGGAGAGCGATTGTGAAAGCAGTGACGTGGCAGGGAAGGCGCTCGCTGAGCGTTATTGATGTCCCCGATCCCACCATCCAGGAACCAACGGATGTGATTGTCCGAATAACATCTTCAGCCATTTGCGGCTCGGACCTGCACCTCTACGAAGTCCTCGGCCCGTACATGCACAAGGGCGACGTCATCGGCCACGAACCCATGGGAATCGTCGAAGAAGTGGGCTCAGAGGTCCACCGGCTCCAGAAGGGCGACCGGGTAGTTGTGCCCTTCAACATCTCCTGCGGTCGGTGCTATATGTGCAACCAAGGCCTTCAATCGCAGTGCGAAACTACGCAGGTCAAAGCCAAGGGCACAGGGGCTGCGCTCTTTGGATACTCAGAACTCTATGGCTCCGTCCCAGGCGGCCAGGCACAGTACCTGCGTGTACCTTTCGGCGACTATGGGCCCATCAAAGTAGATTCCGACCTCCCCGACGAACGCTACCTGTTCCTCTCGGACATCCTTCCCACTGCATGGCAGGCCGTCGAATACGCCAACGTCCCCGAGGGCGGCACCTTGGCAGTGCTGGGACTCGGTCCTGTGGGCCAGTTCGCCTCCAGAATTGGCGTCCACAAGGGTTTCCGAGTCATTGGTGTGGATCCCGTTCCTGAGCGCCGGGCAATGGCGGAAGCACACGGAGTGGAGACCATGGATTACAGCCCGGACGTCGCCGCGCAGATCCGCGAGGAGACCCTCGGCCGGGGCCCGGACGCGGTGGTGGATGCCGTGGGCATGGAAGCCCACGGCTCACCAGTGGCCTCATTCCTGCATCGGGCCGTTTCCCTGCTCCCTGACAAGCCGGCACAGGTAGCCATGGAGACCATGAGCGTGGACCGCCTTGCTGCCCTCCACACGGCAGTGGATCTGGTGCGGCGCGGCGGGACTATTTCGCTCAGTGGCGTTTACGGGGGCCAGGCCGATCCCATGCCACTGATGACCATGTTCGACAAACAAGTTCAACTCCGCATGGGGCAATGCAACGTCCGCAGGTGGACTGACCAGCTGCTCCCCTTGGTAGAGGACGACGCCGATCCGCTGGGAGTCATGCATCTGGTCACCCACACAGGTGGTCTGGACGATGCACCTGACTTGTACGAGAAATTTCAGAAGAAGCAGGACGGCTGCATCAAGGTGGTGCTCAAGCCCTGACTTCTTGGACGATCCTCTTGACCGGAGGGAACCGGTGGCTGGCGGCTTAGGCGAGGTGCTTTCCGCCGGTCACTCCAATGACTGATCCGGAAATGTAGCTGGACTCGTCTGTTGCCAGCAGGACATACGTGGCGGCAAGTTCAGCAGGCTGACCGGCCCGGCCGAGAGGTGTGTCCTGGCCGAACTTTACGATCTTCTCCTCCGGCTGTGTTGGTGGCTGCAAGGGCGTCCACACCGGCCCGGGAGCTACGGCATTGACCCGGATTCCCTTGGGGCCCAGGGATTCTGCCAACGAGAACGTCATGCTGTTGATGGCTGCCTTGGTGGCGGCGTAATCGATCAGCGAGGGACTCGGATGGTAACCCTGGATCGATGAGGTGTTGATGATCGAGGCCCCTGGCTGCAAGTGCGGCAGGGCCGCTTTGGTAAGCCAGAAGAGTGCATAGACATTGCTCTTAAAGGTCCGGTCGAACTGTTCGCTGCCAAGGTCTTCGATCCCCTGGCTCGTAGTCATTTGGAACCCTGCGTTATTCACCAGGACGTTCAGGCCATCGAATTCTTGGAGGGTTTGGGCGATGACTTCCTGACAGAATTCCTCGTCCCGCAGATCCCCTGGAAGCGCGAGGGCACGGCTGCCCGCGGCCTCGATCAGCTGGACGGTCAATTCGGCGTCCTGCTCCTCTTCCGGCAAATACGTGAACGCCACATCTGCACCTTCACGGGCGAAGGCAATGGCCACGGCTTTCCCGATCCCGCTGTCGCCGCCCGTAATCAAGGTCCGGAATCCCATCATGCGATGATGGCCCACATAGCTATGCTCCCCGTGGTCCGGCCGCGGGATCATTGCCTCGGTCCAGCCCGGATAGTCCTGGGTTTGCGGCTCGAACTCCCCCGACGGATACATAGTCCGTGGATCCGACGCATCTTCAGGATCCTCCGCCGGGTTAAGGACGTGGTTTTCCAAAGCCATGGCGATGTCTTCGTCGAGGTCAGTTGTTGACTCGGCGTTCTCGGATTCCTCGGTCGGCCCTGTCTCTTCGTTGCGCTCGTCCTGTGCCATGCCTCATTCTAAGCATCCTGACTATTCGTGCGCAGCGTCAGCCCAACTAGGGGACAGCAATCGTCGCTATGAGGGCTCATAGGAACATGTGCTGTCCCCCAGTTGGGTCAAGCGCGCCTATTTCTGAGCTGGCAGCACCAGGGCGCCCGACTTGTCCGTAGACAAGGCGAGGGAAGAGATGAAGCGGGGTTCGCCGTCGGGCCCATCCTGGCCTGAGCGGAGCATGTCCGGGCGTTCGAACTCAAGGCCGGTGACGTGGCAGAGGAGCTTCTCGTCGCTGGGGTTTCCATCGGCGTCGAACATGGGCAGATCAATTCCGTCGTCGGTGCGGCGCAGGTAGTAGCGGCCACGCGTCGCCAAAGCCAGGACCGGCGGAAGTACCAAAGCCAGGCCGACGGCGAAGATCGGCGAATACGGTTGGACTCCAACCCCGAAAGCCCCAAAGAAGACCGCGATGGAGATGCCTGCGGACACCAGCATCGAAACGAAACCGACCGGGTTGACGGCGTAGAGCATGCCCCGGCGGAACTCAGGAACCTTGGGCGAGATCTTCAAGAGATACTTGTTGATCGCGATATCCGACGCCACAGTGACCACCCAGGCCATGGCACAGTTCGCGTAGAACCCCAGGATCGTGTTGAGGAACTCGAACATGTTCGACTCCATGAGGATCAACGCAATCACCAGGTTGACCACCACGAAAACCATCCGGCCGGGGTAGGTCTTGGTGATGCGGGTGAACGAATTGGTCCAGGCCAGCGAGCCGGAATAGGCATTGGTGACGTTGATCTTGATTTGCGAAATAACCACCAGCACAACGGCAAGGGACATCGCGAGCCACGCCGGCATCATCTCCTGGTACACGCCCAGGAACTGGTGGACGGGTTCGTTGGCGTGGACGGAGGCGGCGGGATCGAGCCTGGCGATCAAGTAGATCGCAATGAACATGCCCACAATCTGCTTGATGGCACCGAAAATAACCCAGCCGGGTCCTGCAAGAATTACGGCACGCCACCAAGCACCCTTGTTCTCGGCGGTCTTGGGTGGCATGAAACGCAGGTAATCGATCTGCTCTGCTATCTGGGCCATCAGGGAGAGGCAGACGCCGGCAGCCAGCATCACAGAGGCGAGATTAGTACCGCCCTCGCCCGAAGCACCGGTGTAAGCAAAGAAGGCGTCGATGCTTTCAGGGTGTGAGAGCAGCAGGTAGCCAACGGGAACCACCATGAGCAGCAACCACAAGGGCGTGGTCCACACTTGCAAAGTAGCCAGCGTCTTCATCCCGTAGATCACCAGCGGAATGATGATGATGGTGGACACCGCATACCCAAGCCATTGCGGGACGCCGAGCCCCAGTTGCAGGCCCTGAGCCATGATGGAGCCTTCGAGGGCAAAGAAGATAAAGGTGAAGGTCGCGAAAATGATGTTCGTGACCACTGAACCGTAATAGCCAAAGCCTGACCCGCGGGTGATGAGATCGAGGTCGATGTTGTAGCGGGCGGCGTAGTAAGCGAGTGGAAAGCCCGTGGCGAAGATGATCACCGCGGCCACGATGATGCCGAAAATGGCGTTCACGGTGCCGTAGGCGATGCCGATGTTTGCCCCGATAGAGAAGTCAGCCAGGTAGGCGATCCCGCCAAGAGCACTGGTTGCCACTACACCGGCGCTCCACTTCCGGTAAGAGCGTGGGGCGAACCGGAGTGTGTAATCTTCCAGGCTCTCCTTCGCTGCGCTCATCGCATCGGCGTTCCCCGCCGTCGTAGTTCTTTGGGTGTCTGTCAGAACGTCGCTCATCCGTGCTCACTTTCGAGATTCGTGGTCGGTGCTTCGCCAACGACGCTAGTCACGCAGCGGGTCAAATCAGTCACAACGATGTTTCACAGCTGTAACTTCTGCACCAGCCGTCTCGCCCACGAGCCATAAGGGCGCTCCAAAATCCGCGACGCCACTTTGTGCGGACCCCACAAAATCGCGATGCGCGCTCGCGGATACCGTCAAGTCCATGACGACCCAACTGACCCAAGAGGCCTCTGCCTACGCCATCCTGGACATCGCACGCGAGCAGGTCCTTGAGCGTGGTGAGGGCCTCAACGAAGCCCAGCTTGTGGAGATCCTCCAACTTCCAGACGAAGCAATTCCGGCTGCCATGCAGCTCGCCCACGAGGTCCGGCTGAAGCACTGCGGCGAGGACGTGGAGGTTGAGGGCATCATCTCCATCAAGACCGGCGGCTGCCCCGAAGACTGCCACTTCTGCAGCCAGTCCGGGCTCTTTGACAGCCCGGTAAGAGGCGTGTGGTTGGACATCCCGGAGCTGGTGAAGGCCGCCAAGGAAACAGCCGCCACCGGTGCCACCGAGTTCTGCATCGTCGCAGCTGTGCGTGGCCCCGACATCAAGCTCATGAACCAAATCAAGTTCGCGATCGACCGCATCAACGAGGAAGTTGATATCAACATCGCGTGTTCCCTGGGAATGTTGACCCAGCGCCAGGTTGACCAGCTGGCCGAGTGGGGCGTGCACCGATACAACCACAACCTCGAAACCGCCCGCAGCTACTTCCCCGAGGTCGTCACCACGCACAGTTACGAGGAACGGCTGGACACCTGCAACATGGTCAAGGCCGCCGGCATGGAATTGTGCTGCGGCGCCCTGATCGGAATGGGTGAAACCCTGGAACAGCGGGCTGAACTCGCCGCCCAGTTGGCCGTCCTGGAACCTCACGAAGTTCCCCTGAACTTCCTCAATCCGCGTCCGGGAACGCCGCTGGAAAACCAGGGCATCATGGACGGCAAGGACGCCCTCCGCGCCATCGCCGCCTTCCGGCTCGCCATGCCACGGACGGTGCTCCGCTACGCTGGCGGCCGCGAACTGACCCTAGGCGACCTCGGCACCCGCGAAGGCCTGCTCGGCGGCATCAATGCCGTGATCGTCGGCAATTACCTCACCACCCTGGGCCGCCCGGCCACCGCCGACCTCAACCTCCTGGTGGAGCTCAACATGCCCATCAAGGAACTCCAGAAGTCGCTATGACCGCGGCGGACGCCGTGACGGCGGAATACTGCGGGCACTGCGGCGGGACTGTTAGCCAAGGCACCGCTGATAAAGGCACCAACGGCGAGCGCCCGACGTCGGACCCGCACCCGACGTCGGACCCGCACCCGACGTCGGACCCGCACCAGGGCTGCCAGCAACGCTTGGCGATGGAGCCGCCCCGCTATTGCATGCAGTGCCGCCGCCGGATGAAGGTTCAGGTGACGCCGCTGGGTTGGTCGGCGGAGTGCTCACGTCATGGACGGGTGTCCCAATGAGTTCGCTGATCGAGCGCGACCGGGCGAGCCTGTGGCATCCTTACGCTCCGGCGTCCGGGACGCTGCCGCTCTGGGAGGTTGAAGCGGCCGACGGCGTGGCGTTGAGACTGCGGGACGAGGACGGCCGCACGCATGAGGTGCTGGATGCGATGTCGTCGTGGTGGTCGGTGATCCATGGGTACCGCCATCCTGTGCTGGACGCCGCGGTTCAGCGTCAGCTGGGCTCCTTCAGCCATGTGATGTTCGGCGGATTGACGCATCAGCCTGCCGTGGATCTTGCCGAGAATCTGCTGGCGCTGGCACCCGGCGAGCCTGGCCGTCAGTTAGAGCGTGTGTTTTTGGCTGATTCCGGTTCCATCTCGGTGGAGGTTGCTCTGAAGCTGGCGGTGCAGTTCCAGACGGCCTCGGGGCGTCCTCAACGGCAGCGTTTCCTGACGGTCCGCAGCGGTTATCACGGCGACACGTTCGCGGCGATGGGCGTCTGTGATCCCGTTGACGGTATGCATTCCGCGTTCCCCGGTTTGCTGGCGCGCAACGTCTTTGCGCCGCGTCCCCCAGCCGCGGCGACTGCCACACCAACAGACATCAGTGAGTGGCGATCGTCTGTTGAGGCGCTGGCACGTGAGCATTCCCATGAGCTTGCGGCGGTCATTGTGGAACCTGTCCTGCAGGGGGCCGGCGGGATGTTCATTTACCCGGCGGAGTGTGCGCGGATCCTGCGTGAGATAGCTGATGCGCACGGCTTGCTGCTCATTCTGGACGAGATCGCCACGGGCTTCGGGCGAACGGGAGAGTTATTCGCGGCGAACCATGCCGACGTTGTCCCGGACATCCTGTGCGTCGGCAAGGCCCTCACCGGTGGGTACATGACTCTGGCTGCAACGTTGTGCACAGCTGAGCTTGCCCGCGTGGTCTCTGGCGGTGGTGCTGGTGCGCTGCTCCACGGCCCCACGTTCATGGGCAACCCGCTCGCCTGCGCCGTGGCCAATGCGAGCCTCGGACTGCTGCGGGACGGGGATTGGCGGGGGGACGTTGACCGCATCGGCCAAGGGCTCGCGGAGGGCCTGGCCCCTGCGTTGGCGCTCGACGGCGTGATGGACGTCCGCACTATCGGCGCGGTGGGCGTCATTGAGTTGGTGGACGCAGTGGACGTCGCTGCAGTGACCCGGGCTGCGATCGAGCGGGGAGTGTGGATCCGCCCCTTCCGTAACCTCGTCTACACGATGCCGCCGTACATCAGCTCCACGTCCCAGATCAGGACCATCACCGCGGGCATGGTGGCGGCAGTCTCCGCGGCCGCAACCAGGCTGGGGGCACGAGCATGAGCGTCTCCATGACCGCTTGGCTGGAGCAGCAGGCAGAGGTCCGTGAGCGCCGCGGGCTGGTGCGGAAGCCGACGGTGCGTGGCCCGCAGGGCGCCGCGGGAAAAGAGGGCGGACAGCGCAAAGACGGAGCCCCGGGCAAAGAAGGTGGGCACCGCCTGATGATCGACCTCGCCAGCAACGATTACCTGGGCCTGTCCACGGATCTACGACTGGCAGAGGCTGCCACGGACGCGATCAGGCGCTGGGGCACTGGCGCTGCATCGTCCCGGCTGGTCACCGGCACCACGGAGTTGCATCTTGAGTTGGAGCACCACCTTGCCCTGTTCACGGGAGCCGAGGCCGCGCTGGTGTTCTCCTCCGGCTACCTCGCCAATCTGGGTGTCACCACGGCTTTGGGTGGTCCCGGAACGTTGATTGTGGCGGACGAGCACTGCCATGCCTCCTTGATCGATGGCTTTAGGTTGAGCCGCTCCGAGGTCCGGGACTTCAAGCACAATGACATTGCCGACGCGGCACGCCTCCTGGAGGGACGGACACAGCCACGAGCCCTTGTTGTGGTGGAGTCCATCTACAGCGTCGGCGGCGACGCTGCTCCACTACAGGAGTTGTTCAGCCTCGCCCAGAAACACGATGCAGTGCTGCTGATCGACGAGGCCCACAGCCTGGGAGTTGCCGGCCTTGGACCCTTTCAAGGGCGCGGCGCGGTAGCTGGCACCAGCCTGGCGGACCATCCGGGCGTCGTCCGCACCGCCACCCTGTCCAAAGCCTTGGGCAGCCAGGGCGGCGCGGTGCTCGGTTCCCGCCTGCTGCGGGAGCACTTGGTGAACCGTTCGCGGAGCTTCATTTTCGACACCGCGTTGGCCCCGCCCGCAGCGGCCGCTGCCATGGCCGCCGTCGGGATCATCCAGCAGGAACCCTGGCGTGCCGCGGCTGTCCACCACAACGCAGCCGCACTCGCAGCCCAACTCCAACCCGCGCTGGGACGCTCAACCGCCGTCGAACGCTCTGCCGGAGCAGTTCAATCCATCCCCATGCCTTCAGCGGAAGCCGCCTTGGCTGCGAGCCAGGCCGCGTACGCTGCCGGCGTCCAGGTGGGATGTTTCCGGCCACCTTCAGTGCCCGACGGCGTCTCCCGCTTGCGACTCACAGCCCGGGCAAACCTCACCCCTACCGACCTCGACCACGCCTGCGCAGTGCTGCGCGACATCCTGGAGCGAACCTCATGAAACTTCCCCGCATCATCCTGGTGACCGGTACCGATACCGGCGTCGGGAAGACCATTACGACGGCGGCACTCGCCACAGCCCTCAAGCAGCGCGGTTGCTCGGTGGCGGTCTACAAGCCCTGCCAAAGCGGCAACGTCGACGGCGATTCGGACTGCACGGAAGTAGTGCGGCTTGCCGGCCCCCTCACAGCTGAGGCTGGCGTCGTGCTGGAACAGCCACTGGCTCCCGTCCCCGCTGCTGCCTGTGACGAGGTGGTGCTGCCGGCTCTTGCTTCGCATGCCCAGCGAATCCGTGCCTTAGCCAACACGCATGACCACGTCCTCGTGGAAGGTGCCGGCGGGGTGCTGGTGGAGTTGGACCACGACGGCGGGACGCTGGCTGACCTCGGAACCCTCCTGGGTGATTCGGCTGGCTTCGCCGTTGTGGCGCGGCCGTCGCTGGGCACGTTGAACCACACGGCGCTGACGCTCGAAGCCCTTGATCGGAGGGGCCTGCCGGTGCTCGGTGTTGTGCTTGGCAGCTGGCCCGCGGTCCCCGGCGCAGTGGAGCGAAGCAACCGTGCCACCATCTCCGACTGGCCTGTCCCCCTGCTGGGTGCCATCCGGCATGAAGCCGCTGGCATGGATCCCGAGGTCTTCCGCGAACAGGCAGCCTTCTGGCTTGCGGGGGTGCCGGCATGAGCACCATCACCACCTGCCCCTACAACGTGCTGCGCGATCCGGATACCGTCCGCGAGGTCCTTCATCGGCCTGACGACTTCAGCCCAGCCAACGCGCTCCTGGCCGTGACGCCCCTGACCGGTCAGGCCCTCCGCGTCCTGCAGAAGGCACGCTTCGCCCTTCCACCCGTCCTGGCCAGCAACGCCTCCCCATCGCATGCTGCCACCCGCAAGGTGGTTGCGGGCTTCTTCACTCCCGCCAAGGTTGCTGCCATGGAACCGCGCATTAGGCAGCTCTCGCGGGAGTCAGCCGCGGCCGCAGCCCAGCTCCTCAACTCTGCAGGACACGTTGACCTGGTTCAGGCAGTGGCCGCCTATCCCCCGGCAATCATCATGCTGGAAATGCTGGGCCTTCCCGTCCGCGACCTCCCCCAGTTAAAGGCGTGGAGCCTGGACTCCCTTGAGCTGTTCTGGGGATGGCCGGATCCCGGACGGCAACTCGAGCTGGCCCACACCGCGGCGGACTTCTACACCTGGCTGCGCGAACTGGTCCTTGAGTCCGTAGCCGCCCCGGAACCAAACCTGTTCAGGGCACTCTCAGACCATGGGCTTAGTACGCCGGAGATCTGTTCGTTGGGCTACTTCCTGCTCATCGCGGGTCAGGAAACCACCACGCAGCTCATCAGCACAACGCTCTTCCGTCTGGCCGAGGGCTCCCGGGGAATTTCCTGGGACGAGGCCTCCTCCGGCGCCAAGGCGCGGGACATTGTTCGGCATGTGCTGGCCACTGAATCTTCCGTGCCTACGTGGCGCCGGGTGGCCGCCCGCGATACCGAGCTCAACGGTGAGCGCATTCATGCGGGGGAAGAAATCCTGGTGGAGCTGACAGGGAACCACGGCTTTCCGTGGGCAGCCGGGGAAGGCACTGGAGAACCTGCCGGGGAAGGCACCGACCATCAGGGACCCACCCCCTACGGCCTGGCTTTTGGCTCAGGAATCCATCGCTGCCTAGGTGCGAAACTGGCGGAACTGGAGGCCGCCGTCGTGGTTCAGGAGACAACCGCGGCACTCAAGGGGGTCCGGCTCCTGGACCCCAACCCGGAATGGCTGCGGCTGCTGTCATTCCAGGCTCCACGGACGGTCAGCGTCACCCACCCATAGCGAATTTGGGTGGGTAGGCTGGACTTTATGGGCGAGAGCCGGGACTTGCTGACGCCGGAGCAGCGCAGCCGAAACATGTCCAGGATCAGGGGCAAAAACACCAAGCCCGAGTTACTGGTCCGGAAACTCCTGCATGCCAAGGGGTACCGCTATCGGCTGCACGGGCAAGCTGGTGGGAGCAAGCTGCCGGGCCGGCCTGATTTGGTGTTCTCGAGCCGTCGCAAGGTCATTTTCGTCAACGGCTGCTTCTGGCACTTCCATGATTGCAAGGTGGGCCTGCATGCGCCCACTGCCAATGCGGAGTTCTGGGAGACCAAGCGCACTCGGACCCGTGAACGCGATCTTGCTCAGAGGGAACAATTGCGCTCTACCGGTTGGGACGTGTTGACGGTGTGGGAGTGCGAACTGCGGGATAGCTCCGTGCTCGAAGAACGGCTGACTGCGTTCTTGGAGGGGTATGTGGAGGGCAGTCCGCCCTACGGTGCCTTGGAGCCGACACTCCCGGCAGTCCCAGAAGTCCCAGCGGAGTCTGAGTGATCATTGCCGGCGTGGGAGCCCTGCTCCCACAACGCATACGCTGACGTTCCACCAATACCCAGCAGGACCGTCAGGCACAACACGATGATGACCATGAGACCCAGCGAGGGTCGAACACCACCGTTCATGCTGATTTCCATTCCTTTACCCACGCCTTGATCCCCCGATCCAGCGATTACTCCATTTCCTTTACTTACTTTCGGGGGCTTCGATCAAGACTCCCTCTGAGTCCGCTCAAGATTGGATCAAGCTTTGCTTTTCCGGCGCCCCCAGAGTTCCCCGGAGCCTACTGTTGAATCGTGAATCTATTGTTCGGAGGCGGGAGGGGTTTGGTGTCTGAGTATGACGAGTGCACAGACTCACTGGTTGATCCCACCATCCTCACCGAACTCCAGGCAGAACTTGGCGGAGACCCATCCATCGTCAGAACGTTCGTCCGCAACTACATAGATCTCCTGCCGTGGCGGGTTGATCGGCTGCATCATGCCCTGAACAACCTGGACATGGAAGATGCCATGGACGCGGTGCTGAGCCTGAAGACATCAAGCCACATGGTGGGCGCCATCTGCATGCGCCGCTTGGCCACCGAACTGGAAATCAGCATCAGGCTCCTCCCCAACGCCGGGCACCTTCAGGAACTTCGGCCGCAGGTGGAGCTGATTGAGGCCTTCGTTTTCGGAACGATCTGCGAACTCCAACCCTCGCTTTCGTAAAGATCTTCACGAAAATAAAGAAAACCATTGACTCGCTAAAAATCTTCACTATAGTTGTGTGAGTTAGCTCACCAACGAAGGATGCGGCAATGACTACCGAGACTCCTGCACCGCCAGCCACCAGCGAAYTGCTGGCAACTGTGGGGAACAAGGTGCGCACCATGCGCAAGGCAAAGGGCATGACCCTCGCCCAGCTCTCGGACATCACCGGCCTCAGCCAGGCGATCGTCAGCCAAATCGAACGGGGAATGGCCAACCCTTCCTTCACCACGCTGGCCCAATTGGCCCACGGCCTGGACATCCCCGTAGGGAGATTCTTCATAGGCCAGGACCAGTCCACCTCACCGGTGGTCCGCAGATCCGAGCGACGCAACCTGAAGAACGTCACCCGTGAATCCGTGGGCGAAGCCGTACACGAACTGCTGACTCCCAACCGCGACGGAAGCATCGAAGCGCAGTGGATCAGCACGCCCCCAGGGCACGACACCAGCGCAACCCCTTTTACCCACAGCGGTGAAGAGTTCTGCTACATCATCTCCGGCCGTAAGGACGTCTATCTGGACGGCGTCTGCTACAGCCTTGAAGAGGGCGACTCGATCACCTACTCCTCAGAGATCCCCCACTGGTACAAAAACAGCTACGAAGAGGTATGCGTAGCCATCTGGGTCAACGCACCACACGCGTGGTAACACTGCTGCCCCTCAACGGCGCCAGCGTTTTCCCTTAACTGTCCGGACACGAACCGTGGCCGCAGACAATCCTTGCCACTTTCGCACAAGACGCCTCTTCCAACAGGCGTTCCTGCGTCATACCCTCCCACGCCCTCCGGGGCGTCAGCGTAAGGACACTTCCATGCTCAACACCCAAACGACGGACAACGTCGTCCCGTCACCAAGCACCAGCAACTCCGCCCCCACACGGAGCCCAAAGTTCACTCCCCAGGTCCGCAAAGGACTGCTGGGTCTGGGCCTCGGCAACGCGCTTGAATGGTACGACTGGATGGTCTTCGGCCTCCTATCAGCCTTCATTGGACCGAACTTCTTCCCCAACACAGAGCCACTCTCCGCCACACTGAACGCACTGGCCGTGTTCGCCGTCGGGTTCGCCTTCCGTCCCTTGGGCGGCATTCTGCTCGGGACGCTCGCAGACCGAATCGGCCGGCGTCGAGTAATGCTCTTGTCCATCATGCTCATGGCCGGCACCACGCTGATCATTGCCATCACGCCCAACTACGCCACTATCGGCGCCTGGGCCGGCGTCATCCTGCTGGTGTGCCGCGTCCTGCAGGGTATCTCCACAGGAATCGAAGCCCCACTCTCCACCTCCCACGCCGTTGAGCTCGCCCCGGAAGGCCGCGAAGGCTACGTGGCCGGCATCATGTCCTTCTACGTGAACATCGGCATCCTGCTGGCCTCGCTGGTGAGTTTCCTCTGCAGCCTTGTCCTCGGCGGCGCAGCCATGGCCGATTGGGGCTGGCGCGTACCGTTCATCATCGGCGCTGCCTTCGGTTTTGTCGTCCTCTATCTCCGCCGCTCCCTGCCGGAAACCCTCAAGGCCGAGGAAATGGCCACCAACACTCCCCGTGCCGTGTGGTCCGGAGTCCGTAAGCACTGGCTCTCCGTCCTTGCCATCATCTTCGTGGTCGGGGCAGCACAGGCCTACAACTACGCCTGGAACGTTGGCCTTCCCACCGCAGCCCGCAGCGGTTTCAAGGAAGATCCCACCGCGGTCTTCGCCCTCACCACCATCCTGGCCATCATCCTCGTAGTAGGCAGTTGGATCATCGGCAAGCTGGCCGACGGCAAAGCAATGTCCCGCTGGTTCCTGGTGACCCGCATCCTCGCCATCCCGTCCGTGTTCCTGATGCTGATGTACGTCCAGCCGGGCATTGGCGGATTCGCAGCAGTCCTCCTGGGCGGCTCAATCGTCCTGGTCCTGAACATGACCCTCTACAACGTGGTCAGCTCATCCCTGATGCCCAAGAATATCCGCGGCACCGGCGTCGCCTTGGGCTATGGCATTGGCGTGGCACTGTTCGGTGGCACCGCCTCCTACCTTCTGGTCTGGTTCCAGTCCCTGAACCTCACCTGGATCTTCCCGGTCTACGTGGCCGCCCTCTCCATCCTCAGCATCGTTTTCTACCTCGCCGCGCGCCGGTCCAACGGCATCTTCGTCGGAAAGTAAGGAACCTCCCATGAATACCCTTGAACTCAGCACTACGACGGCGGACCTCACCGCCCCGGTCATCTCACGATCCGACGTCCTGGTAGTCGGCGGTGGTCCCGCAGGCGTCGCCGCGGCGGTTACCGCGGCCCGCTCAGGAGCCAAAGTAACGCTCCTGGAACGCTACTCATCCTTAGGCGGCCTGGCTTCCGGCGGTATGGTCCTGGTTCTCGATGACATGATCAACGGCCAGGAAATCACCGTCACAGGCATCGTCTCCGAGTACGTGGAGCGCTTGCAGAAGCTCGGCCTGGCAATCGTTCCGCCCGCCGATGACCGCAAGACCTCCGAGGAACTCTGGAACAAGTGGGGCCGCTACGGCACCTTCGATTTCCACTCCCACACCAACCCCAAGCCCATCTGTTACGCCGCTGCTTTCGATCCAGACGGCTGGAAGCGCGTCTCCAACGACCTCGTGCGCGAGGCCGGCGTGGACCTCCGCCTGCACTCCTGGTTCTCCCGTCCCATCGTGGACAACGGCGTGATCAAGGGCGTCATCTGCGAAACGAAACTTGGCCCGCAAGCGTTCATGGCCGACGTCGTGATCGATACCACCGGTGACATCGACGTCGCCTCCCGCGCCGGTGCCAGCTATGCCAAGGACAACTACATCACCACGCTGGTTTTCCGGCTTGGCAATGTGGACACCAATGCCGCCGAAGCCTTCGAACAGGCCAACCCCAAGGAAGCGCGCGCCATCAACCGCAAGATCAAGCGTCTCCTCGGCGGCGCGTGGGAACTCTGGTGGCTCAAGACCCCCATCGACGGCGTGGTCTGGTGCAACGCGCCGCACATGAGCGGATTCGACGGCGTTGACCCCGCGGACATGACGGCTGCGGAGTTCGCAGCCAGGGACCGCATCTCCGAGGCCGTGGACTACGTCCGCGCCAACCTTCCCGGCTTCGAAAATTGCTACATGCTGGACGTCGCCTCCCAGATGGGTGTCCGCCAAACCCGCCTTCTGCAGGGCGAGTATGTCATGACCAAGGACGACGTCACCCAGCGCCGCCAATTCGCGGACACCGTTGCCCGCGGCCGTGACTACTACTACCCGTACCGCTCGCTGCTCCCCAAGGAAGTGGACCAGCTCCTGGTCGCCGGTCGCCACTATTCCGCCACCCCCGAGGCACAGAAAATGTCGCGCGAGATCCCGCCCTGCATGGCCATGGGACAGGCCGTCGGCGTCGCAGCCGCCCTCGCCGTGGAAAACAACGTGTTGGTGCGCGACGTTTCCGCGCTGGATATCCAGCAGGGCATGCGCCGGCATGGTGCAGACCCAGGCGACGTCCCGTCGTCGAACGCTACCGTGGACTCAAACGAGGCGGTGCCGGCATGAGCACTGTCCTCCTCGACCAAGCTGAAAGCACGACGGCGTCCCCCGCCGCCGCTGCCACCGGCGTCTCAGCGGCTCCGGCAGTTACACCGCTGCCGCTGGACGGCATCAAGATCGTGGACTTCACCCAGGTGTTCATGGGCCCGTCCTGCACCCAGCTGCTGGGCGATTACGGTGCAGACATCATCAAGGTGGAACGCCCCGGCGCCGGCGACATTTCACGCAATTCCTTCCCGGACCAGGACGGCCAGGACAACCCGATTTTCCTGTCCATCAACCGGAACAAGCGCAGCGTGTCTGTGGACACCCGCACCGACGAAGGGCGTGAGGTGCTGCACCGGCTCATGGCTGACGCAGACGTGGTGGTCAGCAACTTCCGGTCCGGAGTCATGGAACGGATGGGCTTCGGCTACGAGGACCTGAAAGCTGCGAACCCGGGAATCATCTGGGCTTCGGGCACGGGCTTCGGCCCTGAGGGGCCCTACGCCCACAAAGGTGGCCAGGACGCGATCGCGCAAGCGTATTCCGGGGTGATGTGGCGCCGGGAATCCGATGACGCCAAGCCCTCCATCTACCCCACCACCCTGTGCGACTACATCACCGGCATGCACCTCATGCAGGGCATCCTTCTGGCGCTGCGCACACGCGAGGCATCGGGAGTGGGCCAGAAGGTGGAGGTGACGATGTACGATTCCATGCTGCACCTGCAGATGCAGGAAGCGTGCATGCAGCTCAACCGTGGCTACGAGGTCAACTGGGGCGCCATGCCGCTGAGCGGCGTCTTCGAAACTACCGACGGCGCGGTGTGCATGGTGGGTGGTTTCACCCCTGATCCGCTGGCCAGGATTTCTGAAGCACTTGGCCTGGACGAAGACCTCACCGAGCGGCCCGAATTCTCCAACCTTGAGCAGCAATTCAAGAACAAGCCGGCATTGCAAGCCATCTTCCGCGAGCGCATCGCCACGAATACCACCGAGTATTGGACCCACCAACTTGAGGAGCAGGGGCTGCTGAATGCTCCGGTCCACACCCTGGAACAGGCACTGGCGGATGCGCAAACAGCGGCCAACGGGATGATCGTGGAAGCAGAGCACCCCGGCGTCGGCACTGTCCGGATGCTGAACGCTCCCATTCGGCTCTCCGCTACTCCGCCCACTATCCGCCGGGCTGCGCCGCGACTTGGGGAGCACAATGTGGAGGTCCTGCTGGAGAACGGCTTCGACCAAGAGGCGATCGAGCGCCTGCAGCAGCTGGGTGTGTTGCGATGACGGCGACAGCAGTTCAAGCACCAGTTGAGGCGCCGGTTGATACCGTCACTCTGACCATCGAGAACCACGTGGCGACGGTGGTCATCGATCGTCAACACGTCCTCAACGCAGTGGATGCCGCCACGCATGCACGGCTCAACGAGATCTGGGCGCAGCTTGAGCAGGACCCGTCCGTACGTGCGGTTGTCATCACCGGTGCTGGGTCCCGTGCCTTCTGCGTTGGTGCCGACATGTCGGCATCGGCCGTGGACAAGACCGGCCTGGAGTATTGGGCCAGCCTGGACCCGAACGGCTTCGGCGGCCTGAGCCTGCGCACCAGCTTGGACATCCCGGTCATCGCCAAGGTCAACGGCTACGCCCTGGGTGGCGGGATGGAAATTGTGCTGGGTGCCGACATCGTGGTGGCCACCGACACCGCGAAGTTCGGCTTGACGGAACCTCGCGTTGGGCGATTAGCGCTCGACGGCGGCATCCACCAGTTGGTGCGGCGGATCCCGTATACCCAGGCCATGGGGATGCTCCTGACAGGCCGCAAGGCAGGCGCCGCCGAGATGCAATCCATGGGTCTTGTCAACGAGGTAGTTCCTGTTGAAGAGCTCGACGCCGCTGTGCAGCGTTGGGTGGACCAGGTCCTGGCGTGCGCACCCACCTCGGTCCGTGCCGTGAAGCAGATGGTCACGCAGACTTCCCATCTGACGGCCACCGAAGCCCGCGGCCTGCGACTGCCGGCTCTTATGGCGGCGCTGGACAGTGAAGACTCCGCTGAAGGAGTGCGCGCTTTCCAGGAAAAGCGCGCGCCGATCTGGCCGGGGCGTTGATCGGCTCAGTGATCCGGCAGGACCAATGACCTGACCTGCCACTGACCCGCCTCGCCAACAAAAACCATTTCAAAGGAAATAAAAGGAGATACCGATGCCGTCATCAGTCGCGCCCGAATCCCTAAAACCCGAAGCCCTAAACAGTGAAATGCAGCACCGTGAATCGTTGACTCCTGGAGTGTGGGGCGTTGTTGCCACACCATTCCAGGGCAGCACGCTGGACGTCGACCTGGACAGCTTGGCCGAACTCGTTGAGCACTACGAGGCCATCGGCGCCACGGGACTCACTGTGTTGGGAGTCTTCGGCGAAGCAGCCGCACTGACGGTGGAGGAACGCCGGCAAGTGCTGGAAACCGTCGTCGAATGCACTGCGCTGCCGTTGGTGGTGGGCGTGACCGCCCTGGCTACCAGGCCCGCCATCGAGGAAGTCCGGGCTGCCCAGGACGTTGCCGGAGAACGCCTGGCAGCTGTGATGGTGCAGGCTAACTCGGCCAAACCCGAGACCGTGATTGCGCACTTGGATGCCATCCACCGGGCAACTGGCGCCAAGGTGGTCCTGCAGGACTATCCGCTGGCGAGTGGGGTCACTATCTCCACACCCGCACTGATCAAGGTGGTGGCTTCCTGCGACTTCGTCATTGCTGTCAAGGCCGAAGCACCGCCCACCAGCGTCGCGATCGCGGAGCTGAGTGCCGGCGTCGGGGTTTCCGTCTTTGGTGGCCTTGGCGGGCAGGGACTGCTGGACGAACTGCTGGCCGGCGCAGCAGGCGCAATGACCGGTTTCTCCTACCCTGAAGCCCTCATAGCTTGTGTGCGGGCATGGCAGCAGGATGGTTACGAAGCAGCCCAACGCGAACTGCTCCCCTATCTGCCGCTGATCAACTTTGAGCAGCAGGCGAAGGTGGCGCTGGCTATCCGAAAGGAATGTCTGCGCGAACGGGGCCTCATCAAGGACTCCGGCGTTCGCGCCCCTGCAGCGGGTTTCCCCGAAGCCCTGCGCGGGAGTATGGGGATGCATCTTCGTGAGGCAGCGTCGGCCCTTGAAAATGCCGCCGCCCCGGTAAGGAGCTTCTGATGGATCTGGGAATCGCAGGCAAGACAGCGTTGGTCGCTGCTTCCACGGGTGGGCTGGGCCTGGCCGTGGCGCGTGCCCTGGCTGCCGAAGGCGTGCGCGTGGCGATCGTGGGCCGTCGTCGGGACCGTGCCAAGGAGATCGTCGCTGAACTGCAGGCCGCGTACGGGACTGGAGCCTATGGAAACAGCGGCTTTGACGCCGTCGCCATCGAAGCGGACCTGACCACGCCCGAGGGCATCGAATCGGCGGTGGAACAGACGGTCGCGGACCTGGGACCCATCGACATCCTGGTCCTCAACGGCCCAGGCCCCAAACCCGGTGCCGCAGCCACGCTGAGCTCCGATGACATCGCAGCGGCCTTTGATCTCCTGGTCAAACCGCAGCACGCCTTGGTTTCCCAGGTACTTCCGGGGATGCGGGAGCGGCGATGGGGTCGGATCCTGGCTATCGGATCCAGCGGGGTGACAGCGCCGCTTCCCAACCTCGCCGTCTCCAACACCGGACGTGCTGCCCTGGCTGGTTACCTCAAGACGCTCGCCGCAGAAGTTGCCTTGGACGAGGTCACAGTGAATCTGCTCTTGCCAGGCCGCATCGCCACCGATCGGGTCACCCAACTTGACCAGGCCGCCGCCAAGCGCCGCGGCACCACGCTCGAAGACATCCAGCTCGAATCCCGCAAGACCATCCCCGCCCGGCGCTATGGAGAACCTGCCGAGTTCGGTGCCGCTGCCGCCTTCCTGTGCAGCGCGCCGGCGTCGTACATCACCGGCGTCGCGCTCAGGTGCGACGGCGGCCTGATCCGCAGCCTCTAGCCTCCCCCTTAAATCCGATAGGAACATCATGACTTCCACAGCAGTTGACCCCCAGGCGATCACCGACCCGCAGACGATCACCGCCCAGCACCTCATCAATGGCCAATGGCTCGGCGACGCGGACACACAGCGAATGAATCCGGCCCGGCCAGGCGAAGTCGCAGCGCTCTCACCCAGTGGCACCGTCCAGGACGTGGACGCCGCCATCACCGCGGCCGCCGCAGCCCAGCCGTCATGGGCGGCCCTGCCAGCACCAGCCCGGGGAGCCATCCTCATCGCGGCCGGAAACCTGCTCAACGACCGCCAACACGCAATCGCTGAGGATCTGGTCCGTGAGGAAGGCAAGACCCTTGCGGAGGCAAAGGGTGAGGTCAAGCGTGCCTCGGACGTGCTGCGCTTCTTCGGCTCACTCGGCTGGGCAGCAACCGGCGAAGTCCTGCCCAGCGGCCTGCCGGACACCACCGTCACGACGCGTCGCGAACCGTTGGGCGTGGTGGGACTCATTACCCCATGGAACTTCCCTATCGCGATTCCGGCATGGAAAACTGCGCCTGCCCTGATCAGCGGCAACGCCGTGGTGATCAAACCGGCCGAGCTAACTCCCTTGTCCACAACCCACCTGGCGCGCGCCCTGCAGGACGCCGGACTGCCCGCCGGCGTGTTCAACGTGGTTCACGGCAAGGGACGCGTAGTGGGTGACGCGCTGGCCCGGGACCCCCGGATTGCCGGCTTGTCGTTCACGGGTTCCACCAATGTTGGCCTTGGACTGCAGGAGATCCTCAATGCCCGGCGCGCCCGCGTCCAGCTCGAAATGGGCGGCAAGAACGGTGTCCTGGTGCTGGATGACGCCGACCCCCGCAAAGCTGCGCAGGTAGTAGCGGCAGGCGCGTTCGGCCTGACCGGCCAGGCGTGCACAGCGACGTCCCGCGTCTACGTGACGCCCGGCATCCGTTCCGCCTTCCTCGATGCTTTGGTTCAGGAGGCCGCCGACTACACCACCGGCGACGGACTTGATGGCGACGCCCGTATGGGCGCTGTGGTGAGCAGGCAGCAATTCGAGCAGGACCAGGCAGCGGTGCGTACCGCCGTCGAACGCGGGGCCACACTCCTGCACGGACAGTACGACGGCGACCCCGCCGGCGCGCTGTTCTTCCCGGCGGCGATTCTCACCGGACTACCCTTCGACGACGCAGCCGTGACGGAAGAGATCTTCGGGCCAGTGGTGGCAGTTCTTGAGGTGGCCGACTATGAAACAGGCTTGGCTGCGATCAACGATTCCCGCTATGGGCTCACCGCCGGCATCTGCACGGACTCGCTGGCTCTCGCCACGGACTTCGCTGCTCGCGCCCAAGCCGGCGTGGTGAAGATCAACCGACCCACTGCCGGGCTGGACCTGAACGTCCCCTTCGGCGGTGTGAAGGATTCCTCCACCAACACCTTCCGCGAGCAAGGCAGGTCCGCCCTGGACTTCTACACCTGGGGCAAGACCGTCTACACCGGTGTGTAGTGCGCCATGACATACGTGATCGCGCAGCCCTGCGTAGATGTGAAGGACAAGGCGTGCATTGACGAATGCCCGGTGGATTGCATCTACGAGGGCGAACGCTCGCTCTACATCCACCCGTCCGAGTGCGTTGACTGCGGGGCATGCGATCCCGTGTGCCCCGTAGAGGCGATCTACTACGCGGACGATGTCCCTGACGAGTGGGCAGACTACATCAGGGCGAACGCGGAGTTCTTCGAGGATGGGTTCTTCGAGGCGGAGTTTTTCGAGAATGCCGGCCGCGATCATCCTGGGGTGATCGCGGAGCCTTTGCGGGCGGGCAGCTAGGCGGCGCCGAGGCTGAGCCAACATCGCGGGTGTGGAAGCCGTACCGATCAACGACGTGAAGGGGCGTCTTCAATGTCCAGATATGCCGTCATGCGTCCTCAAGGCGCGTCAGCAGCTCAGCATCATGACTCGTGACGAAATCAAGGCCTTCACTGATTTCATTTAGGCGTGCATGGCGCTGCAGAACCAACTCTGCCCCCTGCAACAGGAGCGGGGACTTGTACGTGTGTTCCTCTGCGGCCAACTTCTCCGGTCGTGGATCGAGATCTTCAGGGCAACCAGATTCGTAGACATAGCTCGATGGTGCCGAAGCGGTACCAGCAGAAAACGGCTGGATATTGGGTTGGTGTTTCCACCGACCGGAGCAGGACGCCCTCGAGGTCGCGGCACCGGACCACGACACCAGAACCTACCCACCCGGGGTTCAATCTCGGCAAAATAGTGGAAGCTAAAGCTACAAAAGTAAAACCGCCCTGTAGGCCAGGGTCGAGTACAGGGAGCTTTTGATGAAAGCAATTGTTGTGACAGATCAGTCCGCCGGTATGGCCGGGCTGAGGATGGCCGAACGGCCGGAGCCGTCGGCATCTATTAATGATGTCATTGTCGAGGTTCATGCCGCGGGATTCGTCCCGACCGAGGTCCAGTGGCCCTCGACCTCGACTGATCGAGCCGGACGGGATCGGACACCTTCCATCATTGGGCACGAGGTTGCCGGCGTCGTAACCTCGCTCGGTTATGGGACGACAGGGCTGACTGTGAGTCAACGCGTGTTTGGCCTTGCGGACTGGCACCGAGATGGGACCTTAGCGGAGTATGTGGCGATGGAGGCACGTAACCTAGCGCCGCTGCCCGGGGACGTCGCCTTCACAGTTGGCGCGAGTCTGCCCATCTCTGGCCTGACCGCATGGCAGGGGTTGTTTATTCATGGCCGCATCCAGTCGGGGCAGAGCCTTCTGGTGCACGGCGCCGCTGGGGCAGTCGGAACGATGGTAACTCAGCTGGCACGTGAAGCGGGCGCCTACGTCATCGGCACAGGACGCACTGCCGATCGACAGAAGGCACTTGACTTCGGAGCGCACGAGTTCGTCGATCTCGCGAACGACACCTTGCAAGAGATCGGCGAGGTTGATTTGGTATTCGATGTGATTGGGGGCGATATCCAGAAGCAGTCAGCGGCCCTGGTCCGGCCCGGCGGAACGCTGGTAAGCATCACCGGGCCGGTTGAATCCCGCCCTCGGGATGGTCTGGCAGTGGATTTCGTTGTCGAATCGGATCGTGCGCAGCTGGGTGAAATCGTCCAGCGAATCCGAGACGGACGATTGCGGACAAACATCGGAAACGTCGGAGAATTCGACGATGCGCTCAATGCCCTCAATCCTTCCGCGCGCCGGAATGGGAAGACGATCATCCAGGTGCGTCCATAGGTTGCAGCCTGTCTATGATTGAGCTTGGAGGGCTCCGCCTCTGTGGTGAATACCAGATTGTCCAAGGAATTCTTAGTGAATAACGTTTCGGCAAAAGCGCAGGTCGTCAACGAGGACGGGGTTTGGGGCATGTTCCTGCCCGGCCTGCCCCTGGCGGCTGACGGGACGACGTTGGAAGAAGCGACCATTGATCTAATCGATGCTCTCCGTGAATACGCCGAAGACTGGGAGGACCACCTCCGCGCGGCCCCAAACCATCGAGACAACTGGGCTTTAGTACAACTGATTGACTCCTCCACTGATGAGGAACTGGACGCATGGCTGACCGATAGCAAGAAGTGAGCCAGGAATATCCCCAGGCACCGGAGATGATCACGAGGCTTTCTGCAGGACCGAGGAGTGGCAGCACAAAGTGATGCGAGAGGCGGCCTCCGCTGGTGTTTGTATCTTGGGCTGGCGGGCCACTCGGCGACCGGGTGTACTCTATCCACCAGGTGCGCGTCGTCCCCGACAGTGCAGACCTTCAGAGGAGCCGACTATGGCTGATGACAGGGTGAGCCAAAAGCAGTGCTACGTGCGACGGGACCGGGGTCGGTGAACAAGAACCGGCTCGAGGCGTTCAGCGACGGCGTGCTGGCCATCATCATCACCATCATGGTCCTGGAGCTGCACACCCCGGAAACGCCAACATGGGAGGGCGTGGCCGCAGTTCTGCCGACCCTCTTCAGCTACCTTCTGAGCTTCGTGTATGTCGGGATCTACTGGAACAACCACCCTTGCCCGGGCTGTCGGCCGGGACTGGAAAGGCAAAGCATCCCCCGTGATCTACATGGCCGGCATCGCAGCCACCCTGGTCCAGCCCCTGTTCGGGATCGCCATCTTCACCGTTGTGGCGCTGATCTGGCTGGTCCCGGACCGCCGGGTTGAGCACTTTGTCGCCAGGTCTCCTCAAAGCGATAATGGCGGCGGTTAATCGGCTACTTCACTCCTAACCACGCGACGATTAGCAGCCCTGCGCGCCGAATCAGGAACTTGGTTCTGGTGCTGCTGCTCGACAGACGCGTTCACGGGTGGGAACCCGCAGCCTCCCGGTGAACGAATACACCAAGCACCACCGTGACGACGACGAGAAGCGCCGGAGCGTCTCTGCGGTGGCAACCCGCGCTGCTCGCCACTGGATCGTCACAAGCCATCACCAATGACGCCGTTATTCGTACTTTGGCCAGAAAATAGGAATAAGCTCACTCCTATTCAGACTTAGGAGAACCGGTGACCGACTCCTGGCCAGCGCATGGGTAAACTTCACATCTTCCAGGATTGGGCAGTGAGGCGGCCCCGCTCGCGGTGCCAAGGCAACGGACGCCTACTCTTCGCGGTCGATCTCCAAGTAGCTGAGGCCACTCAAATCCAGCCAGTATTTGGTTGGTGTTTGGACCAATCGCAGCAGCACGCCCTGACAGTCGCGGCACCGGACCACAATTCCGGGCGCGTCGGTGAAGACCATGGCCTCGCCAAAAGCCCTGACGGAACCGCAGTGTCTGCAGCGTCCCAGCGCCGCGATGATGTCGATGCGGAACACTTCGGATAGGGCGCCGGCTGCGGCGTTCCCGTCTACATACGGAATCGGGTCATGGGGTGCTGCTGCAATGTCCTGGTCATCGGACTCGGGGACAGCAAAGTCGTCGGTGCTGTTCACCGGATGCCTCCCGTCCCGCCAAACCGCTCGGTCTTTATGGACTCCGGCGGATAACCGGCCATTACAAGCCAGTCCGAAACGGTCTCCACAAAGACGGTTTGGCCGCAAACAAAAACATCGGGGTTCTCCTCTGTTGGGAAGATCTTGCCCAAAAGGCCCTCGGAAGTAAGGCGACCTGGCGCTGCCGGCCAGCCGTCCGGCGTCGAACGCGTGTAGATGTAATCGACCATCAGCTTGGCTGATTCCTGATCCAAACGGTGCAGCTCGTCCCGATAAAGCGAAGAATCCGGAGATCTGAGGGAATAGAGCAACCTGAAAGGGGCCCCGCTGTTGGACGCCCGATGGGCACGGATCATCGACATCAACGGCACCACACCTGACCCTCCCCCGATCAGCTGCACCGGGTTCGCATTGGCTGGCCGCCAGACAAACCAGCCGCCCACCGGTCCCCGGATTTCCAACTGGTCCCCCACGGCCAGGTCCCGGACAAGGTAAGGTGACACTTCGCCGTCGGGCAGTTCATCAACGGTGATTTCCAGATGCTCATCCGTACTTGCCGATGCCACGGAGTAGGACCGGATGGCTGTATACCCGTCCTCTGCGGTGAGGCGGATATCAATGTGTTGCCCGGCCAGATATCCCATCAAACCATCCACGCGCAGCCTAATGGTTCGGGCTGTGGCGTTTTCCAGTTCCCCGCCCACCACTTCCGCGACCCGCCATACAGAACTCACGGCAAAGGCCTCACGAGTACCGCTCCTCGCGCCACGGATTGCCGTGAAGGTGATATCCATTCGATTCCCAGAAACCTGGAACGTCTTCGTCAGTCAGTTCCAAGCCATGAATCCACTTGGCGCTTTTCCAGAAATACAAATGCGGCACCAAAAGCCGCTCCGGACCGCCGTGTGCCCGTTCAAGAGGTTCGTGATCAAATTCCCAGGCCACCCAGGCCTTACCGCCCAGGAGATCCCACAGCGGAACATTGGTTGTGTAGCCGCCGAAGGAATGGGCGGTGGCGAAGTCGC
This sequence comes from Paenarthrobacter sp. 10N417, assembly GCF_056394745.1. Lineage (NCBI taxonomy): Bacteria > Bacillati > Actinomycetota > Actinomycetes > Micrococcales > Micrococcaceae > Paenarthrobacter > Paenarthrobacter sp. 10N417. The sequence goes on from NZ_JBFTIL010000014.1 coordinate 122,689, forward strand.
GGGTGGTCTCCACGTTTTCGAAAAGCGTGTCCACTGAAACTCCGCGCCACGTCGTTCCCAGCTTTGACCAGCTGGTCACGCAGTGAATGTCTTCGGTGATCTCCTCCTGCGGCAAAGCCATGAACTCATCCCAGGACCACGCGAGACGTTGGCCATCCTCCGCCGTAATGAAGAACTCCCACTCATCGGCGGGAATGAGCGGAGCGGGTCCAGCCGTCAGAACGGGAAAGTCCTGCGTTTCATGCTGTCCCGGAGGCAACGCAGAATTCTCGGACCGTCGTCCACGGAAACCGGAAGAAATGATACCCATGATTTACCTCCGCAGCGGAGCTCCTCCGGCCAATGACCGTTGATGCCCCAACGATAGGGCAAGCTGTGCGCGGGGTCTAGGGATCGACGAGGGTAAGCCAGTGCACACCGCATACCCGCGCGCGCTGCCATAGAAACTGTCCCGGCCCCCGCTTCAGCGAAGGACTTGGATTTCCTCCACGACATGGCAGAAAAAATGGAACATCCAGTATCGGGGTTTCGGCGCTTTCCGCGCTGATGTACATTTCAGCGCTAGCGAGTCTAAGATTGGGGCATGAGCGAAATGACTGTGACGGACGCACGGAGCCGGCTCTCGGAGGCAGTCGATACCGCCCGGGTGAGCCATGAACCGGTGTATCTGCTGCGCCGTGGCCGCCGCGTCGCGGCGCTAATCGACGCCGAAGACCTCGCCACGCTGATTGAAGCCGCCGAAGACCTGGAAGACCTCCGGGCGGCGAACGCGGCGCGGGCCGAAATGGCCGACACCGGCGAAGGCCCGGTGCCTTGGGAGGAAGTCAAGGCGGAACTGGGCCTGGCGTGAGCTATGCCGTGCAGGTCGCGCCAGCCGCGCTGCGGCAGTTGCGCAAACTCCCACCCGATGCACGCCGGCGGATCCAGGCCGCCATCGAACTCCTCGCCGAAACCCCGCGCCCGCCGGGGGCGAAGAAGCTCGCCGGAAGCAGCGGCGACTGGCGCGTGCGCACCGGCGATTACCGGATCATCTACGAGATCCGGGACGGGCAGCTGATCGTCCTGGTTGTCGCCCTGGGCCACCGGCGGGACATCTACCAGCACTAGGCAAGGACGATACCGCCAAGTCAGGCGCTGTCGGGTTGTCTTGAGCACGCGGCGAGGTCGCCATTCACCGCGTCGACGGCCAGCGTCGTTATCGATGAGGCTCAGGGCCCGTTTCATTTATGGCCCTTCTCGGTCGACCTCCTAAGAGGCTCCGGATTTAGTGCGCGTGTTGTTTGTCAGGATGTGCCGCGATCCCGCCAGTCCGGTGCCTGAATGAGCTCCACCCGGTTACCATCCGGGTCGAGCAAGTAGATCAGCAGACCCCCTGCATTTGGGCCGGAATCAGGCCCAACCGGTTCGGACAACGCACCATATCCGAGCGCCGTCATCTCAGCGAACACCTTCCGGACGTCAACACCCGTGAAGGCAAGGTGCGCCGTTCCCGGCTGCGCCTCAGTGGGGTTGATGGCGGTTGGAGGATCCTCGACCTGGACGAGTTCCAACTGAAAGGTTCCGTCAGGCGTCGTGAGGAGCAGCGCTCTGACCTTTACGCCCGGACGGCCGAAGAGTTCGCCTATGTAGGACCCTGACGTCCAAGCCTCCGAACGGACCAGTCCTAGCCCGTCGGCATAGAACCGTGCGCTACGCTCCAGGTCCGCGACATGAAGGGCAGTGTGATGATGTCTGATTTCGGCTTTCACTTCGCTCCCTGTTAATTGCGGAGGGGCTCGGCCCTGACGGGGCCTCAAGGTTTGTGAAACCCCGCGCCTGGTGATTCAGGTTCCGATTCCCAGATGTGCTCCCCCTGCCACATCAAGAGACACTCCCGTGATGTAGCGGTTGTCCGGATCGGCAAGGAAAAGGATGGCGCGGGCGACTTCCTCGGGTTCGGCAAACCGGCGCATCGGCAGTTGGGCTGCCCTCTTTGCCCTGCTGGCAGCCGCTCCCGAGCCGGAATCCTTGTCGAACTGTGCCCGCATGGGTGTGTTCACTGGGCCTGGGGCGATGGCGTTGACTGAGATGCCGTCAGGCCCAAGCAGTTCGGCGAATGACCACATGATGTGCAGAACGGCGAGCTTGCTCGCGTTGTACGGCAAGTAATTGAGGCGTGCTTCTTTGGCCGCGACGGAGGACAGGACGACGATGGCGCCGGCCGTGCCGGACTCAAGCATGGACTTGGCGGTCTCCCGCACCATCGTGAAGGTCGCCGTGGCGTTGATCCTCAGAATTGAGTCGAATTCTTCTGTGGTTGTTTCCATGATGTTGGGGGTGGGGCCCAGCACTCCGGCTGCATGGATGAGGACATCTACTCGACCATATTTGGCTGCGATGTCCTTAACAAGGGTCGCGCATTGTTCTTCCGACGTGATGTCGAGGGGGTAGAACTCCTTTAGCGATTGGCCCTCTTTAGGGGACCGGTCCCCGCCGATGACGACGGCGCCTGCCGCTGTGAGTGCGCTGACGGCGGCGTCGCCGATTCCCCCACTCGATCCCGTTACCAAAACCACTTGGTCTTTGAGGCTCATTTTCAATCCTTACTTGGTATTGCTCAGTTCGGCCGGTGCCACTGTCTAGTTTTTCGCGATGCTACGGGGTAACCACATCCTCAGCGCCGTAAACTGCCGCTGCCAGGAGGGCATCGGCGATTTCTGTAGCGTGGAGTGCTTGAGCGAACCCGACTGCGGGACTTTCACCCGCGCAGAACTTTATCGCCGCCTCTGCCTGGCGAAGGAAGAGATCCGAGGGCTCGAAAGTGTTCACGGAATGGCCACCGTCACGGTCCCAGATGTGAACTGAATCGTTGGACCACAACAGCCGGCCTGTAGTTGCCAGGACATCGATGGTGAGGCTCCAATCGCCCTGGTTGAGACCTTCCGGCTCCTGCCAGGGAGACCAGTAGCTCTGCATCGTGAATACGGCACCCTCAGGAAATTCGAGGGCGGATATGACATGCTCTGGCACCGGGGACCCATACAGGCTGCTGCTGGTACTGGTAGTCAGCACCTTTGGGTCACCGTCAAACCATGATGAGACCAGTTCGATGGCGTGAATGCCATTCACGACGGCGACGCCACCCTCCTTCGGGTCAGCGCGCCACGAGTTGATGTCCTTTTTATGGGCGACCGAACGAACACAAACAGCGATCACGTCGTTGTTCCTGACCCATTGAGAGGCAATTGAGGCGGCGGGATGATGGTGAAGCGTGTACCCCACCATAAGCCTCTCATTTACACCAGAAGCGGCAGCCATGACCGCAGCGCCTTCGGCATCTGCAGCTACCGGCTTTTCCGTCAACACACGGAATCCCCTGTTCAGCAAATCTGCGACCATGAGCGGCTGCACCGTAGTGGGCAATGCTACGACAACCAGGTCCAGGTGCTCAGGGTCGAGTTCCTGGGCACTGGGCACCAACTGTGCGCCTAACACCTGAGCGAGCGCAATGCCACGCTCGTCCTTCTCTACAATGACTGCGACGTCGGCCCCCGCCGCGGCGAATGCGCGCGCGTGCCGTGATCCTGCCCAGCCGGCCCCTCCGACGACGGCTACACGAGGAGCAGTTGCCTGTGCGCTCATGATTTGACACCACCGGAGGTCAGGCCCGCGATGAACCAGCGTTGGAATGCGACGAAAATGCCCAGGACGGGAATGAACGCGACAATAACGAACGCGCCGAAGGACGCCCAGAAGTTGCCGAAGCCGGTTGAGATATACCGGACGATGCCGTTCTGCACGGTCTTCATGTCCTCGGTGGTTGCCAGGACGGTTCCGACGAGGAAGTCATTCCAGACGAACACAAAGATGAAGATTGCTACGGCCGCTATACCCGGACGGATCAGTGGCAGCACAATCCGTATAAGTATTTGAAGTCGACTGCAGCCATCAATTGCCGCAGCTTCCTCGATCTCAACCGGAATGTTCTCGATGAAATTGCGAAGAAACAGGATCGTCTGTCCGCAGATTATGCCCGTGTAAACCAGGATCAGCAGAGGGTAGCTGTTAATGAGGGACGTTTTGACAAACATGGAATAGAGCGCGATGAAGACTACAACACCCGGAACCATAGACAGCACCAGAATGCCCGTCATGAGGCTTTCCATACGACGGCCGCGGAAACGGGTGGCGACGTACGCTGCCGGTACACACACTGCCAAGGCGAGAACAATCGATCCAATGGCGTAGATGATTGAGTTCGCAAAGAAGCGAACATTAGCGGAGGTAAACAGGCCGGCGTAGCTGTCGAAGGAGAATGGGGCCGGGATCCACACCGGTGGGAAAGCCACGGTATTGGCTTCAGTCTTCAAGGAGGTCGACAGTATCCAAAGGATTGGAGGCAACACAAGGGCTGCTGTTACAGCAACAATTACCCAGATGGGCACCCGCCGCAGAATCTGCCCAGGACGTCGGCGTTTGGCCGGGATTACAGCAGTCACAGGGTGTCCTTCCGTCGGAAGCGAATGGCTACCAGGGTCAGCGCGATGTTGATAGCGAAGAGCAGAATGGCAGTTGCCGAGGCTCCCGAGAGGTCAAAGTCTTGGAATGTCTTGTTGAATACACGCATGGAGAGGGTTTCCGTGCCGCCGAGCGGGCCGCCTCGCGTAATGACCAGGATGATGGTCACCATCTGTACATAGAGCATGAGCAGGACGACGACGACCGAGACKATGGTGTTCCGGAGGAAGGGTAGCGTGATGTTCACGAATCCCTGCCAGGCGTTTCCCCCATCGACGCGGAGGCTCTCGTAAAGTTCATTCGGAACGGTCTGCAGGGCACCCAGGAACAGAACCATGGCCTGAGGATAGGACCACCATGCGGTGATGAGGGTTACAGCCACCAAGGCAGAACCGGGCGATGAGAACACGTCCGTGGGGCCGAAGCCCAAAGCCTTGGTGATAGCTGTGCCCGGACCATAGTTGGGATTAAGGAACCATAGCCAAAGGGTGCCGACGGTGGCTTGTGACATCAGCCAAGGAAGCAGGAACAGGCTTCGAACCGTCCGCTTGAAGCGGATGATCTTGTTCAGTACCGCTGCAGAGGCAAACCCCAGCGGCAGGGCGATTGCCAAGGCACCAAGTGAGAAGGCAAGAGTGGTACCGATTTGTTTTGGCAGATCCTTGTCTGAGAAGAGCTCCGTGAATGAATTCAGCCCGGAGAACTCTTTGATCTGGTAGTACGTGGTTTCGTGCAGGGCAGTCCAGGCCGTGTAGATCAGGGGCCCGACGAAAACGAAGAGGAAGACCGCTACGACCGGGACGACGTAGAGCCATACAGCGCGGTCTGTCCGGGCTAACCTGGCAGGGGGCGTGGTGCTCCGCGCCGTGCGGTGTGTTTGTGTCACTGACATGGGTTTCGCTTTCCTGGGACCAGTGCAGTTGCGTCGATGTTCCTGTCGGGAACGAGCCTCACTTGTTGGCCGCGTCCTGGGCAATCTTCATGAATTCGTCCGCTGACCGGTTGTTGAGATACAACTCCTGGCCGGCGCCGGCGAGGCCACTTGCAATGGCGATCCAGTTGTCCGGGTAGGTGTGCGGTTCGCTGTGTTCCTCAACGAACTTGCTCACATCCAGTACCGTCTTCGCTTCGGGCGTGCTGAAGTATGGCTCCTTGAAGGTCGCGGAACGAGTGGGTACGTCACCTCCGGTTGCCATCAATGCACCAGCCTTCGGTCCGGTCATGTATTCAATGAACTTCCAAGCCGCCTTGGCATGCTTGCTTCCCGCACCAATGCCAAGGGTCCAGCCGAAGGTCGATCCTGTGTTCGAACCATTCGAAGCCTTGGGAAGAGTGGCGGACTTGATGTCCGGGTTGGCCTTCTGCAGTGTCAGAAGGCGTTCTGTTCCAAGGACCGCCATAGCAACTGTGCCGTTCTGCAGGCCGTCGGTGACGGTGGAGTACTGGTCGCCGACAACGCTGTTTGACATGCCTCCGGCTTTCTTGAGCTTGACAAGGAAGTCGGCGAATTCTCTACCCTTGTCGGTGTCAAAAGCGGCTTTGCCGTCCTTATCCGAGATGTCCTGTCCCACCTCACTCATGAAGCAATCAAAAAATGTCGAGATGATCGCGGAGTTATCGACACCGGAGAAGCCCGTGCCGAACCCTGTGTAGCCAGCGGCTGCTGCTTTTCCGGCGACATCCGCCACCTGGTCCCAGGTGGTGGGGACAGCCGCTCCGATCTGCTTGAGGGTCTTGTCGTTGTAGTACAGCGTGCAGGTCCGGTAGTCGTACGGCACCGCTACCTGCTTCCCGTCCTTGTCCGCCAGCTTGTCTGCAGGGCGCAGCCAGTCTGTGACCTGCTTAGCTTCGTCCGGGAGCGGTTGATAGACCTGGGCGGCTGCAATCTGTGGGACCACCGGGGCGAACATTTTGACCACGTCGGGTGTCTGGCCCGCTGCTGCTGCCTGCGGGAGCCTGCTGATCATGTCTCCGAAGGAAACCGTTGACAACTGGACATCGATGTTGGGATTTTCTTTCTCGAAGTTCTCGATGTTTTGCTTCAGCGCCGCGGCCCGCGGATTGTTCTGGCTCGGATCCATGAAGTCCCAGTACGTCAATACCACTGGACCATCTTCTTTCTCGTTGCCTGCGTCGCCCGAGGTGCTCGAGCAGCCTGTCAGTAGTGCCGCGGTAAGGGCCACGGCGGTCAAAGTGCCTGAGCTTCTCATCATTGCGTCTCTCCTTTGAGATCGGTTGCATTTAGCTTCAGTCCGAATGAGATCGGTTGCTGAGATCGGTTGCAATAAACATAAGATGGCCGAAGGGGTCTGTCAAGGATTTATTTGATCCAGAGGCGAGGTGCTTGATGCTCTGGTGTGCCGGCTTCGCGTACATCGTCCAGACAGCGTGGGTTGTTGATCATTATGGCTCCCGCGGTCAGCACCAAAAGCCAGGCTCCGAGCATACTGAAAGAGGGCAACCAGTTATCGCCTGGTTGGTGCAGTAGACCAAAAAGCAGTGGGCCGATGCCGGCGAGGGCGTAGCCGACTCCCTGGGCGAACCCCGATAGTGCCCCCGAGCCAGCTTCCGTTCTGGTGCGTTTGTTGATCATCGTGAACGCAAAGGAATAGGCACCCTGGCCCAACCCAGCAATGACCACCCACACGACTCCAGAAGCTGGTGGAGCAAAGACGATGCCCGCGTAGCCGATGGCGAACGCGACAACGAACAGGACCGCGATGGGCATGGGGCGAGGCATTCGTGCTACCACCAGAGGCGCGATCAGACCTACAGGCAGGCCGATAATTGAATACAGCGCGAGCATAGAGCCAGCCGTTTCCCCGCTCATCCCCCGGTCGACAAAAACAGCCGGAAGCCACATCAGGGCTGCAAAGGTATTGCTTGAGCATCCGGCGAAAATTAGCGCCATACCCCAGCCGATCGAGGATCGCCAGGGCTGTATCGCGCTATCAGGTGGCGCTGGAGGGTCACGACTTATTGGCTTCGCGCTGCGCTCGGCTTTCCACTTCCCGGCAAGAACCACCAGCCAGGGCAGGGCTGCGACTGCGCTGAAGCCCGCCCAAATGCCGACTGACAACCGCCAGCCATAAAGATTGGCCAAGGGTGTGGCACATTGGGCGGCAATGGCCGTGCTGACGCCCAGGAGAGTCACGTGAAGGGCTGAGAGAAGCCCGATTCTCTTGGGAAAGAACTTCATCAGAAGCGGCGGAACCACGATGTTGACCATCCCGATGCCCAGCATGGCGATCCAGGTGAAAGCCAAAAAGACCAGGGTGGTCCAACCCACTGCGCGTCCGACCTGACCCAAGGTTGTCAGCAGGAGTGCAACTAAAAGCAGATGCTCCAGCTGGATGCGACGCACGAGCGGGAGAGCCAGAAAGCCTACTAAGGCGAAGCCGGCCGTCGGCAGCATCCCCAGCGTCCCTGTTGACACGGCATCGAGTGGAAGGTCCTCACCTATTGCGTCAAGGAGTGGGGATGCTGCCGACACCGCTTGCCTGGCACTGAAGGCGACCAGGAGAATGCCGAGAAGAACGGTGAACCGCCTTCGTAGACCTGACGTGGTGCTGGGCGGTCTCGCCTGGTGCTTCAGCTTCCGCTGACTGCGTGGCTGGCCCATTCGCGGCCGGCTTGTTCTTCTGTGGGCAAGCCGGCGGAAGCGAGAATCCGGTCCAGCAGGCGTTGCGTGTGAACGGCTTCGCGGCCAGAAGTCAGGGGTTGCCCCCTGTCGGCGACCCGGTCCAGGAAGTGGTGAACGGCGGCGGAAAACCCCAGAGTGTCGGTGGCTGTCGCCCAGCCATATGCCTCGGCGCTAAGTTCCCGTGATGTCGTGACGCCGTTGATCGTGGTGGAAACCGTTTCGGGTGCCCTGACTTCGACGGTCTTTCCGTCACCGTAGGCGTCCAGTTTTTCGTTCCAAGCTCCCGCTGTACGGGCCGCCATCAAGACGCCTGTATTCCCTGTGCTGAAGCGGATGGTTGCTGCGAGGCCGTCTTCTTCCCAAGGGTCCTCACCGGCGGCGTGGGCGGCGACGTGTTCAGGCTCGCCGCCGCAGTACCAGCGGAGGAGATCGACCATGTGAATGGCGTTCTCGAACGTCGCGCGGTATTCAGATCCGGGGCGGTTTTTCTGGGCGACGCAGAAGGTGGCGCCGTTGGTTCCGAAAATTTCCCTGCCGGCTGTATAGACGGGCGCATAGCGGCGGTTGAAGTCGACCATGAGCACCCGACCGCGTTCGTCGGCGAGATCTGCAAGGCGTTCTGCCTCATCGGTTGCCGGGGCCAATGGCTTTTCACAGAACACGTCGACGTCACGATTAAGGCACAGTTGGACGGCATGGGCGTGCTCTGCGCGTGGTGTCAGTACAAAGACAGCGTCCAGTTCCTGCGAGGCCAACATGTCCTCCACGGTCTTAAAAGCGGAGTTGAAGCCCCAGCGCCGCACCAGACCGCTGGGATCTTCACGCCGGGAGACGAGGGCTGCTAATTCGACGTCGTCGCGTTGTACGAGCGTGGGTAATTGGGCGATGGTGGCGATATTGCCCGCGCCGACAACTCCGACGCGGAGACGATTCGTGTTCATCGGGCGTTCCTTACTTCAGAGAGATCAGAGAGCATTGAGCGCAGGACTGCGGCGGATTGGCGGAATCCATCTTCGGGCGCAGGGAGGTCTTGGGGGTGCCACCGGTATTCAAGCTCGATGCTCAGCACATCGTCGTAGCCGTGCTGCAGCAACGTGGCGAGGATTTGGGACCAGGGAACCACGCCGCTTCCCACGACGCGGGAGCGGACCGCCCGCTCGGAAGCGTTGACTCGGGCTGTTTCAGTGGCGCGGAAGGTGGCATTGGGATCGGTGAAGACGAGGTCCTTTACGTGGACGTGACTTATCAGATCGCCTTGGATTGCGAAGGCTTCTTCGTAGTTTTCGTCGTGCGTGAATGTCAGGTTGGCCTGGTCATAGAGAACCCGGACAGCAGGATGGGCGATTTCCCGGACCAATGCAGCGGTGTCCGCAGCGGTCTGGGTCATAGTGCCGAAGTGGTTTTCAACGCAAAGGCGAACCCCTGCCTGGCCTGCTTCAGGCGCGAGGGTCTCCAAGGCTTCACGCAGTTTTGCCCATCGTGCCGCGTGATCGTTGTCACCGGGGTGCCAGGAACCTGCATAAACACGGACCCGGTCGGCGCCGAGCAGGTGTGCGGTCTCTATGGCGCCGCGGAATTCGTCGACTGCTTTGCGCCATTCCACGGCGTCCAGGGCATTGATGGCGGTGGTGTATGGCGTCAGACCCACTATGGGCACACCTGCGCCTTCGGCCGCTTTCAGTGCCTCCATCGCGGCGCGATGGTCACCCAAAGGCAACCCGGACTTGTAGTCATCCTGGTAGATGACTTCGGCGGCATCGAGCCCCACCGATCGGAAGAGATTAATTGCTTGGGGAACCGTGTGGTCCGGGGTGCCTAGTGTGTGACCAGCTAGCCGCATGGTTTCATGTCCTTTCTGACGTCTTTCTTGTTGCTGCCCAGTCCGCGGGACCGACCAGCCGGGGTGGGTCTGCGACGCGGGACCGATCCACGATCTCCATCAGCAGCCCCCAAGGGGTAATGAAGTAGGTCCAGCGGTTGCCGGATACACGAGGGCTGTCACCTGCGACTTCCTTGCGTTCCCCGAGCACGCGTACCCCTGGTGTTTCCTGAAGCACTTCGATGGCTCCATCGACGTCGTCCACGACGAAGCACAGGTGGTGTCCCCCGGCGTCGCAATGACGCGGTGGCGTCTCGCGCCGCTCAGCGCTGCTCCACTCGAAGAGCTCGATGTTGAGGTTCGGAGGCAGTCTCAGCATGGCGAGTGTGAGCTTGGCATCTGCCGGGACTTCGAAGTTCGTGGGCATAAAATCTTCGTCGGGCCCGCGTTCGGAGCGGTATAGCTCTTCAGCTCCGAGCACTTCGACGAAGAACCGAACGCCCTCGTCAAGGTTTGGAACCGTCAGTCCCACGTGGTCCGTGTACTGGAGTCCCGGCAGACGCCGGAGCGTCGACTCCCCTGCCGCACTCATTTTCGAGGTCCCGAGGTGGAACCGCGCACCAGAAGCTCAGGTTCAAGGACGATGTGGTCCACGGAGCCGTCAACATTCTGCTTTTCTGCCAATTCGATCGCGATATGTCCCATGTCGGCGATGGGCTGCCGCACTGTTGTCAGGGGAGGGTTGAAGCGCGCACCGAGAGCGAGCCCATCGAACCCGATGACCGACACGTCGTCCGGTACCCGCAGGCCGCTCCGACCGAGTTCCGAGATCACTGCAAAGGCCACCATGTCGTTGGCCGCGATGATAGCCGTCGGCGGATTGTCCATCTGCAGGAAGTGCTCTGCCCCGCGCGTTCCCGCATCCAGGTCTGACCCGCTGTCCAGCACCACGGGCGCGCTGCCGCTTTGGGCGGTGAGCTCCAGATAGGCGTCCATACGGTCTTGGGCCGTATGTGTCCCGGCGATACCGGAAACGTAGCCGATCGAGGTGTGCCCCAAGGCATGCAAATGGTCCAACGCCAGCATGATTCCTTTGCGGCTGTCGACGGTGACCGTAGGAACGGAGTCGTCACCTTCCACGCGGTCGATCACCACCACCTTATGGCCGAAGGCAAAACGCTTCAGGGCTTCGGAATCCACCTTCGTGGAGGGCGCCACAATCCCGAACGGGGCATACATCGCCTGCATCGCTGTGAAGTATCCATCGGTCTTGGCCGGGTCGCCGTTGGTGACGCAGAGCATGAGTTGGTAGCCGCGCTCGTCAGCTGCCTGTGTCATTGTCTTGGCAAGTTCTGCGAAGAACGGGTTCGTAATGTCAGGGACAATCAGAGGAATGATGGTGCTGGTCTTTCGACGGAGCGCTTGCGCCAGCGGACTCATGGTGTAGCCGAGTGCCTCGGCGACCCGGAGGATGTGCTCGCGTGTTTCACTCTTCACCGCCTCAGGGCGTGAGAACGCCCGGGAGACTGTTGACCGGTGGACACCGGCAGCTTTTGCAACGACGTCGATACTCAGGTCAGGCATGTTCATTTCCTCCGTGCTGGTCGTCATAGGCCCGCCAAATGGGCCGCATGACATTCTCGAGCTGGGCCAGCGTGGGCAAGCCCCGGAATCCATCATCCAGTGTCCGTGCGACACTCCGCACGAAGGGGTCGTAGAGCGGGTCGCTGTCCACATCGATCTTGTCGGATTCCGTGGTGCCGTCCAGGGCCGTGAAGGAAGCTGTGCCGTCTGAATCGACGGACGCGAATCCCGCTTCTCCGACCGAAGTGAAGCTGCAGTAGCGCTTGAACGGGGAGCCGGGGAATGCGTAGCCCACCTCAACAATGGCTTCGCGTCCGGCCGGCGTGGTGATGATCAAAGTGGCATGATCCTCAACAGCCTGGTCATGAAGGACCGAGGAGAGCCGGGACTGGATATGTGCCACTGACTCATCGCAGCCCTGAAGGAACAGATCAACGAAATGTGGACCGAGGTTGGCCAAGCATCCTCCGCCAGCCTTGATGGGGTCGAGCATCCAGGGGTTTGCGTTGGAGAGATACCGGGATGGTGGTCCTGCGATGAAAGATGTTCGCTGGTACGTCGGTCGTCCAGCTTTAGCCAGCCATCGGTCGGTCGGGCCGCCCCGCTGGACCAAGGGTACTGTGGCGGGCACGCCAGCTGCCTCGGCGGCCTTACGTACGGCAGAAAGTTGGGCAAGTGAAGTTCCCAGCGGCTTTTCCACCACGAACGGAATACCCCGTTCTATCAGGGCAAAACACTTCTCCGCCATGCCATCGTGGGGGCCAAAGACATAGGCAAGGCCAACATCGGGAAGGTCCACTAGCTTCTGCCAGTCAGCCTCCACCGGTGCTCCCCAGCCGTCGGCAAGTCCTTGGACGATGGACACGTCCTCGTCACTGACTCCGAGGACGTTGTGCTCGTCGCCAATGGCCTGCGCATAAAGCGGAACGTGCCAATGGGAAGCACCAAGAATGATTGTGCGCACATGAGTCAACCGCAATACCCCCTTGTATGAGATCGGTTGCTGAGATCGGTTGCAATAACAGTATGGATGGTGGGAGAGTTTGTCAACGGAACATCAACACGAGCCGGGCTGCTCAAGACCAGGACGCTTCCCGTCCGGAAAGAAGCCAGCATGCAAAAGAAACTTCGCACCCTGCAAACCATCGACGAATCCGGGGCCGTACTCATCGTGCGACTCGAGAACGCCGAACTCGCCGAACGCGTGGCGGAAGCCGCTATCGAAGGAGGCTTCAAAGCCCTCGAAATCACGCTTTCCATTCCCGGCGCCGTAGACGTCATTCGACGACTCGCCGCCAAGCATGGGCCCACCGGCGTGGCAGTCGGCGCCGGGACCGTGTTGGATGAGCATTCAGCCTACGAGTGCATCCGCGCCGGCGCAGAGTTCTTGGTCAGCCCGCAGTTGAACCCTGCGATGATCCGCACAGCCAACCGATACCAAATACCAACAATCAGTGGGGCTTACACACCGACTGAGCTAGTGGAAACAGCAGAAGCGGGTGCGGATATCCTCAAGCTCTTCCCCACCGAGGCTGGCGGCATTGCCTATGCGAAGTCTGTGCTGGCGCCGCTGGCCCATCTGCCGATCATGCCCGCAGGTGGCGTGACACTGGAAAACGTCGGCGAATGGTTCGCGGCGGGCGTGGCGGGCGTCGGTGTGGGCAGCTACGTGACAAAGGCATGGCAGCCGGACGGCGACTTTACCCGCGTCACGAAAGCTGCCGAGGAATTCCTGTCAGCAGTGGCAGAGGCCCGCCGATAATGTCTCCGGGTGTCTTCATTGTTATCGGACCGGCCGGCTCGGGAAAAACGACGGTTGCCCAGCAAACAGCAAAGGAACAGGAAGCGGCATACCTGGACAAGGACCGGGTATGTGGCCGCTTCGTTGAATTCGCGCTGACCGCGACCGGGCACGATCCCACCGACCGCGAGTCCAACGACTACTATCGCGACAACCTGCTGCCCCTTGAGTACGAAACCCTCATGGATGTGGCGGGCGTGAACCTACGCCTCGGCCGGTCAGTGGTCCTTGATGCTCCCTTTGGAGCCTACTTCGGAGAAGCAGATTATTTGACCCGTGCTGCAGAAAACTTTCTGTGGCCCTCGTGCGAGATCACAGTCATCCGAGTGCGGGTACGTCAGGAAGTTCTCCGCGAACGGCTCACCCACCGCGGACTGGAGCGCGACCAGTGGAAACTCGCCCATTGGGATGAATACTGGTCTGCGTACGGCAGCTTGGAGTGCGCCTGGTCCGGAGTGCAATTCCTGGACTTCAACAACGAAGCGCCTCTTTCCATTGAGGCTGAGTAAACCGACCTTCGGCCTACACGCGCCACAAGTAAAACGTTGACAAGCATCACATTCAGTCCGTAAGGTTGATTGCAACCGATCTCAGCAACCGATCTCATTTGCGTTTCCCAGGTAAGAACCGCTGGAAACGCAAAGCCTTGAAGAGTTCGCGTACCGGCCCCATGCTTGGCATTAAGCGCCCATATCGCAGTCGGCCGCCTCGCCGATGCCCCGGATCGAAACCCTATCCTCCCTGGAACCCAAATATGGAGAGTTCAATGAAGACCTCAAAAGAAGCGCTGGACAGTCCAGGCTCTTCGGAATTTCCCGAAGCGTCCGAGCCGCCCCGCCGCCGCGTCAACCTGATCGCAGGTACCATCGGCCACTTTGTGGAGTGGTACGACTGGTACATCTACGGGCTGCTCGCAGCAGTATTTTCGTCGCAGATCTTTCCGAGTGACTCTGCGTTCGCATCCCTCGTGGCAGCCCTTCTCACTTACGCGGTGGGGTTTGTGGTTCGGCCTCTTAGCGGCATCATCATCTCGCCGCTGGCAGATCGTTTCGGCCGACGGCTTATTCTGACACTGTCCATCTCCGGGATGGCCCTCGGAGCCCTGATCATCGGCCTTACGCCGTCCTTTGGAACCATCGGCTACGCCGCCCCAATTCTCTTCTTGGTTGCGCGCATCCTGCAAGGAATCTCCGCCGGCACCGAGCAGCAGAGCGCCATCGCGTTCATGGTCGAACACGCTCCTGCAAACCGCAGGGGTCTCTTCGGTTCGTTTTCCAACATGGCAAGCGGCCTCGCAACTCTCGCAGCGACTGGTGCTGCGGCTATGGTCACTTCAGCCTTCTCCCCCGATGAACTGGCTGCGTGGGGTTGGCGCATTCCGTTCGTCATTGGCGGTGCGCTCGGAGTAGTCGGTCTCATTCTGCGCGCCCGTTCGGATGAAACCCCTGAATTTGAAGCAAGTGCCGCCGTCGATCAAAAGTCTGCACCGGCGCGTCTGCGGGATCTCCTGCGCGATCATCCAAAGGCCCTGCTGCAGACGGCAGCCCTTTCTGCCCCCGCAGTGGCGTACTACACATGGGCGACCTTCCTGCCCACTTACGCCAAACTCACGACTGGCCGGGACCTCGCCTCAACGCTTGCAGGAAGTGTCATCGGACTTGCATTACTCGTGATCATCGTGCCAATTTGTGGTTATCTTTCCGACCGTCTCGGCCGCCGCAAGATCTTCCCCATCATCGGCGCCATCGGCATGATCGCACTGTTCTACCCCTTGCTTTTGCTGTTGAACCAGCCAGGGTTCGGCGTTTACGTTTTGGTTTCAGCTTCAGGCTGGGTGGTCCTTGGTATCTGGCAGTCGGTCTACCCGACGATTCAGGCAGAACTGTTTCCTGCATCCGTCCGGGTGTCCGGCATCGGGTTCTCTCACCAGATCGTGATTGCCATCTTCGGCGGGACCGCACCACTGGTCGCTGCTGCCTTCGTTGGCGCCGGACAGCCAATGTTCGTCGCCTACTACATGATCGCGATAGTCGCCCTATGCCTCATCGTGTACTTCACGCTGCCCGAGACCGGCAGCAGGGGAAAACGTGCCACCGTCGCACCGGCAGACCCCGAAGTATTGGAGGGTGAGCACCTTGTTTCGACGACTGCGCCGGCCGCGGTCCGGACGAAGAGTTCAGGGATGTAGATCCCGGGCGATTCACTCGGCAGAGCCCTCGACCGAAACCGGTCGGGGGCTCTCCCTCTGTGGCGCTGACCCCACCAGGTCAGTCGATTGCGAAGACGAGCAGGGAGCCTGTGGCGGTAGCTACGAGCTTGCCCTTGGCGTCAGTGACAGTGCCGTCCGCGAAGGCAACGCGATTGCCAGGCTTCGATACAACGCCTACACAGGTCAATGGGCCGCTGTCAGCCTGCACCGAGCGTAGGTAGTTCACCTTAATCTCTATGGAGGTGTAACCCTGGCCTTGGGGAAGGGTTGTCTGCACGGCGCAACCAAGGGCGGAATCGAGCAGGGTGCAGAGGAGCCCGCCGTGAACCGAGCCGATTGGGTTGTAATGGGACTCGTCGGGATGACAGGTAAAGGTGACAGTGCCCAGTGCCGCATCCACCAGGGTCATGTTCAGTAGTTCGCCCATCGGTGGGGGTGGCAGTTTTTTGCCCATCATTGAGTGCAGGTATTCCAGGCCGCTCATGCCGGGCATGGCGGCCGCGCCAATGGCTGGATCGTCCCACGCTACGACTCGTTTACGCTCACTCACAACTGCTCCTCTTGTTCGCTTCAGCTACCTACCGCTATGGGAGCCCGTACGGCATTGCCCCATTCGGTCCAGGAACCGTCGTAGTTCCTCACCCGGTCCATACCCAGCAGGAAAGTCAGGGCGAACCAGGAATGGCTTGAGCGCTCACCAATACGGCAGTATGTGATAACTTGATCGTCCGCTTTCAGGCCTATTTCTTGGAAGTAGATCTGCTCCAGTTCCCTCCGCGGCCTGAACGTTCCATTATCCGAAACAGCCCGCGCCCACGGCACATTGCGTGCTCCAGGGATATGCCCGCCACGGAGGACCCCCTCCTGCGGGTAATCGGGAATTGAAGTCCGCTCGCCGGTGTACTCCTCGGGGCTGCGGATGTCGATGAGGGATAGGCCGAGGTGTTCCTGGACGTCCTCCTTGAACGCCCGGATGGACGAGTCATCGCGCGTGACTACCGGATAGGACGTTGCGCTCCTTGCCGGCGGCAGCGAAGTCTCGAGGGGACGCCCTTCGGAGATCCACGTTTCCCGCCCGCCATCGAGCAAGCGGACGTCAGGATGGCCAAAGAGACGGAACACCCAGAGGGTATAGGCTGCCCACCAGTTGTGCTTGTCACCATAAATGACAACGGTGCTGTCCCGCGAAATACCTTTGGACATCATTAGATTGGCAAATTCCTGCCCCGCCAAATAGTCGCGAATAACAGGGTCGTTCAGATCTGTATGCCAGTCAATTTTAACGGCCGACGGAATATGGCCCAGTTCATAAAGCAGCGGGTCCTCGTCAGACTCCACGATGACCAGTCTGTCATCAGCCATGTGCCGTACAAGCCATTCAGCCGTAACCAGCCTGTCAGGATGCGCGTACTCGGTGATTCGGGCGGAATTGTCCGCAGGTAAAGCTTGCATTGAGGTCCTTAGTGGGGTTAATAGCCCGGTCAGCGAAAAGACCCCTCCTGCACATTGTTCACGAACGAACAGAAATGGGAGTCAATTCACGAGCTTTGATTCAAGTTTTCGTGCTCGGTGCGCCCGGAGATTCGCCGGGTTTCCACAAATTCTTACGTCATGCCACACGCCGCTGTTGTTGCGGGAGCGATCAAAGAACGCAACCCTGCATTTTTCGCTGCGGCATAGTTTGAGCCGATGCCAGGTCCCTGCGAGTTGGGCCTGGAAGATCTCCGTCATAGCCAGGGATTCAATGTGCCCGGCTCCGGCTCCCTGCGGTTCAGCCTGGATCTCGCCATTGGACTTGAGCCTCAAGGAGGTGGCGGTCGTCCAGACTGTGGGCAAGGCGTCAATGTCGGAACGAACGACGGCGTCCGGGTCGCCTCCGGCGTTTAGCGTGCCCGCAAGTTCATCACGAAAGTACCGCAGGTGTTCCAGGTCGCGTTCCGTAAGTTTGACTTCGACATAACGCCGTCCGGTGGCCAGTGCCCACTGTTTCAGACCAGCATCCAGCCAATCCTGGGCGAGCCCGAGATCAAGCAACAAATCGGTCCTTCGCGGCTTTCCAGCCGATTTCGTGTTGAGCAGGTCATGCACAAAACCCAGCCCTCCGGGAGCACTTTCCATGTCATAGCGTTGCGTCGCGTTCCAGTCGCTCACTGCATCCCCTCTCGCCAACTTCCAGGGCACCCTTGGCCATCCACCATGTTAAGTGCGATTAGCGGCCTTGAAATTCCAACACCGGGCGCGGCCGTCCCGCTTCCAGTGCCTCCACGGCCGATTTCAGCCCGGCCTGGGTGTCTTCGCGTTCAAACAACGGCATGGCGATATCGAACATCGCTTGGTCTGCCGCAGCGACGCCGCCCAACGACCAGGTTCTCAGGAGCGCCTTATGCGCAGCGTATGCCTGTGTAGCTCCAGTGGCGATCCGCTGGGCAAACGCCAAGACTTCCTCCCGGAGCTTGTCATCGGAAACGACGCGGTTCACCACTCCTGCTCGGTTCATTTCAGAAGCGGATACTTTCTCCGAAGTCATCGCCCATTCTGCTGCCCGGGTCTTGCCTGCCCTTTCGGCAACGCGATAGATGCCACCCAAGAGGGTGACGATGCCAAGAGTTTGCTCCGGATGCCCGAACTCCGCTGATTCTGCTGCGAAAATGAGGTCGGCCCGCAGGGCGAGTTCAAACCCTCCTCCAAAGCAAAGGCCCTGAACTTCGGCAATCACCGGCATCGGCAGCAACTCCAACTGGTTGAAGACTGACATGTAGCGCTCAAACAAGGCACGCAACTCCCGCGTTTCCGCACCCGGCCACGTCATGATGTCGCCTCCGAAACTGAAGTCGGCGCCTTCAGCCCGAATGATGACCACACGGGCGTCGCTACTGCCTATCACGGTCACAGCTTCGGAAAGCTCGTCCGCCATCTGAAGGTCGATCCGGTTCTGGGGCGGATTGTCCAGGATGATGGTGGCAATCTGGTCCTGGACCGTAAACGTAAGGTGGGTCATTGGCATAAGCCCTTTCGCTAGGAAGTAGTTGCGAACCAGCTGAATCCGAAGGAATCAGTCGGCGGAGTAGAAACGGGATTCATCGCCCACGGACTTCCCGAGGCGTTTCCCCAGTTCAGCCGAAAACCGGAGCGCTGCGTCAAGCGGGCGATGGTGGATGGCAGCCGAGACGATCTGGCCGGCTTCGTCTTTGGTGAGGATAGTGACTCCGTCGATCTTGAGACCACTGAACGCGGTGGCCTGCCATTCAAGGTAAGTGCGCGGCCCATTGACGGTTTGATGGGTGAACTCCAGCGATTCGTAAATAGAGCTGGCTGCGCTCATTACCGCTTTCACGTTCTCCCGGCCGGTGATGGGCGATCGGATAACGGAAGCCTCAAGCACCACGTCGCGGTGGAAGGCCTCGCCAAAGTCGTCAGCGGATTTGCTGGCAAAAGCGTTGATCCAGCCTTGGGCGTCTCCTCCGCCAGACGTAGTGGCAGATGCTTCAGAAACTTCTTTGAGGAATCGGCCGATGAAACCGGCCACGTTCTGAGGCTGCTCGACGTGAGGCCAGTGGCCCGCCCCGCTGAGTACTTCCTCCTTGACGTGCCGGAATCGCGGGGCGACAGCTGAAGAGATCAGCTCGGCGGTCGCGAACGGGTCTGCTTCACCGCGGATTATTAACACTGGTGAGCTAAATTCGCTCTCCGCAGGGGCGTTCGGAATCCCTTCGTTCCAGCAGTCCACGAGGTGGGTCACGACTTCCGGACGGATGCGGCCCCCTATGTAGGTGAGCTTGTCCAACCCGAACTCGTTCAACCCGCCGCCGAGGTACTGCCGGATCCCTCGTTGGGCTGCTGCATCTCCACCCAGATGCCGGAAAGGACCAACAGCTTCCTCAGGAAGGTGTGTCCCCGCTAAAGGCACCGGGGTAACAAATACAGCACCCACCACTTTGTCTGGATGGCGGACCCCAACTAGTTCGGCTACGAGCGTTGCCATGCTCTGCGCGACGACCACGACGGGCCTGTCCAGACCCGCCACGACGCGAGCGACGTCGTCGGCGTATCGCTCCAGGCTGTAGGGGCCTTCGTCCCCGCTCCGGTCCCCCATCCCGGCCAGGTCCAGCCTCAGAAACTGGGCGTTCGCGGTGGCGAGTTCGGAGACGACGTCGTCCCAGACACTCTGGTCATCCAGGAATCCGTGGATGAAAAGTACGGCCACATCGCCGCTGCCAGTGGTTGTCAACGAGGGGTCCTGCTTCTGCAACTGCTCCATTACAGTGCTCATCTACTGCTCCTTGGTGAGGGTCGAGCCGGATGGGGACCAGGCTGCTGTATTGATGGGTGACCAGTCGCTCGGCTGACCGTCCAGCCGTGCCATGCGTTGCTTGTGCTTGGACTTGAGGAGTTCATCCTCAAGCGGCGTGGTAAACACGTTTTCAACCAGGGTGTACTCAGCCGCCAACCGCCCGACGGCGGTAACTGCTGCCGTATCAATCCGGCCTCGTTCCAGGTAAAGCTCGTCTTTGACGTGGAAACGGACAACTTCGCCCCAGACCACGTGATCGTTCATCTCGCCCACAGGGATGATGCGGTTAACGATGCATTCCATTGCGATGGGAGCGTCTTTGATCCTGGGCGCAGACACGGCTTGTGAAGCCTCTTTTTCCAGCCCCACTGCCTCAAACTCGTCGATGCCCGAGGGAAATTCGAAGGCGGAGGAGTGCAGGGCGTCTGCCTGTGGAAGGGTCGCCACGTTCACCACAAAGTTTCCCGTTTCGCGAATGTTGACGAAGGTGTCCTTGAGGGTCTTCCCGTCTGAGCGCGGCTGCAGCGAGATCGACACCATGGGCGGCTTTCGCCCCACCGCCGTGAAGAAGGAAATGGGCGCAAGATTGGCCACTCCGTCGGGTGAGACGGTGCTCACCCAGGCGATGGCCCTGGGAATGATGCTTCCGATGAGGAGTTTGTAGGAGTCGACGGCGTCGAGATCCGCACTATTGATGATCATGGAGAGCCTTTATCTTTCCTTGTCAGTGTGGGGGCGTTCCTTAGAAGAAACGCGACCTGAGGCTGCATCGGCGCGGCCTGCGGTGGTGGGAAGTTTTGGAGCCTAGTGAAAGGCAGCTGAAGTAAGCGTATCCGCTTTACCTATTTCAGACAAGAGTGTTGATTGAGAATTCGAAAACGCCTTGGGTGCCGCAACCGCGCGGGGGGCGGGGCGGCGGCTATCGCTCCAGAACGACAGCAAGGCCTTGCCCGACGCCGATGCAAATGGCAGCGACTCCAACACCGCCTCCACGGCGCTTCAGCTCGCGCGCCAGGTGTATGAGAATGCGGGAGCCGGACGCCCCCAGCGGGTGGCCCAGCGCCAAGGCTCCACCATGGATATTCACTTTCTCCGGGTCCAGGTCAGGCCAAAGCCGCAGGCACGCAAGGCTTTGGGCGGCAAACGCTTCGTTGAGCTCGACGACGTCGACGTCTGCCCAGGTCTTGCCTGCCCGGGCAAGCGCCTGATTCGCAGCCTCCACAGGGGCAATGCCGAAAACGTTCGGATCGTTGCCGGCCACCCCACGTGAAACGATGCGAGCCAGAGGTTCCGTTTCGAGGGCACCTTCACGGCCGATGAGCATGGCCGCCGCCCCATCATTGAGCGGAGAGGAATTACCCGCCGTTACCGAGCCACCGTCGCGGAACGCCGGCTCCAAGCCAGCCAGGGCCACCTCGGAGGTGCCGGGTCGCACGCCCTCATCGGTGAGGAGCGTCGAATCCGGATGGGGCACGACTTCGTCGTCGTAGATGCCCTCGGACCAGGCCTTGGCAGCCAAGGTGTGGCTTCTCACGGCAAACTGGTCTTGCTCGGTCCTTGATATGCCAAACTTGTCGGCCAGGATTTCAGCCGTCTCGCCATTGGAGATAGTCCAGGCCTCGTTCATCCGGGGGTTGACCATACGCCAGCCCAGCGTCGAACTGTGCAGGGTTTCAGGGCCAGCGGGATACGCCCTCTCGGGTTTTCCCAGGATCCAGGGCGCCCTGCTCATCGACTCAACACCCCCGGCAACAATCAGGTCGGCATCTCCGATTTCCACAGCGCGGCTTGCCTGGATGGCAGCCTCAAGTCCAGAGCCGCACAGTCGATTGACCGTGACGCCAGGTACCGACGTCGGAAGCCCGGCGAGCAGCGCAGCCATGCGCGCCACATTGCGGTTATCCTCCCCAGCACCATTGGCGTTGCCCAGGATCACCTCGTTAATCCTGTCCGCTTCCAGCCCGGGCTGCCTGCCCACCACTTCGCGGACCACATGGGAGGCCAAATCGTCAGGACGAACGCCAGCCAATGACTTACCGAATTTTCCGAAGGGGGTTCGGATCCCGTCGTAGATGAAGCTGCTTGCCATGCTTCTGCCTTTCGTCGTGCATCGGGGAAGGAAATCTGGAATGGGTAGCCGGCACGCGGCCGTGAAAGGAGCATACGCCAAAAAATCGTTGCAGGACATAGTCTAAAGCTGTACGCTTATTTCACGTCTTTACCCCCTTTACTCACACCTCACAAATTCCCCGCGGCGCGCGGCGTTGCTCCCGCGGCTTCACCCTGCCCGTCCAGGGGCGCTGGAAAGAAAAGAGAGACTCATGGCAGAACGACTGGATGTTGAATTCACGGCCGATGGGGGCATCACGCTCCGTGCTTGGCTCTACATCCCGGATGGGCCAGGGCCTCATCCCGCCATCACCATGGCACACGGCTATGCCGGAACCCGAGCTCATCGCCTCGACGCATACGCCTCCCGCTTTGCTGCCAACGGATTCGTGGTCCTGGTCCACGACCACCGCAATTTCGGCGCGAGTGATGGCGAACTTCGTCATGACATCAATCCCTGGCAGCAGATCAAGGACTGGCGCCGGGCGGTAACCTATCTCGAAGGCAGGCCCGAAGTGGACCCCTCGCGCATAGGCCTCTGGGGGTCCAGCTACTCCGGCGGGCACGCGCTTGTTTTGGGGGCCACGGAAGGACGGCTCAAAGCAGTGGTGTCCCAGGTGCCCGCCATTAACGGCCATGTGGCCGGCTCCCGGAGGGCAGTGGGCGATGCCAGGACGGCGCTGGAACAGTCCTTCATCGACGACGAACGGGACCAAGCCGCCGGCAAGGCACCCAGGATGATCGCAGTGGTAAGCAGTGATCCAAATCAGCCTGCCGCGTACCGGCTTCCCTCCGCCCTGCGCTTCTACACGCAACCCGGTCCGGAAGAATACGGCTGGGACAACACCGTCACCTTGCAATCCACCCGGGCAGCGCGCCTGTACGAACCGGGAGTCTGGGCCTCAAGGGTGTCCCCGAAGCCGCTGCTCTTCATCGTGGCCGCTGACGATGAACTGACCGGCACGGACCTGGCCCTCGAGGCCTACGAACAGGCCCAGGAGCCCAAATCACTCGTGATGCTTCCGGGCGGCCACTTCGAGCCGTACGTAGAAAACTTCGAAGAATCAAGTTCCGCCGCCCTCGACTGGTTCTTGCTACACCTCTAACCACCACAAGCTTCAGGGAAAGTGACGCATACTATGGCACCCACAACCGAGCTGGTTTACGACGTCTTTGTCTCCGGCACCCTGCCTCAAACGGGACGAGGCACACTTCCCAACGGTGACCCCCGCATCTGGTCCCCGCTATCCTCCACGCTGATCTCCGGACAGGAGAACGCGGTGCTGGTTGACCCGCCCATGACGGTGGACCAGACAACGAGGGTCGGGGACTGGATTGAGGCCTCAGGGAGGACACTTAGCCACATCTACATCACCCACGGCCATGGCGACCACTGGTTCGGCGCAGGTCCCCTGGCCGAGCGGTTTCCGGGGGTTACAGTACTGGCAACCCCGGGCACGCTCCAGGAAATGGCCATGCACGGCTCCCCGGAGTTCCGTTCCTCCTTCTGGGACTCGATCTTCCCCGACCAGATTCCGCCCACCACAACAGTGACCCAGCCGGTGGACAATGGGTCGTTTGAACTTGAGGGTCATGAACTGCAGATCATTGAAGCGGGCCATACCGACACCGACAACACCACCATGCTCTTCGTTCCCTCCATCGGGCTCCTGGTAGCCGGGGACGCCGTCTATAACGGGGTCCACCCCTATCTGACCGAGTCCCAGGACGGGGGTCTGGAAGCCTGGCTGCGGGCGATTGATATCGCGGAAAGCCTCGATCCGAAGTTCGTTGTGGCCGGCCACAAGAATCCCGCAGTGCCCGATCTGCCCGGACAGATCCAAGAGACCCGCAGGTACCTTTTGGACGCATCAAAGCTCCTGGCCGAGCAACCAACGCCGGAGGAGTTCTTCTCCGCAATGCTTGCGCTTCATCCTGATCGGATAAACCCGGGTGCATTGTGGGGTGCGGCCATGAAACTGCTCAGTTGACCAGCAGACAGGCGCCCACGATAGGGCGCGTTGCGACGACTTCGGAAGCTCAGTTGCCCGATCTCGTCACTGAACCACCGCCTCCCCTCGCTGAACCTCCCCCAAAGCCTCCGTCGCACCCGTTCAACCTGTTTGCCATTCCCCTGGGCATCACTGGGCTGGGAGGCGCCTGGCAGGCGGCACGCCTGACACTTCGTGCTCCCGCATGGCCAGCGGAGGTCTTTTACGGGATAAGTGCCGGCATCTGGTCCATCCTGCTTATCCGGTATCTGGCAAAAAGTTTCCGATACGGGTCCAAGGGACACTTCGACAAAGAACTAAGGCACCCCGGAAACGGCCCGTCAGCGTCGTTCATTCCCCTGGTGGGCATCCTCCTGAGCAGTCACTACATCGAATACAACAAGACGTTTTGGTCCCTGCTGTGCCTGTGCTTCATCATCGCTCTCACGCTGCTCGGAGCAAGACTTCTGGCCCACTGGGTGACCGGAGGAGTGACTCTGGAATGGGTCCACCCGGGTTACCTGCTTCCCGTTGCCGCAGGTCCCTTCATCGCCAGCATCGGCTTCTCCACCATGGGTTTGCCCCAAGCAGCGATCGCCGCGTGGGGAACCGGCGCTTTTTTCTGGCTGGTGATGGGAACGGTGGTGACGGTGCGCTTCATGGCGGGGATTGAGATGCCGGACGAGTTGAAGCCCGTCTTGGCCGCGTATGTGGCCGCCCCCGCAACGGCCTGCGTTGCCTGGATAGTCATCCGCCCGGAGGGTTCCGGAATCATCCAGACAGGACTCACGGGAATCCTCCTCATGATGATTCTGATGCAGGTGGTTCTGATTCCCCAGTACGCCAGCCTGCCGTTTTCGTTGACGTTCTGGATCTTCACCTTCCCGGTGTCAACGTCGGCGAACTACGGCATCCGGTGGCTCAAGACCGTCGACGTCGCCGGCTCGGAACTCATCTCCTGGGCCCTCTTGGGCCTTGCCACGGCTTTTGTTCTTGGCACCGGAATACGGACACTCATTCACGGTTCGCCAGCCAAGAAAGAGCGCTGACGCTTCCGCATAGGCGTGACCACAGCAAGTCCGCGCGGAGGCGCCCAACTGGATGTTCGACGTCGGGCGCTTGAGTTCTGGGAATGGTTGCGGCGCGCAGGGGCGACAAGGAAGGACCTTCGGGTGGAGCGGGACTTGTAGAGAGTCCAGCTCCACTCGGAGGTCTTTTCCGTGTTCAGGGCACTCGCCGCGAGGGCATGACCGTGGCGCGGGAGCATCGGGCCCTGAGCAGCTCGGCGCGGGATGCCAATTGCTTCTCCAGTCGGCGCCTGCCGGAGGCGCTGCCAGCGAACTGCGCCGGAAGGTGCGACAGCACCCGTTCGGAAGTCAGCGAACCTTGCCACCGGCTGACTCGGCAAACAGCGGAGCCACCTTGCTCCGGAGCAGGAGCAAGGTGGCTCGGATTGGGACTATTTATCGCTGACGTCCTGTGTGACCCTTATGCGTCCGAACGTGAACGGCGCATGGTCATCGCCCTGACTGCCCCCACGGCTGCAGCTCCGGCCAGGAGTGGAATGGCCAGGGCGAAGAAGATCTGGTCCACGCCCCATCCCGCACCCAGCATCACGCCACCCAGCACACCGCTGACGATGGAGCCGGCCTTGCCGAAGCTGTGCATCCATGACACGCCGGTTGCGCGGGCTTCAGTGGGGAAAACGGATGTGCTCAGTGCGTTCATACCGCTGTTGGCACCCACCAGCACAACGCCGATGGTGAAGCCCAGAACCAGCAGCAGGGGCAAGGTCAGATTGACTGATGCCAGGATCCAGGCCGCTCCGGCGGCCAGCGTGAAGGCCGCACCGAGGGATACATATTTGCCCAGCTTCTCCATGGCAAACCCGATAGCCAAGGCTCCGATCACACCGCCGATGCCGAACATCGAAACCACATTGCCTGTGCCCGCGGCGTCGATATGAAGTTGCTTGACGATCAGCGGCAGGTAGTTCAGGAACATATAAACCACTGCGGCGCAGATGAAGTAGCAAAGCCAGATGAGCAGCGATACCACCACAAGTTTCTTGGACAGTACGGCCCTGACACCTCCAACCGGCTTGGCAGCGCCAGCCTGCGGTGCGCCCGTCAGATCCACAGTGTTCATGTCGAAGCCGGGGATGATGGCACTCAGTACCTTCGTCACTTTTTCAGTCCGGCCTCCCCTTCGAATCATGAACACCGTTGATTCCGGAAGGCCCCACAACAGCGCGGGCAGGAGAATCAATGCCAGGACTGTTCCGGTTCCGAGCAGCCACTGCCAGCCCAAGGTGGGGAGAATGGTGGATGCCAGGAAGCCGGTGATGACTGTCCCCAACGGGAAACCCGTGAACGTGATGGCCACAATGGCGGCCTTACGCTTTTCAGGCGCAAACTCGGCAACGAGTGTGATGACCAGGGGCATCACAGCTCCGAGGAACAGGCATGCCACCACCCGGAAGATTCCCAACGTAAGGTCGTTTTGTGCCAGCGCGCCGCCTAAGGTGGCCAGCCCGAATCCTGCCGTGCCTACGATAATCGGGAGCCTTCGGCCGATCTGGTCCGACAGCGGGCCGGCAACCATCGAACCGACGGTGAGGCCCACAACTCCCAGCGTCACCATGGTGGTAACTGTTGCCAGCGAGGTACCCCACTGCGTGACTATTTGTGGGTAGATGAATCCCCACAGGCCGATTTCAACTCCTTCAAGGGTCATGGTCAGGAACCCGAGAAGGATGATCACGCGGCGCCTGTTGCCAAGCGGCGCCTGATTGAGTATTTCCTGAACGGTCAAGCGGGAGGATGCCGGGGTCCGGAGGTCGGTCGTCTTTGACGCCTCGTTGGCAATTGCCATGTTGTTTGCCTTTCTAATGCACGCCGTCGTTGGCGTGCGTGAGCTGATGCGAAGCTCGTAGTGCTCGTGGATCAGGGCACGCAGTCTTCCGTGAGCGATTGCCGTCTAGGTTGTTCCCTTGCGCCTTGCTCATGGCAACCGAATCCTCAAGTGTGATCGGGGACACAGGGTGAACTCTGCGATTGAAAGAAGCTTAAGCTACACAGCTCTTTCAAGCAATGGTTTTTCGGTATTCAATCCGCTGGCCTTGCCGTCCGCGAGATGGCCTCGACCCGAAGCGCCTTCAACCAGCCGCTGATCACGCTCCAGGACTCCTCCCAGCCGCCGTCGAGCATCATGTCATGTCCGATCCCGGCGAGTTCCCGCACATCGGCGCCATAGCGTCGTGCGGTTGCGCGCGCCGACCGCGCTGGCACCATTCGGTCGTGCCTGCTGTGGACGGACAGAAGCGGATATTCGGACTTCACCTTCGCCGGAAGGTGGAAAAGCAGCTGGTACTGGACCCAGGGTGACTCCCCGCAAAGGGATCGGGAGATCTCCGCCGCCTCCTCAGCGCCCATCCGCTCGAACAACATGTCCGGCGGCAGCCGAAGGCTTCGACCCGCGAGAAACCGCATCGCTTGCCAGGGATGGCTTCTCAGCACCGAAAACACCGTTCCGAAGGCCGGACCGGAGGTGATGGAGCCAACAAGCACGCCCGCGCTCACCGTCGTCGGCTGCAGCGCCAACACCCGCTGCACCACCAGTCCACCGAGTGAGTGTCCAACCAAGACGATCTCATCGGCATCGACAGCCTCGACGGCGCGAAGGACGTCTTCAACATAATCCTTCAGCCGGGCGGAACGCAGGCGTCCTCCGCTGCCGCCATGGCCCCTGAG
Organism: Paenarthrobacter sp. 10N417; assembly: GCF_056394745.1. Taxonomy (NCBI): domain Bacteria; kingdom Bacillati; phylum Actinomycetota; class Actinomycetes; order Micrococcales; family Micrococcaceae; genus Paenarthrobacter; species Paenarthrobacter sp. 10N417. Next base: position 150,385 of record NZ_JBFTIL010000014.1, read on the forward strand.
CGAGATCGCGTACGCCGCATAGCCATCCTCGGAGGCTGCGTGCATCCAGTTGCGCCAGCACGTTGCGTCATGACCGAGGCCATGCACAAAGAGAAGAGCAGAACGGGGTCGGATCGCCCCCGGAGGGCCTGACGCGAGAATCTCGAGTTGAACATTGCCGCCGGCGTTAAACATCATCGTTTCCATAGCGGATGAAGCTATCAGAATGTGACAGAAGTAACAACGGTTTGCCTATTGCGACGGTGTTCTGCCGCAAGCCGTGACATGATCAGCACCGCTCCATGAGCGACGTCCGCAATATCGCACCTCTCTGGTCCTTCCCTGCCGGAAACAAAAATGCTCGACCGGAACATACCGGCCGAGCATTTTTGTCTGAACTGTTATTGATTCCCCAGCCGCCAGCGATGTTGCCAGACCCTGCTTGGAAATCGGCTTGCTCAGTAGTAGGGAACGGGACGGTTCTCCTTGCGCCAGAGCTGTTCGAACTCGGACCATCCAGGTGGCGGAACGAGGCCTTGAACGCGCCAAAGGTCCTCAGGGGTTTCGTCGACGTGGATCTCCCAGTCGTAGCCGCGCTCTTTCACGAAGGGCACAAGGACCTCCTCCACTTTGTCGTGGAAGTCTGCCCGGAGCTGTTCCGAGGTCAAGCTTCCGAGGGCGATTCCGTTCACCACCGTCTTCTTGTTCGTGTGGTGCTCGATGTAGTCAACTGTTTTACGGGCTATGTGGTCAAGGCGGATGCGTATGAAATTGTTCGCCGCTTCGCCTCCAACGTAGATGCTGTTGCGGGGCATCTCATGAAAGACGACGACGACGTAAAACTTCGGCAGATCGACCAAGTCGTAGTAGATCGACGTTATTCCTCGAGTCAACGCCTCCTTGTCCTCATCGGTAAAAGCGTCCTTGGGTGTGTAAATTTCCCAGAATGGCATTCCTGGCTCCTCCTTCTCCTTTGTAGGTGTTGCATGGGTGACCGTAGACCCCGTCGCAGGATTAGCAGCGCTGCAATCGTGATCTTCATCACCATATAGCCGCTCGTGACTGCCGGATTGGGACCAGCGCGTCAAGGTGATGTACAACTGCGCCTGGTTGAACAGTGCGTGATTCAGGCGCACTCCGGCAAGGTCCAGTTGCGTGGCTTAAGGCGGTGGCTGCGTGATCTACTAATGCCTATCCAGCGCCACCGCTGTTGGAACAGCAGCCATTGAGGGGAACTCTTCGCCACCACGCAGGTGCTCCAAGAACCATGAACTTGCGGCTTCGCTGGATTGCTCGAAGTGGTCCGTATAGGTGTCGAAGTGGCCGCCTTCATGCACGAGAACCTGCTTCGGATGACGGGCGGACTCGAATGCTGCCAACTGGACTTCCGGGAAGGTGCAGGTATCAGCCCGGCCTACGATCATCAGCAGGGGCTTCGGTGCCAGGTGAGGAATCCATCCGGCTGGTTCGAACTCCAGCAAGTGGGCTACCGATCGTAGCGTCACCTCGTTGCTCCATGACGGCGAATCCTGGAGAGCGAAGTTGATGAAGTCCTGCTCAACGCTCGGAGGAAGGGCACAGAGCGTGTTGGGGTCCGACGAGAAGACCGGAATCATTTCAGGCGCTTCTCCGGCGATACGGCCGCGGCGATCGGCCTCGAGGCGCCGTTCGAGTTCGGCTCTCTGCTCAACGCTGAACATCTGCCGACTATTCAAGTGCCCGCTTACCTGTGGAATCTGGGCAACGACACATCGGACCCTGGGGTCGTTGGCGCCGATCACCATGGCCAGCCCTCCTGCAAAGCTGGATCCCCAGAGGCCAACTCCGGCAGCGCCGTCAACCTCGGGAAGTTCTGTAGCTTGTGTGATCACGTCTCGCCAGTCCGCCATCTGCACATAGGGGTCAACCTCATGGCGGAGCTTGCCCCCTGAAGTGCCAAAGCCTCGGTGGTCGTAGACGATCACGGTGAAACCGGATACCGCGAAGGCCGCTGCATAGTGGTCGATGTGCTCCTTTATTCCACCGAATCCATGGGCCATGACGATGCAGGGTGCGGCCACGTTCGGTTCTGCGTGTAGGTAGCCACGAAGAACGGTTCCGTCCTCTGTCTTGATTTCAATATCTCTTCTTACGAGTGCTTCACTATTTTTCACAAGTGTTTCCTGATCTAACTCGTCGGCAGTTGGTGGTGAGTTGCAGTCCTGTTGGCCTGCTCAGTAGTACGGGACGGGACGGTTCTCCTTGCGCCAGAGCCTCTCAAAGTCCGATTCTCCTGGTGGGGGGACGAGGCCTTGCACACGCCAAAGATCCTCAGGAGTTTCGTCGACGTGAATCTCCCAGTCGTAGCCGCGCTCTTTCACGAAGGGTGCCAGCATCTCCTCGGCCAGATTGTGGAAGTACGCCCTAATCTGTTCGGTGGTGAAGCTTCCTGCGGGCATCCCGTTCACGACCATGTCCTCGTTCATGTCGCGGGCGATATGGTCAACGCGGATGCGTATGAAATTGTTTGCGGCTTCGCCTCCGACGTAGATGCTGTTGCGGGACATGTTGTGGAACACGACGACAACGTAGAACTTCGGCAGGTTCACTAATTCATAGATCGACGTGATTTTCTCTGTCAGCGCCTCCTTGTCCTCATCGGCAAAAGCGCCCTCGGGCGTATAAATCTCCCAGAATGGCATCCAGGCTCCTCCTTCTCCTTTGTAGGTGTTGCATGGTGACCACGGCCCCCTTTGCAGGATTAGCAGCCCCGCAATCGTGATCTTCATCACCGTAGAGCCGCTCGTGACCGCCGGATTGGGACCAGCGCGTCAAGGTGATGTACAACTGCGCCTCGTTGAATTGAACTGCCCCTGCTCCCGTGGCTGACCCTGGCGCACATATGCGACTGAGGGACGCGATTTTCCTATAGCGACCTCGTTGTTCATCCGTAGCGTGGCAACTGTGGCGCCTCGTTCGGAGCCGCCAACCACACTGGAGGTCATAATGAGCAGCAACACCCGTTCCTCGAAGCTAAGCCCGCCGGTCCGTGCGACGGTCTACGCCGGCCGTTGGCCCGAGATCCCGGCCCGCGAGTTTCCCGGCATCCCAACTGGTACTTTCTCTCCCACCACGGCGACTCTTATCAGCGGCCCTACGGAGGCAATCCTCGTTGACGCGCTATTCCTCAAAGAGGACGTCAAGGATCTCGGGGACCTGATCGAGCGCTCGGGCAAGAAACTCACCACGATCTACCTGACCCATGCACATGCCGACCACTATCTGGGCTTTGGACCGCTCCTGGAGCGCTTCCCCGAAGCAAGAGCCGTGGCGCTTCCCCACGTAGTGGAGGCCATCAAAGACACAATGGAGCAGCAACGAGTGGAGTGGGATCTGTTGTTCGGTGACGCTTGCGTGACGGCCGGCCCCCTTCCCGATCCCTTGGAAGGCCACACCCTGCACGTCGATGGGTCGCTGGTGGAGATCATTGAGGTAAAGCAGGCCGACATCAATCCAACCACCGTGGTCCACGTGCCGGACATCGGCCTGGTTGTGGCAGGTGACGCGATTTACAACGAAATCCATCCAATGCTCGGACTCTCCAGGCCCGCGGAGTGGGAGGACTGGCTGGAAACAGTGGATCTTGTGGAGGGCCTCAATCCCCGGATGATCGTCAGTGGCCACCGAAGGCCGGACGGTGATGACTATGCCGTCACTGACATGATCGCCACCACCCGGGCCTACATCAAGGATTTCGCTGCCGCTTATCAAGATGCCAAGGATGCCGAAGAACTCACCCGCGTCATGGTGGCCAAGTATCCGCATCACGGAAACCTGTGGACACTTCAGTTCTCTGCGCAGAGTGCGATAGCACGTCGCGATTCCGGCGAACTCCTCGTAAGCACTGGGACAGAGGTGAACTAGTTACCATTCTTCTTCAGACGTTCGGAAACGAGGCCGCATCCACTCTTCCCTAACATAGTCATTCAGCTTATGGTTATGTCGGAACCCGGAGTGGGGGCCTGAAGGGTGATGCTTCGGGTTCGCCACGGATTTTTGTCTGTGACTGTGGAAAGGGCCGTTTTGTTAGACCTGCGAAATACTCTCAGTACCAACTCGGAGTTCGATGCTCATTGGAGGATCGAAGCAAATGAGCGCATCGCAAGGATGGATCTAAAGCCGATTGGAGCAAGCGAACGTCCAGGGAAGTTCCTGAAGCGCGACCTTGGGGACATCCTGATCACCGACTGGGATTCTCCGCCGATCGAGGGAGTGCGCAGCGCGAAGGACGGACGCGGAGGCGATGAGGCATTGCTGCTCTTCACGGCCTCTGCCGGGAAACAAGTCATAGATACGGCATACGGAAGCGCGGTCCTACAGCCCGGGATCGTGCTTCTGTCCGACACCCGCGGGCCGGGCAAGTTTGTCATTCCGCATTTCGTACGGAAGAAGAGCGTCAGGATACCTTCCTCCGCCCTCATCCCCTTCCTTGCCAAAACAAGTATTCCGGACTCCTTGGTACTCCGGACAGCAGACAGCCCCCTGGCACAGATCCTCCAAGACCTACTGCACGGGATCGACCGTCAATACACCCGAATGTCGCAGTCGGAACTGGAAGGTGCCCGTAACGCGATGCTTTCGCTCATCGCCGGACTGGTCCTCGGTAATAAGGCCAACGTTGGCGGCAGCGACTTCCTGCCAATGCTTCGGCCGCGTCTTGAGCAATGGATTAGCGAGCATCTTCAATGCAGGACCCTCCGGGTAGAGGACATCGCCACAGCACATAATGTCTCTCCGCGAACGGTACAGCGAGCCTTTGCTTCAACAGGTGACAGCGTCCGGTCGGTTGTTCGCGCTCATCGACTCGCGGCGGTCAGGCGCGACTTGCTCACATCCGACCAACCGGTGGCCACAATTGCCCACCGCTGGGGTTTCTTCGACGCTAGTCACTTGAGCCGGATATTCAAGCACGAGTTTGCGATGACACCCGGAGAGTTTCGTGAGAGTTATCAGCAGACAACAGCGCCGGCATCAGCTCCTGCACCCCTTGGTCGCGGCGTTCCGGCGCCAGACTCGGGAGTCAACGAAGCGTCACGGTCAACCGGGTTGATATCCCAGCCCTTGGATGACGCTTGGGCGCCACTCTTCAATGCCCTTGCAGGGGCGAGTCCCACATAGGAGCAGTTTTCTGGCATGCGGACGTACAGACGACAGGGCAAGGAAACAGAAATTGACGAACTTCGACGCAACCCAGACCGCTGCCACATCAGGCCTCGCCCTGAGAGAAAAAGTGATGGGGAAAGAACATGTCCAAAAGTCTCTTGAGGAAGCAAGTGACTTCTCGCGGGCCATTCAGGAACTCGTTACAGATTTTGCTTGGGGAAGGATCTGGACCAGAACGGGTTTGGATCTGCGAACGCGCAGCATGCTGAATCTCGCCATGTTGACTGCCCTGAACCGAAACCAGGAACTCGCCGGGCACGTCCGCGGAGCACTCAACAACGGTGTCACCGAAAAGGAGATACAAGAAGTCTTGATTCAGGCAATGGTCTACTGCGGGGCTCCAGCCGCCTTGGAGTCATTCCGTGTTGCCGAACGGACCATCATCCAATACAACGCCGAGAACAACGGCTGAGAACCACTGGACGCGGGCCGTGCCAAAGCCATTCGTCTCCCATCTCTAACGTGATTCGACCCCGTGACCCCACCAGTCACTCGTGCGTTACCTATTCTCGTTGGACGGTTGTGAGACTGCCTCAGTTGTATCGAGCTTTGAAAAAGGAAGGGAATCGGCATGACTGTCATTGAAGACATTCCGCAGCGATTGCTGCCTGCCCCTGGTGCAGATGGCTACTGGGATCTCACTGAGGTTGATGCATCCAAAAGGGAGGCCACTTTTGAAGAGTTCTTATCGACCGCACTTGTAGACATGGCAGTGCGTATCGACGCAACCTGGACGGCAGCGTCGTTTCAGTCCTGGGCCCGCCGCCGCTGGATCCAGGATCTTGCCCTTGTTGAGGCTGGCTGTGATCCCTGCCAAGGCATGCGAGGAAAGCGCCGGGCCGCTCGGGCAGCGGACCCATACCTCGGTGTAACGGTCCTGCGCGAAGGGAGCGAAACGCTGGTTGTGGGCGACGCAACGTTCGACATGCGCCCAGGCGATGCTGTTGTGTGGCGCAGCGACCAGCCGATCCGGTTTCAGGTCCACTCACCACAAATCAAACAGACACTTATTATCCCGCTGATCGCACTGGAGGAAACGAGTGGCGGGAACTTCCTGTTCCGACCGCTACTCCTTGACCGCACAGCACCGGCCACTGAGTTGTTTACCGGGTACCTCGCGTTGCTGGCGCGGACGCTTGACCGGCTGAGCGCCTCCGAAATGCGCGCGGCACGCAGTGCGGCCTTGGAGCTGTTAATTCCGGCGGCCCGCCACCACGTCACTGCGGAAAACGGAGGAGCAACTGAGCCGCCAATTGCCCTGATGAAGGACTGGATCGAGCAGCGCCTTCGGTCGGGGGACATCACAGCCCTTTCGATCGCTGCCGCTCACGGGATGTCGGTTCGCGGAGTGTATAGGGTCTTTGAGGAGGCCGGCGAGACTGTCGGAGCGTTCGTGCGAGCACGACGGTTGGCTAGGGCGCGTCGGGATCTCGCCGCTGGAGCCGGTTCAATCGCGGATATCGCGGTACGTTGGGGCTTTTCCGATCCCAGCCACTTCGCTCGTGCCTTCCGCGCAGAGTACGGCTGCGCGCCCCGGGATTACCGGACCTCCGCCGCGACATTATCCTGACGTGCTGATTTTCGATTTAAGGTTCTGGCACAGATAGGCCAGAACCTGGCACGCAAATGCAGGAAGTCGACCTTCGCCGCCAGTGAAGATGTATTCACCAAGCCGTAACAAATCAAGGAGGAATTTCTGTGGCCCGTGAAGACATCGAGTTCACCGCACAAGGTGCGACAATGCGTGGCTGGTTCTACCCCGCCGACGACTCCAGCGGTGAGGCGCCGTGCGTGGTCCTGTCGCACGGATTCTCAGCAGTCAAAGAGATGTGGCTCGACCACTACGCCGAGGTGTTCCAGGCGGCCGGGTTGAGCTGCCTGGTCTACGACCACCCCGGATTCGGGGCCAGTGACCCGTTGCCGGGTACGCCACGTCAGGAGATCGACCCGTGGCAGCAGATCCGCTGCACCCAGCACGCGATCACCTACGCCCAATCCCGTCCCGATGTCAATGCCGACCACATCGGCCTCTGGGGAACCAGCTACAGCGCTTCGCACGCCTTCGTCGTCGCCGCGACCGATCACCGGGTCAAAGCCGTCGTCACCCAGGTCCCAGCCATCTCAGGCACCGCATCGTTCACCAGCCAGATCCGCATCGACCACTGGGCACCGACCGACGCCGCGTTCGCCGGCGAACGACTCGCCCGGATGAGCGGCGCCGCACCGACGATGATGCCCGTCGTCACTGAAGACCCCGCCGGGCACGCCGCGCTGGGACACCGCGACTCCTACGAATGGTTCACCACCCACGCCGACCGGGCCCCGTCCTGGCGCAACGAACTCACCGTGCAGTCCGTCGAGTTCGTGCGTGGCTACGACGTCGAGTCGTGGATCCCCGCGATCTCGCCCACCCCGCTGCTGATGATCGTTGCACCTCACGACCGGGTAACCGACGGCCAGATCGCTCTCGCGGCCTACGAAACAGCCTTGCAGCCCAAGAAGCTGGTCCCGATCCCAGGAGGCCACTTCGACTCCTACACCGGACCCAACTTCGACACCACTTCCCAAGCCGCCCGGGACTGGTTCCTCGAACACCTCCCCACCGGGCACTGAAAGGCCACGAATCATGTCCCAGACAACGACGTCACCCGGACCCACCGCCCTCGAGTTCGTCCACCTCGAACTCGTCCACCACAACCCGGTCGCCGCCTACGAGTTCCTCCGCGACAGCCTCGGTGCCGAGCGAGTTGAGAAAGAGATCGCCGACTACATCTCGAATACCTTCGGGGTCGTCGGCGAGCACGTCAAGGTCGGAAACATCGTGTTCCAGATCTTCACCCCCGGACCCAACCTTCCGACCTGGCACACCCAACTCCACGAACACGGACCAAGCGTCCACAACGTCACCTTCTTCGTCAACGACGTCGAGACCGTCAAACAACGGATGCTCGGCAAGGGTGCCACCGAGATCATCGACACTCACGTGCCCTTCGACGAGATCGGCCTCGGCGACGGACCCTCCCGCCTCCTCGTCATGGATGCACGAGAACAAACCGGCCTCCGATTCGAACTATGCCCTAACGTCCCCGGCTGGAACCCCTATCCAGGACGAACCGACACCACACCACCAACCAACACCGACCAACCCACCGCCCAGGCCCTCCTCCATCTCGAGATCGTTCATCCCGACCCGGAAGCGGTCTTTGAGTTCCTCAGCGATTGCCTTGGGGCGGAGCGGGTGGAAAAGGAGATCTCCGAGAATCTGGAGAAGGCATTCGGATTCGGACCTATCCTTCATGCCAAGGTCGGAAACATTGTTTTTCAGATCCTGAAACCTCCGCCAACTATCTTGGGCCAGCCCACCTCGTGGTACGAGGAGCTCGAGGAGCGCGGCCCTGGCGTTCATAACGTGACGTTCTATGTGGACGATGTGGAAGCGGTCAAACAGCGAATGGTCGGCATGGGAGCCACCGCACTCATCGATATGGACGTGCCGTTCCACGAATTCGGCATGGGAGAGGCGCCCACCCGCTTGTTGGTGATGGACGCCCGAGAGCAGACAGGCCTACGGTTCGAGATGGTCCAACCGATTGATGGTTGGACTCCCTATCCGGAGGCATCCGAGCGTCTGGGTATCAGCAATAAGTAGAAACGAGTTGCGACATTCAGCCACCCGACGGAACTGCGGTTCCGTCGGGTGGCTGAGAGATCCAGATGATAGCCAGCCTCGGTTCTTCCAAAAGGAGAAAAATGATCACGCAGCTACCTCAAAGCGAAGACGAGAGCTTGAAGTATGCCGTTCTCGTCGACCGTCGCCCCTCTCTTACCCGAGACCTCCCGTATGGGCCTGCCGATCTTCAGTGGGTAACGAATACGTCAACCCTGCTCTACGGCTCCCGTGACGCGATCTTGATCGATACCTTCACGACGGCGGCACAAAACGAGAGGCTGGTCGAGTGGGTCGCCTCTTTCGACCGCAACTTGGTTCGAATTTACTCCACCCATGGGCATGGGGATCACTTCTTCGGCATCGGACAGTTGCTCCGCCGGTATAGGGAAGCCACTGCAGTCGCAACCTCCGGAACGGTCCGGGAGGCTAGGAAGCATGCCTCGCCTGCAATGCTGACGGAATTCTGGGGCATGCTGTTCCCCGGTGAGATCCCGTCTCCGCTGCAACTGCCCACTGTTATCGATTCGCCGGTCCTGGAGCTTCATGGCCATGAACTCCAAATCATTCCAACGGGTTTCACAGACACCGAAGACACCACGGCCGTATGGGTACCTAGTCTGGGTTTGCTCGTCGGCGGTGACGTTGTTTATAACCACACGCACCCGTACCTCGCGGAGACTACTCCCTTATCGCGGGACAATTGGCGATCTGCACTTGAGCAACTGTCCAGACTCGGCGCCAGGGCTGTGGTGGCAGGGCATAAACACAGCGACTACCCGGATGACCCGGACGATATCGCAGAAACGTTGTCCTACCTTGAAGATTTTGACGTGTTGCGCGAAGCCACCACAACCTCCGCCGAGCTATATGCCGCCATCCTCGAAAAGCATCCAAACCGCGCTAATCCTGGCTCCGCGTGGGCGGCAGCAAAGGCGGCTCACGCCGCCTAGCGCGTTGAGCACTCCTGCACACGAGCGGCGGACTTTCGTCCATAATTGAGCATCGTAGGACTCCCCCTGTGGTGAACACCAGATTGTTCAAGGAATTCTTAGTGAATAACGTTTTGGCAAAAGCGCAGGTAGTCAACGAGGACGGGGCTTGGGCCAGGTTCCTGCCCGGCTTGCCCTGGCAGCCGAGGAGACGACGTCGGAAGAAGCGACCATTGATCTAATCGCCGCTCTTCGTGAATACGCCGAAGACTGGGAGGACCACCTCCGCAGGGCGCCGAATCATCAGGGCAACTGGGCCCTAGTGCAACTGATTCACTCCGCCACTAATGAGGAACTGGACGCTTGGCTGACCGGTAGCAAGAAGTGAGCCAAAACCTTACATGACGGGCGAATTCTTCGGACTCGTATCTCACGGCCAGTGGACCGGGCCGAGTACGGTCCTTCCCCTCTGGGGCGAAATTTGAGGAATCAACTCGAATCAAGCCCGCATGTCAGTTGCCCTGAGCCAGCGGCGCGAACCGGTACCCAACGCCGCGCGCGGTCTCGAGCCAGCGCGGGTTCTGGCTGCCGTCGCCAAGCTTCTTGCGCAAATTGCCCGTATGCACCTCAACGGCGCGTTCATCCGCATCGCTGACGTAACTGTCGACGTCGTAGGTCATTTCGCAGACGCCGCGCCAGATCTGCCTTGGTCCGCACAATCCTGCCGGTCGTAAGGAGGGCAAGCAGGAGGTCGAATTCAGTGCGTGTCATCCTCAGTTCATTCCCGTTCAGGACTGCCGTACGGGATCCGGCCGAAACGGCAAGGCCGCCCGATGCCAAGCAACTCACAGGCAGCAACGGCGATAAGCGCGTCCGCACCGGTGACTATCGGATCATCCACGAGATCCAGGACGCACAACTCGTCGTCCTTGTCCTTGCCATGGGCCAGCGCCGAGACATCTACCAGCACTAACGCCGGCAGCCCCTGGCGCTTCATGTCAGCCTGACGAGTCACCACCATCTAACTGGGCGCCCATGGCGGGCTGACGGCGAAACAGGATTCCATAAGAGTTCCGGAAACTGGTGCGTCAGTGGGCCGACGGTGAGGGAAACCATCGGCCGAGCTGATAACGCGGCTTCGTCACGCCACCACATAGCAACCTTGCTGGCAGAGCGCGACTCCCGCTCTACATGCTTTCATCGGCATGGCCCTTAGCGTCGGATATCTGGACTTTGATGCCGCGGCCTTGAAGGATGCCCGGCCATGCCAACTCACGCAGTCGATTGCCGCTTGGATCTACGAGGCGATGCCCCTCGACAGCGTTGCCTTCGAATAAGGGTGCCTTCCACCTGCTCGGCCTGAACTGGACGAGCGAATGGCAGCAGAGGGACCGGTGTCAGGGTCGGCGGCGAAGGCGTCGTCCGGGACCGTGACGCTGCCCCTTTCACGCTGACGCCCTCCCCTGCTTGCGTCTTGGGTTGCCGCGGCCACGCCACCTACCGGGTGTACTCTAGCCACCGGGTGCGTGTCGCCCTACAGTGCAGACCTTCAGAGGAGCCGACTATGGCTGATGACAGGGTGGCCCGAAAGCAGTGCCACGTGCGACGGGACCGGGTCCTGTGAACAAGAACCGGCTCGAGGCGTTCAGTGACGGCGTGCTGGCCATCATCATCACCATCATGGTCCTGGAGCTGCACACCCCGGAAACGCCAACATGGGAGGGCGTGGCCGCAGTTCTGCCGACCCTCTTCAGCTACCTTCTGAGCTTCGTGTATGTCGGGATCTACTGGAACAACCA
>NZ_JBFTIL010000015.1:0-144176 GCF_056394745.1 Paenarthrobacter sp. 10N417
CGACAGGCACGGCTGCACAAAATTCGAAACCAGCTGAAAACCAAACCACCACACACGGGGGTGCGCAACGGCCTGGCCATAATTTCAACCAATCAATAAAACAATCGGCATCAACAAACTTGGCACACTATTGAGTTCTCAAACAACAGGTCACTATTCCAAAGCAGTACCACCAGCCTTCGCTGGATCGCTCCGGAGCAACTTTTCAAACTTACCGGCTGGATCTCTCGGAGTCAAATCGGCAAGCTTGACTTGATTTTTCCTTGCGGTTTCTTGTCAGCTTGGCGATCTCCACTCGGGGACCAGCGCGGGTACTAACTATACCCCTACTCAGCCGAGATGGCAAAGCCACTCAAAGAGGGGCACCTTGGCGCCACAACTACCCCGGAAACCCGGCTAAGCACCCAAACCCAACAACCCCCGGACGCAGTCAGGGAGCGTCCGGAGCATTGTTGCCCCGGACCCTCCCTGACCTTGAAGAACTGTTCGGCTTGAAGAACTACTCAGCCAGCGTGAACCAGGACGCGCCAAGCGGCGGGAGTGTTACGGTCAATGCCGCCGGCTGGCCGTCCGTTCCAGGTGAGGTGGCTTTCAGCGTTCCAGCGTTGATGACGCCCGAGCCACCGTAAGTCTCGGAATCGGTGTTCAGGACTTCAACCCACTCCCCTGCTTCCGGCACTCCCAGGATGTAATCGTTGTGCGGGCCTCCGGAGAAGTTCACTGCGCACACCAACGGCTTGCCATCGTGGTCCCAGCGAATGAAGGTCAGCACGTTGTGGTCGGCGTCTCCACCGTTGATCCACTGGAAGCCGGCAGGTTCGTTGTCGCGGACATGCAGTGCAGGCGTTGACTTGTAGAGGCCGTTAAGGTCACGGACCAGGAGTTGGAGTCCACGATGCGCCGGGATGTCAGCAAGGAACCAGTCGAGTCCGTACTGCTCGGACCACTCCGCTTCCTGGCCGAATTCGGTACCCATGAAAATGAGCTGCTTACCAGGGTGTGCCCACTGGTAGGCGAAGAAGGCGCGGAGGTTTGCCAGTTGCTRCCAACGGTCACCGGGCATCTTGCGAAGCATTGATCCCTTGCCGTGGACTACTTCATCGTGGCTGATGGGCAGGAGGAAGTTCTCCGAGAAGGCGTAGACCATGGAGAACGTGATGGTGCCGTGGTGCCAGCGGCGGTTGATGGGGTCTTCGGAGATGTATTTCAGGGAGTCGTGCATCCACCCCATGTTCCATTTGAGGCCAAAGCCGAGCCCACCGTGGTTGGTGGGTGCCGTGACACCGGGGAATGCGGTGGATTCCTCGGCAATGGTGACCGCGCCAGGGTGCGTCTTGTAGACGGTGGCGTTCACCTCCTGCATGAAGGAAATTGCCTCGAGGTTCTCGCGGCCACCGAACTTGTTGGGTCGCCACTGCCCTTCCTCGCGGGAGTAGTCGAGGTAGATCATGGAGGCCACAGCGTCCACGCGAAGTCCATCGATGTGGAATTCTTCGAGCCAATACAGCGCGTTGGCAACAAGGAAGTTCCGTACCTCGGTGCGCCCGAAGTCGAAGATCAGTGTGCCCCAGTCCGGGTGTTCGCCCAGGTTGGGATCTGAGTGCTCGTACAGTGCCTCGCCGTCAAAGCGAGCCAGCGCCCACGAATCCTTGGGGAAGTGGGCCGGGACCCAGTCCAGCAGGACGCCGATGCCGGCCTGATGCAGGGAATCCACCAGGAAACGGAACTCGTCGGGGTGCCCGAACCTGGATGTCGGGGCAAAGTAGGACGTGACCTGGTAGCCCCAGGAACCACCGAAGGGGTGCTCTGCCACGGGCATGAATTCCACATGGGTGAAACCGAGCCACTTCACGTAGTCAACCAGTTCCTTGGCCAGCTCCTTGTAGCCCAAGCCAAGGCGCCAGGATCCCAGGTGCACTTCGTAGACACTCATGGGTGAGTTGTGCGGGTCCTTTTCTGCGCGCGCAGTCATCCACTCGGCGTCCTTGAAGCGGTAGCTGGAGTCCACCACGCGGGATGCGGTCAGTGGCGGAACTTCCGTGCCGAAGGCCAAGGGGTCAGCCTTTTCCAGCCAGTGCCCGGACTTGCTCAGGATCTCGTATTTGTAGCACGCCCCTGCTACAACCCCCGGAATGAAGACTTCCCAAACACCGGACGAGCCGAGGGAACGCATTGCGTGGCTACGGCCATCCCAGCCGTTGAAATCACCCTTGACCCGGACCGCCTGGGCGTTCGGGGCCCAGACAGCAAAGGAAACACCATCTACTTCGCTCAACGAAGAGCGGTAGTGCTGGATGTGGGCGCCAAGGACATCCCAGAGGCGCTCGTGCCGGCCTTCGCCGATGAGGTGCAGGTCCACCTCACCCACGGTAGGCAGGTAGTGGTACGGATCATCAATGGTGACCGGTTCGGCGTCGTACACCACTTCCAGACGGTAGTCCGGAACATGGCCATGTTGCAGTGGATCCAGGACGACGGCCCAAATGCCGTTGGCCTCGTGCTCCATGGCAGCGCGTCCGGCCTCCGTCACCACCGTTACCGACTTGGCGAGGTGCTTCACGGTCCGGATGGTGACGTGGCCGTGATCGTCCAGGTGGGCGCCGAGCACGGAGTGTGGTGCGTGGTGGGCTCCAGCTGCCACGCGGGCCAAGGTCTCGGAGTCCACATGCAGGGGAACTCGGGGCCGTTCGGTGCGTGCAGAGCCTGTCATTTCATTACCTTCCGCTGTAGCCGCGGCGTGCTTGCCGCGGCTCGTGTTGTCGAGGATTTGCCGTGATGCGTTGACCGGAATGGACAGCCAGTCCGGCCGGTTCCGCAACTCATAGACCACCTCATATAAGGCCTTGTCCAGCCACAATGCCACAAAGAGTGGCGAGCGGCGGTCAATGGTTCCCGGCATGACTTCGCTGTAACCAGCCAGGAACGCGGTGGAGCAGTCGTCCGCCCATGTCGAGGGCACCTTGGCTTCGGCGTTCTCACGAACAGCGGCTCCTGCCGCGTAGTCGAAGGAGCGGAGCATTCCCACAACGTCCCGCAAGGGGAGATCGGGAGTGTTGCGCTCGTTAATGGTCCTGAGGGGCTCGCCTTCGAAGTCCAGGATGGCCCACCGACCCGGTGCCCCATTCTTTCCGGGAACCTTGAGGATCTGGCCAAGGTGGAGGTCGCCGTGGACGCGCTGCAGCTGACCCACATCGCGGGGATGCAGCGTGGCCAGCAGCTCTTCGAGATTGCCCTCATAAGGCCCGACGGCGGAAGCCGCTTCCGCCCATGACTGGCGGACACGTCGGGCCAGGGTACCAATGATGTTGGCGCCCTCCGTCTGGCCATCCAGTGTGCCGAAAGTTTCCGCGAGCCTGGCGTGGACCGTAGCTGTAGCAGCACCCAGTTCATGGGCCTCGTGTGTGAAATCGGCACCGGCTGCGGCCGCTTCGACAGCCAGCCGCCAGGCGTCCAGTCCGCGCAACAGGAATTCGTGGGCAACCGTGAGCTCGCCAGTGGCCGGACCGCTTGGGCCCTGGCCCTCCCAGGAACCCGTGATCCAGCCGAGCGTGGCCGGGACCTCGGTGGTCCCCGCCGCCGTCAGCGCGGCACCCAGCTCCACTTCGGGATTCCTGCCGGCCGCCAGCACGCGGAAGATCTTCACGATCGCCATTGAACCGCCGTCGTCAATGATGACGGACGTGTTGGACTGTTCCCCGGAAAGCACGCGGACCGAGGTGGGCCCTTCCGGAAGGGCCACGCGGCCACGCGTGAGATGGCCCGCGGCAAGACCGTCACCCACGGCGCCCTCGCGCCGCATGAGATCCAACCACGCGGTAATGAACTCGGGGTCGTAGACGGCGTCGTACACCAGTCGCAGCCCTTGTTCCGGGTCCGTGACCTCCCCCAGCAAAGCTGTGGGGGCCTCCGGCAACGGCTGGCTTCTGAAGCTCAACGGGACCTGGACAACGTCGGTCCGGTGACCGCCGTCGGCCGTCCGATACGTGACGGCGAGCAGTTCAACCTGCAATCCGGCGCTACCTTCCGGGTATGGGAGGTTGAAGCCGCCAACACGCTCCAGCGCAAAGTCGGGACTCTTCACCGGGAACCAGCGTTTGGTGGGAAGCCAGCTCCGGAGAAGACTTTCGATCGAGGGGTCAAGTGTTCCCTTTTTCATCTCATCCTTTGGTCGACACCACGGGAATCGCCTGGGTAAATGGCGATGAGGGGTTGGAAAACGCAGAGCGCAGCCGCAGCCAATAGAAGTTGTGGCTACCCAGCATGACCGTCAGTTGGCCGTTGTCCCCCACAGGCGGGAATGTTTGGCCACCGAAAATGTCGCGGAAGCCTCTGCCCGCGAATTCGGGCAGATCCAGCGTGGCGGCCACCGGGTGCTGCGACAGGTTGAAGACGCACAGAATCGTCTCTGCGTCCTCGCCTTCAGGATTGCCCGCCGGCAGTTCCCGGACATAGGCCAGAACAACCTCGTTGTCCGCTTCGATGTGGCGGAAACCTCCCAGGCCGAACACAGGGTGGTTCCTTCGCACGCTGAGGATCTGCCGGGTCCATCGCAACAGCGAGCCTGAATGCGCGGCCTCTGCTTCAACGTTGGCCATGCTGTAGTTGTAGACGAGGGACTGGATCACCGGCAGGTACAGTTTGCCCGGGTCCGCGCCTGAGAAACCCGCGTTCCTGTCCGGGTTCCATTGCATGGGGGTGCGGACGGCGTCGCGGTCATCGAGCCAAATGTTGTCCCCCATGCCGATTTCGTCCCCGTAATAGAGGAAGGGGCTTCCCGGCAGGGAGAGCAACAGAGCGTTAATGAGCTCAATCTCAGCCCGGGAATTGTCCAGCAGCGGAGCCAGCCTCCGTCGGATACCAATGTTTGCGCGCATCCTGGGGTCCGGTGCGTACCAGCCAAGCATGGCGGCGCGGTCGTCCGCACTGACCATCTCCAGCGTGAGTTCGTCGTGGTTCCGCAGGAAGGTCCCCCACTGGGCGCCCTTGGGAATCTCCGGAGTTTCCCTCAGGGTCTGGATGATCGGAGCCGCCTTCTGGTCCCGGAGGGCGTAGTAGAGCCGGGGCATGATCGGAAAGTGGAAGGCCATGTGGCATTCCGGGGCTTCGTCGGTGCCGAAGTACTCCACAACCTCCTGGGGTGGCTGGTTTGCCTCGGCGATGATCACGCGTCCGGGGTAATTGGCATCCACCATCCGCCGCAGATCTTGCAGGAAAGCGTGGGTGGCCGGCAGGTTCTCGCAGTTGGTCCCTTCCTCCTCGAAGAGGTACGGAACGGCGTCGGCGCGGAAGCCATCGATTCCCTGGTCCAGCCAGAACCGGATCACGTCATAGAGCGCCTCGATGACTTTGGGGTTCTCGAAGTTCAGGTCCGGCTGGTGGCTGAAGAAGCGGTGCCAGAAAAATTGGCGCCGGATGGGGTCGAAGGTCCAGTTGGATTCCTCCGTGTCCACAAAGATGATGCGCGCATCCTGGTATTTCTCATCCGTATCGCTCCAGACATAGAAATCGCCGTAGGGACCCGTGGGGTCCTTCCGCGATTCCTGGAACCACGGGTGCTGGTCCGAGGTGTGGTTCAGCGGGAGGTCGATGATCACCCGGACGCCGCGGGCGTGCGCCTCCGCCACGAGGCGTTTGAAGTCGCTGATGGTGCCAAACTCGTCCAGCACCGAGGTGTAGTCAGCGATGTCATAGCCGCCATCACGCAACGGTGAATGGAAGAACGGCGGCAACCAGAGGCAGTCGACGCCCAGCCATTGAAGGTAGTCCAGTTTCTCGATCAAGCCGTGGAAGTCACCGGAGCCATCCCCGTTGGCATCCGCAAAGGCCCGCACCAGTACTTCGTAGAAGACTGCCTTGCGGTACCAGTGCGGATCATGCTGGAGACCGGGGGCATTCAGCTCGAAGGTGTTCTTCGGAGTGAAGTACTGGCTCGGGTTTTGCGGAGAAAAACTCACTAAGGCTGCCTCCGGATGCTCAGGATGTGTGCGGGCTCCACGTGTGCGTCGAGCCTGACGTAGTTGTGTTCACCCCACCACCAGCTCTGCCCGCTGATCAAGTCATCCACCAGGAACCGGCCGTCCTCGTTGAAGTCCGCAGGGTCCAGCTGCAGGGCCGCCAAGTCCAGGGAGACCGTGCTTTCGCGGGCGCTGTGCGGATCCACGTTGACCACGATGATCAAGGTGTCCTTCGTGCCGTCCGGCAGCGTCTTGTGCTTGGAGTAGACGATCGTTGCGTCATCCGTGCTGCTGTGCAACGTCAGGTTCTGCAGGTCGCCCAGGGCAAGGTGGTCCTTGCGGATGGTGTTGAGCCTGGTGATGTACGGCGCGAGCGTGCGGCCGGACGCGGCAGCGCCTTCCCAGTCCCTGGCCTTGTACTCGTACTTTTCGTTATCGATGTACTCTTCCGCACCTGGCCGTGCCACGTGTTCGTACAGCTCGTAGCCGGCGTACACGCCCCAGAGCGGGCTCGCCGTGGCAGCCAGGACAGCTCGGATGCGGAAGGCCGCGGGACCACCGTACTGGAGGTACTCCGTGAGGATGTCCGGCGTGTTTACAAAGAAGTTGGGCCGGAAGAAAGCTGCGCTCTCGTGGCTGACCTCATGGAAATACTGCTCCAGTTCAGTCTTGGTGTTCCGCCAGGTGAAGTAGGTGTAGGACTGCTGGAACCCTGCCCTGCCCAATGCGTGCATCATGGGTGGACGAGTGAAAGCCTCGGCCAGGAAAACTACCTCTGGGTTCTTTTTGTTGATCTTTCCAATCAACCATTCCCAGAACCAGACAGGCTTTGTGTGCGGATTGTCCACGCGGAAAATCTTCACGCCATGGCTGATCCACAACTGGACGATCCTCAGGATTTCCTTGGAAAGGCCTGCGGGATCGTTATCGAAGTTCAGGGGATAAATATCCTGGTATTTCTTTGGCGGGTTTTCGGCATAGGCGATCGACCCATCCACACGGGTGGTGAACCATTCCGGGTTTGACGTCACCCAGGGGTGGTCGGGGGCTGCCTGCAACGCCAAGTCCAGTGCAACTTCGAGTCCGAGCTCGCGGGCGTGGGCAACAAAAGCGTCAAAATCTTCAAAAGTGCCCAAATCCGGGTGAATGGCATCATGGCCACCGTCCTTGGAACCAATGGCCCACGGCGAACCCGGGTCCTGGGGGCCCGGTGTCAGGGTGTTGTTGCGGCCCTTGCGGTGCTGGAAACCGATCGGGTGGATAGGCGGCAGATAGATGACATCGAAGCCCATCTCCGCAACGGCCTCCAGGCGCTTCGCTGCGGTGCGGAAGTTGCCCGAGGTCCAGATACCTGAGGCGTGATCCAAAACCGCGCCCTCGGAGCGGGGAAAGAACTCGTACCAGGAACCACGGCCCGCGAGGTCACGTTCCACCTGCAGCGGGAACGGCTCCGAAACCGTCACCAGCTCACGGATCGGAACGCGTCCGACGGCGGCCAGCACCTCTGGGCTGAAACCGGCGCCAAGGCGCTCCTCGGCAGATTTGGTGGTGTCGGCGAGGACGACTGAAGCGGCACGCAGGGTGCGCTTCTCCGCCGCGGTGCGACCGGCGTCGTCGTCGGYTGCTTCCGAAAGGAGGGCAGCGCCTTCGGCGAGCATCAACTCGACGTCAATGCCGGCGCCCACTTTGACTTCAGCGTTGTGGTGCCACGTTCCATAACGGTCGTGCCAAGCCTCAATGACGAAAGACCACGCGCCCGTGCCGGACGGCGACAGCAAACCCTCCCAGCGGTCCAAGCCTTTCCAGCGCTCATCCTTGGCCGGTGCCATGCGGACCCGCTGGCGCTCCTTGCCCTTGGGATCGAGCAGGACGGCGGAGACGCCGAGTTGATCATGTCCTTCACGAAAGACGGTCGCCCCGATGGCGAGATCCTCACCCGGAAGGGCCTTCGCGGGGAACCGGCCACCCTCAACCACCGGCTGGACGGCCGTGATGGGGAACCGGCCGAAGCGAAGTCCGGCGGTGATGTCCGTTTTCGTCTTGGATTTCAAAGCGGTCATGGTTCGCGAGGTATTCGTCACAACCACGACGTTAGCGACAAAAATCCAAGAATGCTAAGCACACGAGCCATCTTCACGACGCAAGATGACTTTTACCTAAAAGAAACCCAAACAAGTTCCGACTGCCATGTGAGTCCGTTAGTGTGGCGCTCGTGAAGGCAATTCGAAGATTTACAGTCCGTACCGTCCTCCCTGAGCCCATTCGGCCCCTGGCCCGCTTGGCGACCAACTTGCGCTGGTCCTGGCACCGGCCCACCAGGGAACTTTTTGCGAGCCTTAACCCGGCTCTCTGGGAGGCCGCGCAGCACGACCCCATCGCCCTCCTGGGGTCCATCAGCAGGGAGCAGCTGCAGGACCTGGCCAGCAACGGCGAAGTCGTAAACCGGGTGCAGGAAGCTGCAGCCGATCTGGACCGCTACCTCAGCGAGCCCCGCTGGTACCAGGGCCTGGGTGAAGAAGCCCCGGCCTGCATCGCTTACTTCTCGCCGGAATTCGGCATCACCGAGGTTCTCCCCCAGTACTCCGGTGGCCTGGGCATCCTCGCTGGTGACCACCTCAAAGCCGCATCGGACCTCGGGGTGCCGTTGATCGGCGTCGGGCTCCTTTACCAGGCCGGCTACTTCAAGCAGTCGCTGTCCCGTGACGCCTGGCAGCAGGAAACGTACCCGGTACTGGACCCGGACGGCCTGC
The DNA here is from genome assembly GCF_056394745.1 of Paenarthrobacter sp. 10N417. NCBI lineage: Bacteria > Bacillati > Actinomycetota > Actinomycetes > Micrococcales > Micrococcaceae > Paenarthrobacter > Paenarthrobacter sp. 10N417. The sequence goes on from NZ_JBFTIL010000015.1 coordinate 8,705, forward strand.
CGCTGACGCTTCTGCGCCAGCCCTCCAAGGACGGCGCTCCGGGCAAGCCCGTGCACATTTCGCTTCCGCTTCCCAACGGCCGCGAGCTTCACGCGCACGTGTGGCGTGCCGACGTGGGACGCGTTCCGCTGCTGCTGCTGGACTCCAACGTCCCCTCCAACGACGAAGCCGCGCGCGGCATAACCGACCGCCTGTACGGCGGTGGCGGCGATCACCGCCTCCAACAGGAACTGCTGCTGGGCATGGGCGGCGTCAAGGCCCTGCGCGTCTACCAGGAACTGACGGGCACACCCGCACCGGAAGTCTTCCACACGAACGAAGGCCACGCAGGATTCCTGGGAATCGAACGCATCCAGGAAGCGATGTCCGACGCGACTGATCCCCTCACCTGGGACGAAGCCCTCGCTGCAGGCCGTGCATCCACCGTCTTCACCACGCACACCCCCGTACCGGCAGGGATCGACCGTTTCGAGACCCTCCAGATCAAGCACTTCTTCGAAGCCGGGCTCGCCCCTGCTGTGCCTGTGGACCGGATCCTGGAACTCGGCCGGGAAAACTACGACGGCGGCAACCCCTCCGTCTTCAACATGGCAGTCATGGGCCTGCGCCTCGCCCAGCGCGCCAACGGCGTCGCCAAGCTGCACGGCGTGGTTTCGCGGGAAATGTTCTCCGGCCTCTGGCCCGGATTCGACCACTCCGAAATCCCCATCACCTCCGTGACCAACGGCGTCCACGTCCCCACCTGGGTGGACCCGCGGATATCGACCCTGGCACGGCAACAATTCGGTCCAGAAGCCGAAGCCTTGGGCCGCTGGGACCTCGCCTACAACGTCAGTGACGAGGACGTCTGGGGCCTCCGCAAGCAACTGCGCACCCAGCTCGTCGAAGACGTCCGACGCAGGCTGCGCGCCTCGTGGAAGACACGCGGCGCCGCCGACGCCGAGCTTGGCTGGACGGACAACGTACTGGATCCGGACGTGCTGACCATCGGCTTCGCCCGACGCGTGCCCACCTACAAGCGGCTCACGCTCATGCTGCGCGACCCCGCACGTCTGAAGGCCCTCCTCCTGGACCCCAAGCACCCCATCCAGTTGGTTATCGCAGGCAAATCCCACCCCGCAGACGACGCCGGCAAGAAAATGATCCAGGACCTCGTCCGGTTCACCGACGACCCCGAAGTGCGCCACCGGATCGTGTTCCTCCCGAACTACGACATCGCCATGGCCCGCACCCTCTTCCCCGGCTGCGACGTCTGGCTCAACAACCCACTGCGGCCGCTGGAAGCCTGCGGCACATCCGGGATGAAGGCAGCCATCAACGGCTCACTCAACCTCTCCGTCCTGGACGGCTGGTGGGACGAAATGTACGACGGCGAAAACGGCTGGGCAATCCCCACAGCCAACAACGGCGCATCCGCCGACGAACGCGACGACATCGAAGCTTCCGCACTCTACGAGCTGCTGGAAACCCAGGTAGCACCGCGCTTCTACGGAACCACCGTGGCCCAAGGCGCCGGCGCAGCAGGACCCTCCGAATCCAGCCGCGAAACAGTTCCCACGCACTGGGTGTCCATGATCAAGCACACCCTGGCGAACCTGGGTCCGGCAGTCTCAGCCGAACGCATGCTCCACGACTACGTCAACAACCTGTACTGCCCCGCAGCAGTAGCCGGGCGTCGGGCCACCGCTGAATCGTTCAAGGAAGCCAAGGAACTCGCAGCCTGGACCTCCAAGGTCCGCAGCGCCTGGCCTGAGGTCGTCGTGGAACACGTCGACTCGGTCGGAGTGTCCGAAGAACCCCAGGTTGGCGACAGCCTGCAGGTCAACGCCTACGTGGCGCTGCACAACCTAACCCCCGACGACGTCTCCGTGGAAGTAGCGTTCGGACGCGCCGAGGAATCCGACGAGCTCGAGGACATCGTCGTAGCCGAACTGGAGTCCCTGGAGAACCTCGGCGGCGGACGCCACCTGTTCCACGGCGACCTGGTCATCAACCGCTCAGGCTCCTTCGGCTACACCGTCCGCGTGTTCCCGAAGCACTCGGCGCTGGCTTCCAAAGCTGAACTTGGGTTGATCGCGAACGCCTGATCCTTGCTTCGCCCGTTGGGCGGCCGTAACCCTCGGCGTGCTAGCTCGTTCCTCGCTTTTGACGCACGCTGCCGGGTCACGGTCGCCCATTGGGGTTTAGCTCTGCCGTGGTTCGCGGTCAATTCCGCTTTTGTGGCGCCTCGTGTCCTTCGGGTTCTCGGAGGTCCTTGCAGGAGTGTGCGGTCTTTCGTTCTTTAATTTTCGAAGACGGCGATGACGGCGAGGTCGCGGCCTGCGTAGCGCTCTGCGTCCTGCAGGATTTCGCAGACTACGGCGAAGGAGCGGTCCGTGCGGTAGGCCGCCGGGACTTGCCAGATCATCGTGACGGGAGTGCCGCCGTCGTCGGACAGGGCGTCGGCGAAGTCATGCAGGGAGTCATTGAGGGCGTCCAGGTTCACGCCGTAGTACTCCGGGAAGTCCAGGACCTGGGCGAAGACTTCCAGGACTGACTGCTTTGTTGCTGCCGGGGGGACCATCACGGTCCTGCGGCCTGCATCTGCTACCTGGTCCTGAAGTTCTTCGAGGGTCCAGGTGTCTGCGGAATAAATCTTCATGGGCTCCTACTTGCCTTCGACGATGAACTTGAACGAATCGTAATGGTCAGCGGTGTAGTACTTCGCCGTGTCCTTGCCAACAATGATTCGGCGGGCGCCGCGGTTGGACGCACCAGGTGTTTCGACTGTGTATTCCTTGTAGAAACCGCTGGATTTCTTGGGCAAGAGTCCTTCGAAGTTGCCGAAGTTTCCGTCGTCTTCCCGGTACGGGTAGGGGCCGCCTTTCGCGATCAGGGCAAGCGTCTGTTGCGCTTCCTTGGGCAGCTGCGAGGCGTTGATGGTGGGCAGCGCAGAGGGGTTTGCCACGGACGGCGGCGTTGACGCGGAGCCAGGCTCCGCCGTCGTGCTTTGCACGCTTGACGTTTCCTGAGGGGCTGTCAGCGGGCCGCCGCCCACCATTGCGACCACAAGCGCGACGACGGCAATCACCAGCGCTGCGAAGGCCAGCAGTTTACTGCTGCTCCGTTTCATGCAGGGGCTCCTAGGTGCGGTAAATGTTGATGGTGTTGGCTTGCAGGATATCCCGCTCGCCTGACGCCACCAGCGCACCCTTCCGGCGTTCATGCAGCACCGAGGTTGTGAAACGGAGTTCGAACATACGCTTGCCGATGCCCGTTTCACTGAGGATCTCGGGAAGCACCATCTTCACGTCCTGGTTGCTGCCGTTCACCACGACCAAGCCGCGGATTTCGCTGTCCTCGTGCCCCATCAGGAGCTGGATGGAGCGCGCGTTGGGATCATTCCAACGCGCGGGCGTCATGCGCTTTCCCTTGTCGTCGAACCACTGCAGGCTGGAATCATTAGTGTGGGCCGGGAAGTTCTCGGGCTGGTGGCGCAGGAACCACCGGCGGAGCCTCACAAGCTCCCTGGTGGTCTGGAACATGGCGTTGGCTTCCTGGGTACGGCTCCAATCCAGCCATGCCGTGGGATTGTCCTGGCAGTAAGCGTTGTTGTTGCCGTGCTGCGTGCGGCCGATCTCATCACCAGCGGTGATCATGGGAACGCCAATGGACAGCAGCAAGGTAGCCATCAGGTTCCGGACGGAAAGCGCGCGGGCCGCCACGATTTCCTCGTTCTCGCTGCGGCCTTCAACGCCATGGTTGTAGCTGCGGTTGTCTCCGTGGCCATCGCGGTTCTGCTCGCCGTTGGCTTCGTTGTGCTTGCGGTCGTAGCTCACCAAGTCCTTGAGCGTGAAGCCGTCGTGTGCGGTGATGAAGTTGATTGAGGCCAAACGTGTGCGGCCGGACGGCGCAAACAGGTTCGCCGAACCTGCCATCAGCTCAGCCAGCGACGCGACTGAGCCGCCTTGGCCGCCAGCCTCCATGGCAGCGCGATCGGAGAGCCAGAAGCGCCGGACGCCGTCGCGGAAATGATCGTTCCAATCGGACCATCCCTGCGGGAACCGCCCTGTCTGCCAGCCGCCGTAACCCACATCCCAGGGCTCGGCAATGAGCTTGACCTCTGACAGCACCGGATCCTCGGCAATGGCCCGCAGGAAGGGATGGTTGGGATCGAATTGGTTGCCAGCGTCCCGGCACAAGGTCACGGCGAGGTCAAAGCGGAAGCCGTCCACGTGGAAGTCGTTCACCCAGTACCTCAGGGAATCCAACGCCAGGTCCACCACCACGGGATCGCTGAAATCCAAGGTGTTGCCGCATCCAGTGGTATCCAGATAGCGCCCATGTGCATCGTGCCGGTAGTAGCGCTTCTCCCCGAGGCCACGGAAACTCAACGCGGGCCCGTCCGGTCCGGCTTCCGCGGTGTGGTTGTAGACCACGTCCAGAAGGACCTCGATGCCGGCCGCGTGGAGCAACTTAATCATGCCCTTGAGCTCGTCCTGCACAGCGTGGGGGCCTGCGTTCCGCGCAGCCTCCGTAGCGTAGTCGGAGTGAGGGGCGAAGAAGGCAGCAGTGTTGTAGCCCCAGTAGTTCGTCATGCCCAGGTCCTGGAGGTGGGACTCGTCCAGGTGGAAGTGGATGGGCAGGAGTTGCACGGCAGTGATTCCAAGCTCGGTCAGATGCTGGATCATCACGGGGTGTGCCATCCCGGCATAGGTGCCGCGGAGGTGCTCCGGGATATCCGGGTGGAGCATCGTCTGACCACGGACGTGGGCCTCGTAGATCACCGACGTACGCATGGGTGTCCGCGGCGGCGCGTCGTCTCCCCAGTCAAAATCCGATGCCATATGGACACTGGTGAGGAATTCGCCCCGCTGATCCACAGCGCGACCATAGGGATCCAGCAACAGCGACTGTTCGCCGTCGTCATCAACATCCAGTGCCGGTACTGACATCGGCAGCCCGCCCTCAGCTGGAGCGGCGCGGAAACCGTAGCGTGTGCCCGGCGGCATGCCGCTGACGATGCCAAAGTGCACACCATCCTCCAGGTTGGGAAGGGTGTGAACCCGCCAACCATCACCCGGTGCCTGGTACGCCACTTCAACGCGTTCCATGTCAGGTGCAAACACTGCAACGTTCACGTTGTCTGTCTGCTGCGTGACGGCATCAAAGAAGTCGGGCTGGGGCTTGCTCAGTCCGAATGGCCTGGGGCGCGATGCATCCAGGGCGGCTGCTGGGTCCAAAATAGGCATAACCATTGCTTGCAAGTTTAGTTCCATACAGGATGAGTGCTGAGTCAGCCTCCCGTGTGACGGCGCGCACCACGTCAAATTTCCGGTACGTACCGGCCGCGGTCGTAGTTCCGGGCCGCTCACGTGCTGCAACGCTTTGCCGGGGCAACAGCACATTCGTATCGGCTCCCCCGAATATGTCGCTGCGGCTGTAGGTTGACTGCAGCCTTGCCATACTGGGACTGACAGAACTGGAGGTTCAATCGTGCGCGTTGCACTCGCTCAAGTCATCACCGGCCGGGACCTGGCTGACAATCTGCGGCTTCTGGAAGAGTACGCCCGCCGCGCCAAGGACGGCGGCGCGGAGCTTGTTGTTTTCCCAGAAGCAATGATGCGCGCGTTCGGTAACTCCCTGACGGACATCGCCGAACCTCTCGACGGCCCCTGGGCGGGCCGGGTGCGCGAGCTCGCCAACGAATTGCAGCTGGTGATCGTGGCCGGCATGTTCACGCCCGGCTCTGCTTCGGACTCCGGTGGGCCCCGCGTGCGGAACACTCTCATGGTCACAGGCCCCGGCGTGGAGACCAGCTACGACAAGATCCACCTCTTCGACGCGTTCGGCTTCGCGGAGTCGGACACGGTTGAGGCGGGAACAGACCCAGTGACGTTCGACGTCGGCGGCGTCACCTTTGGTTTGGCCACCTGCTACGACATCCGTTTCCCGGCACTGTTCACAGCCAACGCGTTGCGCGGTGCCGTGGTGAACATCGTTGCGGCGTCGTGGGGAGCCGGACCGGGCAAGGCCGATCAATGGCAGCTCCTGTCCCGCGCCCGGGCGGTGGACACCACGACGTTCGTGCTTGCCTGTGGCCAAGGAGATCCTGCTACGCAAGGTGCTGAGGTCAAGGGTGCCGCGCCCACAGGAGTGGGGTACTCCGCTGTCGTGTCCCCCTTCGGGCAAGTCCTGGAAGCCCTCGACGGCGAACCTGGGCTCCTCTTCGCCGACCTCGACCCCGCCGTGGTGGAAGAAGCCCGTCAGAAGCTCCCAGTCCTGGCCAACCGCCGCGACTTCTGACGTTCTCTCACGTCCTGCGGCTCCTGGCCGGATCTTCTCTCACATCCGGCTACCTTTGGGGCCGATGCTCTCTCACATCCGCCCAAAGGGGACCGGACCCCCCGCGCCCGCGCCGGGTGCCGCCGTCGTCGTCATTCCTGAAGAACAGCAAACGCTCCCCCACGATGACGACGTGAGAGAGCGCTTGCCGAAACGGTCAGGAAGTGAACGAGCATCCGTAAAAAACCCGCGGGAAGCGATAGAGCATCCATAAAAAACCCGCGGGAAGCGATAGAGCATCCATAAAAAAGCCGCAGGAAGTGAGAGAGCATCCAAAGGCGGCGCAAGCGGCATCCGGAAGCGCGCGTCTAAGCGAGGAACGAGCGAGCGCGCGGAGGATGGCGCTTGCGCCGCCGCCCCGGGGGACTCGCTTGCGCCGGCCTCGGCGGACTGGCGCTAGCTAGCGCGCTGCCTCGACACCTCGTACAGCGAGATACCCACGGCCATGGATGCGTTGAGCGACTCCATGGCGGAGTCGATCGGGATCGAGACGATTTGGTCGCAGTTTTCGCGGACGAGCCGGCTCAGGCCCTTGCCTTCTGAGCCGACCACGATGCAAACGGGCTCGGTGGCTACCGTGAGGTCGGGCAGTGAGACGTCGCCGTCGCCGTCCAGGCCGAGGACGTAGATGCCCATGTTCTTGAACTGCTTGAGGGCGTTGTTCAGGTTGGACGCGCGGGCCACGGGTACGCGGACTGCTGCGCCGGCACTGGTCTTCCATGCCGATGCCGTGACGCCGACGGACCGGCGCTCGGGAACGATGACACCGTGGCCACTGAACGCGGAGACTGAGCGGATGATCGCACCGAGGTTGCGGGGATCGGTAATGCCATCGAGGGCAACGAAGATCGGGGCGTTGGAGATGTGCCCCTTCTTCCACTTGGCGATGGTGGTCTCGGCGAGGTCGTAAGCGTCCTCGTACTCGTACGGCGGGATCTGCAGGACCAGGCCCTGGTGGACTGCGTCCTCGGTCATGCGGTCCAGTTCGGGCTTGCCAGTTTCGAGGAGCGGGATGCCGCGCTCTGCTGCAAGCTTGAGGGACTCCTTGACGCGGTCATCCATTTCGATGCGGATCGCAACGTGGAGGGCCTTGGCGGGGATGCCGGCGCGCAGCGCTTCCACTACCGAGTTGCGCCCAGTGACCAGCTCTTCAGTTGCGCGACCCTTGGGGCCGGAGCGGGCGCCGGTACCCGGGCGTGCCGGACCGCGCTTAGCGGCCGAACGCTCCGAAAGCTGCTTGTTCTTGTACGCCTTGTGGTAGGTCCGCTCCTCGGCCTTAGGGGTTGGCCCCTTGCCTTCGAGGGCCTTGCGACCGTGGCCTCCGGTACCCGTGGAGGGGCCCTTCTTGCTCTTGCGGATTGCACCCGGGCGACCGTGGTTGGCCATTCTGTCCACCTTGCTTGAAATTAATGAGTCTGCATTCCAGTCTACTGACCCAATGCAATTCGGCGGTGGCGGCGGTTTGTCAGTCGCGTTTCAGGCTCCACGTAGCGCCTTCCGCACCATCTTCGACGACGACCCCGGCGGCCGCGAGGGTGTCGCGTATGGCGTCGGACGCGGCCCAGTCTTTGTTGGCTCTGGCGGCGGCGCGCGCCTCGAGTTGTGCTTCCACCAAAATCTCCAGTGCGGCATGTTCGCGGCTTTGCACGGCCTCCGGGCGCTTCACGGAATCCAGGCCAAGGACATTTGTCATGGCGTGGACGCTGGAGAGGGCGTCCTTGACGGCGCCCAGGTCGCCGGCGGCCAAGGCTGTGTTGCCCGCCCGAACGGTCTCGTGCAGCACACCCAGCGCCTGCGGGACGTTGAGGTCGTCGTCCATAGCAGCCACGAAGGCGGTGGGCATCGCGGCCTGGGCACCCTCGGTGTAGCTCGTCGGCTCACCGACCTGCTGCCCCACCTTCGCCGCGGCCTTGGCAATGAAGCCATCAATACGTTCGACGGCGGCGGCTGCTTCCTGAAGCGACGTAGGCCGGTAGTCCAGCACCGAACGGTAGTGGGCCTGCCCAAGGTAATACCGGACCACCCGGGGCGAGGCCAACTCAAGCATTTCGGCGGGACTCACCGTGTTGCCGATGGACTTGGACATCTTTTCGCCCTCGTAGGTGACCATGCCGTTGTGCATCCAGAAATTGGCGAATTCGTCGCCTGCAGCCTGGGACTGGGCCATCTCGTTTTCGTGGTGCGGGAAGCGGAGGTCCAGTCCCCCACCATGGATGTCGAAGCGCGTGCCCAGATATTTGGTGACCATGGCGGAGCATTCGAGGTGCCATCCGGGTCGTCCCGCTCCCCAAGGGGATTCCCATTTGGCGGTGACGGGTTCGCCGTCCTTGTAACCCTTCCACAGCGCGAAGTCGCGCGCATCGCGCTTGCCGCGGGGGTCGGCGTCGGGCGCTCCCTGCATGTCATCAATGTTCTGCCGCGTCAGCGAACCGTACTTGCTCCAGGAGCGGACGTCGAAATAGACGTCTCCCGAGTCGTCCAGTGCGGGGTAGGCATGGCCGCGGTCGATCAGCCGCTGGATCAGCGCGTGCATTTCCGGAATGTGCCCGGTGGCACGGGGCTCGTACGTCGGCCGCTGGACGCCGAGGGATTCGTAGGCGTTCTCGAATTCCTGCTCGTAGCGGTAAGCCAAAGCCCACCACTCCTCGTCTTTCCGCGCCGTCGGCTCGGCAGCCCAATCGGGGCCGAAGGATTGCTCGGACTTGGCCAGGATTTTGTCGTCGATGTCCGTGACGTTGCGGACTACTGTGACGCGGAGGCCACGGAATTCGAGCCAGCGGGTCAGTTGATCAAACGCGATTGCGGACCTGACGTGCCCAACGTGCGGCATGCCCTGGACAGTAGCCCCGCAGTAGTACACGCTGGCCTTGCCCTGTTCGAGGGGAACGAAGTCGCGGACTTCGGCGGAGGCGGTGTCATAGAAGCGCAGGGTCACCGCTCCAGATTAGCCGATGACGCGGCGTGACTTGCCTACTTGCAGTACTCGCCGATTTTGTTGAAATGCACGGTCAGCTGTTGTTGCTGTTCCTGAGTGGTTGCTCCCAGCGAGGAAGCCGCCGCTTTGTCCATGATGGCGGCCATCTCCTTGATGGGATCGCCGATTTCCGGAGCCAGCTTGTCCGCGATCTCGTGATAGTGGGCAGCGATCTGCTTGGACTGCTGCTGTTGGTTGCCGTCGGGCTTGAAGGTGTCACTGTTGAGAAACTCGCAACTGGCCTTCACATCCATCTTCGGCGTCCCTGCACAGCCGCCAAGCAGGAGCGCAGCAGCCACACTCGCGGACAAGAGTACGGCGGAACGCACGACGCCGGAACGCACCTTAGTCATTCAGCCCACCTTCAGTGGAACCGGGCTGGGTTTCTCCTTGGACGGGGTAGACGAGGGCGGTGGCAATCGCAGAAATCCCCTCGCCGCGGCCAGTAAATCCCAAACCATCGCTGGTGGTGGCTGTGACGCTGACTGGTGCGTTCGCGGCTTCGCTCAGGACCCTTTGGGATTCTTCGCGGCGGGGGCCGAACTTGGGGCGGTTGGCTACAAATTGGACGGCGACATTGCCGATCTCGAACCCTGCGCCCCTGACTATCCGTGCAGCCTCACCGAGGAGCTTTACCCCGGAGGCGCCGGCGAACTCGGGGCGGTCAGTGCCGAAATGGGTGCCAAGGTCACCAATTCCACACGCGGAAAACAGAGCGTCGGCAGCCGCATGGGCGACGCAATCGCCGTCGGAATGTCCTGACAGCCCCTGCTCACCTTCCCAAAAGAGGCCACCCAACCAGAGCGGCTGGGGATCGTCCTCCGGTGCGAATGCGTGCACGTCGATGCCGATTCCGGTACGAGGCAGGACCAGGTGTCCGGGAAGGCCTGCAGCTTGCGGAGCCGCCATCAGCCTTCCACCCAGCGCATTCCGAGAGGGCCCTCCAGGAGGCCTTCGGCAATGATGAGATCCAGGGGCGTAGTGATCTTCAGCGACTGGCTGGCCCCGCGGACGGCATGGACTGGAACGCCCAGAAGCTCAACCAGCATGGCGTCATCGGTGACGGCGGCGGCCTGCTTGTCATCGAAGAGCTCAGCGGCGTCGTGGGCGCGCCGCAACGTGGCGAGGTCGAAACCCTGGGGAGTCTGAACTGCTCTGAGCTGTTCTCTGGGCGCTGTTCCCGTGACTACTTCCGGGGCGATGCCAGAGTCTGAAGCGCTGGTCTGGGCCACCGTCTTGATGGTGTCCACCACAGGCATGGCCGGAATAACGGCCTTGGCGCCGGAGGCCAAAGCATCGGCCACGCGCTGGAACACTCGCTCGGGAGTCAGGGCGCGGGCTGCGTCATGAACGAGCACGGCTTCCGTCCCGTCCTCCAAAGCAGCCAAAGCCGCGCGGACGGAATCAGCACGGGTGGAGCCGCCGTCGACCACTGTTATTTCAGGGCCACCATCTACCAGTTCAACGGTGAACCCGGCAATCAGTTGGCGGAGTTCCGTATCCCCCTTGGGCACGGCGACGCAGATCTGGCGCGCAACATCGGCAGCGACAACGCCACGAAGGGCGTGCATCAGGATGGTTTCGCCACCCAACGGAACTTTGGCTTTGGGCATACCGTAGCCGAGGCGCTCGCCCGAGCCGGCAGCCACCACGATCACCGCCGTAACAGCGCGCTTGGAAGGAATACTCATGCGCCCAAGGTTATGCGGAATGTGCATGGAATACCCACATGCCCGGTAATTCCGCGCAGCTGCGGCTGGCTTGTGGCAAAAAGAAACCCGGCGGCGCTTTCGCACCACCGGGTATCAATTCTTAGGAAGCCAAGACTTCGTCGAGAACGCTTGCTGCCTTCTCTTCGTCTGTCTTCTCAGCCAGGGCCAGTTCTGAAATCAGAATCTGCCGCGCCTTGGCCAGCATGCGCTTCTCACCTGCGGAAAGGCCGCGATCGTGATCACGACGCCAAAGATCGCGAACGACCTCCGCCACCTTGATGACATCGCCCGAAGCAAGCTTCTCCAGGTTTGCCTTGTAACGACGTGACCAGTTGGTAGGCTCCTCAGTGAACTCGGCGCGGAGAACGTCAAATACGTGCTCCAAGCCTTCTTTGCCCACTACGTCCCTGACCCCAACAAGGTCAACGTTCTCTGCTGGAACTTCAATGGTCAGATCACCCTGAGCCACCTTTAGCTTGAGATACATCTTCTCTTCGCCCTTGATGGTGCGCATCTTGATTTCCTCAATTTTTGCTGCACCGTGGTGAGGGTAAACTACTGTCTCGCCGACCTCAAAAACCATGTGGACTTTCCCCTTTCCCGCAGACTAGTCTATCACGATTAAGGCATACGACTGGCACCCGACGGGGCCTCCAGCCGCGCCAATAAAGGGAAATAGGCCCCAAACGAGCTCGCGATACCCCTTGACGTGAGCCAGGAAAGATGCTTCACGGAAGCAAGCTGCGCGCCGGATCTTCCCGGTCGCGTTCGCCACAATGCCTTCTCGAATCCTTATTTCGGCCGCTTTGCCGATAGGCTATGGCTGAAAAGTGTTCCAATGACTCTTGAGGAGTAGGTGTCGTGCGCATTACTGCGATGAACCCTGTCCAGCGCGGCAAGCTGGCAATTGCGGCGGCTGCAATCGGCGTCGGTCTTCTGTCCGTTACCGGCTGTGGCTTCGTCAACGCCCAGCAGACTTCCCACCAGTACTCAGCATCGGACGGGATCAGAGCAGATCTCGGCCAGCTGCAGTTGCGCAACATGCTGATCGTCGCTTCCGGCGAGAACCAGCCCGGCCGCGTGATCGGCGCAGTGTTTAACAAGTCCAACTCGGATGCAACCCTGACCATCAGTGGTGCAAATGGGGCCCAGACGGAAATTCCCGTCAAGGCGAACTCGGAGACGTACCTGAATAGCGAATCCGACGCCGCGGTCCTTAGCTCCGCCGGCACCAAGCCCGGTGGACTGAGCCCGGTAACCATTCGCAGCGGTTCGGACACCGCAAAAATCAACGTTCCCGTAGTTGATGGCACGCTCCCGGAGTACAAGGAATACCTGCCCTCCTCAAGCGCCTCGGCAACCCCGTCTTCGACTTCCACGGCAACGTCGACTGCGACGCCGACGGCCACCGAATCTGCAGCTGCCGGCCACTAGCAGGCGGCGAGCTACAAGCAAGACAACAAAAGGAAGGGTTCCGCTGCGGCGGAACCCTTCCTTCGTCGTTGTCTGCCGTCAGTCTGCTGACTAAAGGCCGGCCGACTGAAGCTTTACGGCTCGAACTTGTAGCCCAGTCCACGCACCGTCACCAGGTACCTCGGAACGGACGGATCCGGCTCAATCTTGCTGCGCAGGCGCTTTACGTGGACATCAAGGGTCTTGGTATCGCCTACGTAGTCTGAACCCCACACGCGGTCGATCAGCTGGCCCCGGGTCAGCACACGCCCGGAATTGCGGAGCAGCATTTCAAGGAGTTCAAATTCCTTCAACGGCAGTGATACCTGTTCGCCGTTTACGCTCACCACGTGGCGCTCAATATCCATGCGGACGGGTCCGGCCTGCACGGTGGAGGTGATCAGCTCTTCGGGTTCACCCTGCCGGCGGAGCACTGCACGCACCCGCGCTACGAGTTCGCGTGAGGAGTACGGCTTGGTGACGTAATCGTCTGCACCCAGCTCCAGGCCAACCACTTTGTCGATCTCCGAGTCCTTGGCGGTCAGCATGATCACCGGCACGCTGGAACGCTGGCGCAGTTGACGGCACACCTCCGTGCCCGGCGTTCCAGGCAGCTGGAGATCCAGCAGGACGAGGTCGGCCCCATTCCGGTCGAATTCCACCAAGGCGTCGGTGCCGTTATCCACTACCTCGACGTCGAAACCCTCTTTGCCCAAAAGGTAGGACAGGGGGTCGCTGAAGGACTCTTCGTCCTCCACTATCAAAATCCTGCTCAAGCGCTGGCTCCTTGCTCTTGGGCGCCGCCGGCGCCCCTTGTTGATTCCCGTGATGCGGTTGTTTCGCGTGATGCGGTTAATTCGCGTGATGCGGTTGCTGAGTCGCGTGGTGGGTTTCGACGGCGGCACCCCCCGCTGGTAGCTCCGGGGACTCAGCAGTGGACGCAGCATGAGCCGGGAGGCCGGCGTCGTCGTCCTGGCCTTCCATCTCGGGCAACCGGATGGTGAACGTTGAGCCTTGACCAGGCTGGGACCACACGGTGACCTCGCCACCATGGTTGGACACAACATGCTTAACGATGCTGAGGCCCAGGCCGGTGCCACCGGTATGCCTGGAGCGTGCAGCATCCACCCGGTAGAAGCGTTCGAAGACGCGTTCCTGGTCCTCCGGTGTGAGGCCCTCGCCCTGGTCCGTGACTGAAATAGCCACGACCCCCTCCCGCGTCCGGACTCCAACGCCCACGCGGGTGTTCTCCGGCGAGTAGCGGATGGCGTTGTCGATCAGGTTGCGCAGGGCGGTAACCAGCAGGTCCCTGTCACCGAACACCAGGGAATCTGAATGGCCACCCACCAGGATCTGGATATTCTTGCTCTCGGCCGGGAGCTGCGAGCGGTCCACTGCCTCGGTAATCACAGTGTTGATGTCCACCGTGTGGCCCTGCTGGGCAACATTTGCGCCCTGAAGCCGGGAAAGCTCAATGATGTCCTGGACCAGTGCTGCGAGGCGTCCGGATTCTTTATGCATGCGCTTGGCGAAGCGGCGAACCGCTTCCTCATCGTCAGGCGAGGCTTCCAGTGCCTCGGCCAACAGCGAAATAGCGCCCACCGGTGTCTTGAGTTCATGGGAAACGTTGGCCACGAAGTCGTTGCGGATCTCCTCCGTCCGGGTGATCTCGGTACGGTCGTCGGCCAGGAGCACGATGTACTCCCAACCCAACATGGCTGCCCGCACTTGGACCACGATGGTGCCCTTGCCGAGCGGGCCGCGGGGAAGTTCGTATTGTTGCTCCAGGATCACGCCATCGCGGCGTACCTTTGCGGTCATGTCCAGGAGCTGCTTGTGAACCACCGTGTGGCCGCGGACCAGGCCGTAGGCATACGCTGCCGGACTCGCGCGGACCACGCCATCGATCGCATCGACCACCACAAACGCGCGGCCGACGACGGCAAGCACCTCCGCTGCACCTTCCGGAAGCAGGGGCTCGGTAACATCCAGGTCGACGATCCTGCGCTGCCGCTCGCTGATCCTGAAAGCGAGCATGCCAAAGACGCCCAGTGACAGGCCAACCAAGCCTGCAACGACACCTATAAGCAACGGATCCACGTGTCCAGCTTATGCTCTTGAATCTCGCCAAAGTGTTGATCCGATGCCAAACGGGGGCGGTTCAACTAACGTTCATCTAAAGGTGCGCAACCGTTCACTGGCTGCTGACACAGTTACTGGTTGGACTGCCAATGGTATTTGAAATCCGCGCCCCACCATGGGACAGGATTTCCAAGGAAAGGACGCCTTAGTGCGCAAGGTTTTTCAGGAGGAGCTCACCCAGGTCGGTGACGACCTCGTCGAGATTTCCAAACTGGTTCACGAAGCAATCACGAAGGCCACTACGGCCTTCGAAGGCGCCGACGTCGATCTTGCCCAGGACGTCATCGCTGCAGACGCACGCATCGACTTCCTGCAGAACAGCCTCGACGAACGTGCGATCGACATCCTGGCATTGCAGGGCCCCGTTGCCAGCGACCTCCGCATGATTGTTGGTTCGCTCCGCATGAGCGCATCGCTGGAGCGGATGGGTGACCTCGCCCGCCACGTAGCGCAGCTGGCCCGCCTCCGCTACCCCGCCACCGTCATTCCGGCGCCGCTGACCCAGACCTTCAAAGCGATGGCCCAGCACGACATCGACATCACGGCCAAGGTCATCGAACTCCTCGAGACCCGCAACCTTGAGGTGGCCCGGGACATCCTCAAGATCAACATCGCCGTGGACGACCTCCACCTCAGCGTCTTCAAGGCGATCGCTTCCCCGGACTGGAACGAAACTGCCTCCACCACCGTGGACGTGGCCTTGGCCAGCCGCTACTTCGAGCGCTTCGCCGACCACGGCGTCTCCGTTGCCCGCAAGGTCACGTACCTCGTCACGGGCGAATGGCAGCCTGAGGGCTTCTAGCAGCTTCCCAGCAACGTAAACAGCGACGGCGGCCGGTCACCAAAGGGAATCGCATCTGCCGCAGCCTCGGGGTCCAGGTACGTGCCGCCCGGGTTGATCGGCTGGAAGTCCTCGTCCAGTTCGTAGACCAGCGGGATGCCCGTGGGGATGTTCAATCCTGCAATGGCGTCATCGCTGATGCCATCAAGGTGCTTGACCAGGGCGCGCAGGGAGTTGCCGTGCGCGGTGACCAGGACGGTCTTGCCAGCCTTGAGGTCTTCCTTGATGTCCGATTCCCAGTACGGGAGGAGGCGGACAAGGACGTCCTTGAGGCATTCGGTGCGCGGAAGGGCGTCGCCGAGGTCCTTGTAGCGGACGTCGTGTGCCTGCGAGAATTCGCTGTCGTCGGACAGGGGCGGCGGCGGGGTGTCGTAGCTGCGGCGCCATTCCATGAACTGCTCTTCGCCGAACTCGGCGAGCGTCTGGGCCTTGTCCTTGCCCTGCAGCGCACCATAGTGGCGCTCGTTGAGTCGCCAGTCGCGCTTGACGGGGATCCAGCCGCGGTCGGCCTTGTCCAGTGCCATGTTGGCAGTGTTGATGGCCCGCTTCAGGAGCGAGGTGTACAGGATGTCCGGGAGGATGTTGTTCTCAACCAGGAGTTCCCCACCGCGCACTGCTTCTTCGCGGCCTTGGTCGTTCAGGTCTACGTCCACCCAGCCGGTGAACAGGTTCTTGGCGTTCCAGTCGCTGTGGCCGTGGCGCAGCAGAATCAGCTTGTAAGTCATGGTTTTCATCCTAGCCGAGGGGTCCTGTGCCTTGCCGGGCGTTACGTTTCTCAACGCGAGGTCACTTATGGCCCATTAGACGGCTCCGAAGGGGCCATAAGTGACCCCGCGTTGCAGGATAAAGTGGGGATCGTGGTGCAAAAAGCGGAACGGGTCAGTACGTCCCGAAGTCGAAGTGGGAAGCCTGTTGGCAACGTCACCCGCGGCACCACCAATCCGAACCGTATGCGCCGCCTCGATCGGTGGCTCGCCGGTCCGCAGGCGTGGCGGCTCCGCGCCGCCGTCGACCCCTTGGTTGTGGACCTGGGCTATGGCGCCTCGCCGGCCACCGCCGTCGAACTTTTTGAGCGTCTTCAGGCCGTCCGCGCGGATGTGCGCGTCTGCGGGATCGAGATCGAGCCTGACAGGGTGCGAACCGCTAAGGCGCTGGAACGTCCCGGGCTCAGCTTCCACGTGGGTGGTTTCGAACTGCCGGTTCCCGGTGACCCCATAGTTGTGCGGGCCTTCAACGTGCTCCGTCAGTATGAGGAAGCCGATGTGGCCGGGATCTGGCGGCTGGTTCAGTCCCGCTTGGCTCCGGGCGGCCTGTTCATTGATGGCACCTGCGATGAGATCGGTCGGTGCGTCACGTGGGTGGCACTGGATCCGGAAGGGCCCCGGAGCCTCAGTTTCTCAGTGCGGTTTGGCAATTTCGAGCTGCCGTCGGAAGTGGCCGAGAGGCTGCCTAAGGCCCTTATCCACCGCAATGTGCCTGGCGAACCCATCCATACATTCCTGCAGGCCATGGACAAGGCCTGGCTGGAAGCGGCGCCGCTGGCATCGTTCGGCAACCGGCAGCGCTGGACAGGAATGTGCCGCTTACTGCGCGACGCCGGATGGCCGCTTCAGGATGGTCCGTCGCGGTGGCGCCTGGGTGAAGTTACGGTGGACTGGGACGCGGTTGCGCCGAGGGCTGTTTACCAGGGGCCGTAAGGACCGACGTTGCGGTTGCCGCCGCTGCCTGCTTCCCGGACTGCTGGACGGACGTCCGCAAGGTACACACAGGAAGCCGTCACCGCGGCGATGCCGAACAGGCCGAGGCCGCTTCCACCGCTCAACAGGGTCAGCGCGCCGATGGCAAAGGCAACGCCGGTAAGGGCCAACCAGAACGTCTTGGTGCGCTTGGATGCGGCCACGAACAGCGTGGGCCGGTGGCGCAGGCAATCCACAAAAGCCCACAGTTCAAGGACAACGGCCACCAAGCCAAGGATGAAGTAGACCGCGTTGGTGACAATCGCGATCAAGAATTTTCCGTCCACGCCCCTTAGCCTAACTGTCCAGCGACTTCAGTGCTTGCTCAAGGTCGGACCAGAGATCTTCCACGTTCTCGATCCCGACGCTCAAACGGACCAGGTTCTCCGGGACACTGACCGGCTCAGCTGCGTGCCGACGTCGACGTTCGATCAGCGACTCAACCCCGCCCAAGGATGTCGCCGGGAGCCAGAGCTGAAGGGCACGGACCAATTCGTCGGCAGCTTCGGCGCCAGTGCGCGCATCGTCTCCGGCGATCTGGATGCAGAGGATGGAACCGAAGCCCTTCATCTGGTCCTTGGCGCGCTCATGCCCCGGGTCCGCGGGTAGGCCCGGATAGCGGATGGACTCGACCCTCGGATGGGTGCTGAGGCGCTCGGCCAGCACTGCCGCGGATGCTTGCGAACGTTCGATCCGCAGCGCAAGCGTGCGGAGTCCCCGCAGCGCCAGCCACGCTTCGAACGGGCCGGCGATGCCGCCGTGGATGATGCGGTGGTGAAGGAGCGTGGCCCGGAGTTCCGGATTGGAGGTCACCAAGGCGCCCAGGACGACGTCGGAATGGCCGGCGAGGTATTTGGTCACCGAGTGAAGCACGACGTCGGAACCCAGGCTGAGCGGCTGCTGCACCAAGGGCGTGGAGAAAGTGTTGTCCGTGACCACGATCGCGCCTACAGCGTGGGCGGCGTCGGTGAGTGCCCGGACATCGGCAATGCCAAGCATGGGGTTGGTGGGACTTTCCAGCCAGAGCAGGTCCGCGGCTTTGCCATCTGCCGGGCTGATCAAGGCCTTCACTGCTTCCGTGTCCGTAATGTCCACAATCCGGAGGTCCAGGAAGCCCTTCTCCGCGAGTTCGGTCGCCATGACCAACGAGCCCGAGTAGCTGTGTGATGGCATGACAACAACGCCACCGGCAGGTACCAAGGAGAGGGCCGAGCTGACGGCCGCAAGCCCGGATGCATAGAGCAAGCCGGGCAGGGCAGCGCCTTCCAGCTTGCCCAGGGCGTCCTCGAACGGGTCCCAGGTGGGGTTGGCGTAGCGACCATAACCGCGATCGCCGTCACCCAGAGAACCAGTTCCAAAGTATGTGGAGGACAGGACGATGGGCGGATTGACTGGCTCATCGTGTTTACGCTCGGGGCGGCCAGCGGCCACCACAACGGTTTCCGGGGACAAATCGGCAGCGCGCTGATCGGAAAGGCTCATGGTTTCAGGGTAGTCGTGGGCGAGCCTGTGGATGAAAGCCGTTACGGTTTGCCCCTGATCGGTAGGCTAGACAGGTGAGTATTCAGAGCCCCGGTCTTTTCATCGCGTTCGAAGGCGGAGACGGAGCGGGCAAGTCCACCCAGGCTGCCCGGCTCTGCGACGCCCTTGA
Organism: Paenarthrobacter sp. 10N417; assembly: GCF_056394745.1. NCBI lineage: Bacteria > Bacillati > Actinomycetota > Actinomycetes > Micrococcales > Micrococcaceae > Paenarthrobacter > Paenarthrobacter sp. 10N417. The sequence goes on from NZ_JBFTIL010000015.1 coordinate 27,537, forward strand.
AGCGCGGGGCCTGTCCGTGCTGCGCACCCGCGAACCGGGCGGGACTCCCATTGGAGAAAAGCTGCGCTCCCTTGTCCTGGACCATGGCCACGGCACCATCGATGCCCGCACGGAGGCCCTGATGTTCGCCGCGGCGCGTGCAGCGCACGCCAGCCAGGTGATCCGCCCGGCGCTTGCAGCAGGGCGGGTGGTCATCACGGACCGCTACATTGATTCGTCTGTTGCCTATCAGGGGGCTGGCCGCGGGCTTGGGGCAGAAGGCGTTTTGTCCCTCAACGAATGGGCCACGGAAGGCCTGCATCCGGACCTGACAGTACTGCTCGACGTCGAGCCTTCCGACGGCCGCGAACGCCGCACCGCCGGGGCGGCTGCTGAGGACCGTTTGGAATCCGAACCCGACGCGTTCCATTCCACCATCCGCCATGCTTTCCTCGACCTCGCAGCCGCTGCTCCCTCCGGTTACATGGTGCTGCCGGCCAAGTCCGACATTGCCTCGCTGGCCGCGCAGATCCTTGAACGGGTGGAGGCCTTGCTGGCTGAGCGCGGGCTGGGCGAGCGGGTTTCAGGGAACCATCTGTGAGCGTCTGGGACGACCTCCAAGGCCAGGCACCGGTCGTTGCCCAACTGAAGCAGGCAGCCCAGGGCGAATCCGGCCTCACTCACGCCTGGCTCTTTACCGGCCCTCCGGGCTCGGGCCGTTCCAATGCTGCCAAGGCTTTCGCTGCCGCGCTGAACTGCGAGCAGGACGACGTCACTTTGCGGGGCTGCGGCGAGTGCGCCGCATGCCACACGATCCTCGGCGAGACCCATTCTGATGTCACGTTCGTGCGGACCGAAAAGGTCACCATCACCATTGACGAGGCCCGCGAACTTGTTTCAAAGGCTGGTGACCGCCCCGCCACTGGCCGTTGGCGGATCATCATCGTTGAGGACGCGGACCGCATGGCGGAACGAACCACCAACGTCCTGTTGAAGGCCATCGAAGAACCAACTCCGCGTACCATCTGGATGCTGTGCGCGCCATCGCCAGCAGACGTATTGGTCACCATCCGTTCGCGCTGCCGTCCCGTCAGTCTGCGACTTCCGCCAGCCTCCGACGTCGCCGCACTGCTGGTGAGGCGCGACGGCATTGATCCCGAACTCGCGGACCGGGCAGCACGCGCCGCGCAAAGCCACATCGGGATCGCTCGCCGCCTGGCCCGGGATGCGGACGCCCGCGAACGCCGCCTCGAAACGGTTCGCATCCCGCTTGGGCTCCGTGGGGTTACGGCAGCGGTGATGATGGCGGAGAAGCTCGTCAAAATCGCCACCGATGAAGCCAACAGCTCCAATGATGAGCGCGACGCCGCCGAAAAAATCGCGCTCCTGGCAAGCCTTGGTGCCCCGGAGTCGGGCACACTGCCACCGTCCATGCGGAGCCAGGTGAGGCAGCTTGAGGACGACCAAAAGCGCCGTGCCAAGCGCTCCATCACGGACTCGCTGGACCGCACGCTGACAGATCTGTTGTCCTTCTACCGGGACGTCCTGATCATCCAATTGGGGAACGCGGTAGAGCTGGTCAACGTTGAGCTCAAGAGCGATCTTGAAGAATACGCCGCCCGCTCAACCCCGGAAGCGACCCTCGCCCGGATGGACGCGATCAACAAGGCCCGTGTCCGCATTACCACCACCAACGTTGCGCCGCTGTTGGCGGTCGAGTCCATGGCGACGAGCCTCATCCAGCAATAGGAGAATCCATGAAGTCCGCACCTCGCCGGCCCGCCGGTACCCCCTCAAGGGACCGGTCTGTCCAGCCTGCTGCGGCCGGGGGTGGCCGGCGGGGTTTCGCGGCCCTCTGTTTGGCCCTTGCTTCCGTGCTGGTGCTCAGTGCCTGCTCCTTGCCGTTCCTTCCAACACCAACAGCGAAGCCGAGCACCAGCACTGTCGACCCGTCCATTGCAGCGTCCGCGCCTAAAGGCCTCGAAAAGTACTACTCACAGTCCGTGAAATGGAGCTCGTGTGAGGACGGCTTCCAGTGTGCTGAGGTCAAGGTTCCCTTGGATTACGGCAATCCGGACTCCGCCGAGATCACGCTGTCCGCCATTAAATTGCCCAGCACTGGCACCAAGAAGGGCTCCATCCTGGTCAATCCCGGAGGCCCGGGCGGCTCGGGTGTCGATTTCCTCAAGGACGCGGGAAACACCCACTTCACTGAAAAGCTCCGCGGCAACTTCGACATGGTGGGCTTCGACCCCCGCGGCGTCAAGCGGTCTGCTCCGGTCACGTGCCTGTCAGATGCAGAACGCGATGCCGCCCGTGCGAAAGTATTCCGGGAGGACACTGACGAGGGCCTGGCCGCCGCTTTGGCCTTCAACAAGTCCCTGGCTGAGAAGTGCGTAGAGAAGACCGGACCCGTGCTGGAGCACATTGATACCGTCAGTGCTGCCAAGGACCTGGACGTCCTGCGTGCCGTTGTCAACGATGCCAAGCTCAATTACCTTGGCTATTCCTACGGCACTTTCCTCGGCTCCACGTACGCGTCGCTGTTCCCAGAGAACGTCGGGCACCTGGTATTGGACGGCGCCGTTGATCCGTCCATCAGCAATGAGGAACTGACTGCGGGGCAGGCAAAAGCGTTTGAAAAGGCCCTCCGCACGTACGTTGACGACTGCCTTGGTCAAAAGGACTGCCCCCTCAGTGGGTCCGTTGACAACGGGGTCCGGGAAATCAGGGATCTCATCAACGCAGTGGACCAGAACCCCCAAACAGCCAAGGACGGGAGGCTGGTGACCGGGACGGAGTTTGTCAACGGGCTCTTCCTCCCGCTCTACGACAACCAAAGCTGGCCAGCATTAACCCAGGCCCTGGACAGTGCCTTCTCCGGTGACGTCTCCCAGATGATGCGCATCGCCGATCTCGGCGCGGACCGCGAGGCCAACGGTACGTACAGTTCAAACTCCGCATTCGCGTTCCAGGCCATCAACTGCCTCGACTACCCGATGGTCACTGACACCGCGGGGATGAGGGCCGAGGAAGCCCGGCTCAAGCAGGAATCTCCAACTTTCGGCGCATTCTTCGCCTACGGAGGGGTCACCTGCAAGGACTGGCCGTACAAGAACACCCGCACACCTGCCCCGGTGGACTACAAGGGCTCCGCCCCTATCGTCGTTATCGGCACCACTGGAGACCCGGCCACTCCCCTCGAGTGGGCACAGTCCCTGCGCAAACAGCTTGAAAACGCCGCGCTGGTCACGTGGGAAGGCGAGGGCCACACAGCCTACGGTCGCTCGAACTCCTGCGTCAGCACCGCCGTCGACGATTACTTTGTTGACGGCAAGCTGCCGCAGGACGGGCTCCAGTGCTAGGTCCGCGTTGACCTAAGCCGTGCCGTTAGAGGTGCCTGGCTTCGCGTTTCTCCAGCAGGAGCGGGAGCTGCTTGATGGAATCCACGACGACGGTGGCCCCCGCTGCGCGGAGCGTCGCCTCCGAGTGGGAGCCTGTGAGGACGCCGGCAATCAGCGACGCGCCTGAGCGAACCCCAGAGAGCATGTCCGAGCTGGTGTCTCCGATCACGGCCACCTCACGAACATCGTCCAGGTCCAAGGCCAGCAACGCCGTCAGGATCATGTCCGGGTAGGGCCGGCCACGTCCGGCATCTGCCGGGCACAAGCTGAGATCAGCCAAGCCCATCCAACCCAGGGATTCGAGGACCATGTTCTGCGTGTGGCGGCCAAAGCCCGTGGCGAGGCAAACCTGCATGCCGGACTCCCGCATCCAGATAATGGCGTCCTCCGCGCCTGGAATCGCGCGGATACCACCATCTTCAATCAACTCGTCGTAAGCCTTCTCGAAGACCTTGTTTGCGCTCTCGGCCACTGTGGGGTCGCCAAAAAGGTCCCCGAAGACGGCCATTTTCGAAAAGCCCATGGTGTCGCGTGCGTAACCGAGCATGCTCTCGAAGCGGCTGCTGCCGGGTTCTACGCCGTGCTCGGCCAAGGCACGGGACAGGGCCCGTTCCGTCCGCCCCTCGTCAGTAATGGTTGTCCCCACCATGTCCACCACAGCCAGCCGCAGCCGGGTGGGAGTGTTGTTGGTGTCCCTGGTCATTGCATCCCCGGTCATAGAGCGGCTCCTTCGGCTGGTTTGCGTGGCTGGATGTAACCGACCATCGTTGATTTCCCAGCCTCCGGCGGCGGAGAGAAGGCCGCCTGAACCCGGCCCGACATGCAGGTGAACATCCCCGCAACGGCCGCCACCGCCCTCGTTTTGACCCGGGCGCGGTGCCTCTATTACAGTTATGTCTTGCGTGATCGCCCGGGAAACCGGTGATGAACGCGGTGCTTCCTTAGCTCAGTCGGTAGAGCGTTTCACTCGTAATGAAAAGGTCATCAGTTCGATTCTGATAGGAAGCTCGGTAGAAGAGGCCCCGATCCCACTAACCACAAGGGATCGGGGCCTCTTGCATTCCCTCGCCAATCACTCGGAAGCTGCCTAAGGGTAGCCAATGGTGTAGCCGGCGACACCCATATTCATCCACGCCATACCAATTGGGTGACGCCCCCGAAATCCAAGCGTCCTCAGTCCGTTTCCGCGTCCTCAGGGAATTTGCGCGTCATCAGCCGAAATCTGAGGTGGCGCGCGCGGCCAGGCCAGTACCGCCGTCGCGCGTTAACGGCAGGTGCCCCGCCCCAGGTAAGGGAGCGGGGCACCTGGTTCAGGCTTCGGGCTTAGGCGAAGTCGGAGACTGCGGGGTCGGGGCCGATGCGGCCTTCGGCGCCGCGGTCCAAACCATTGATTGCCTCGACGTCGGCCTCGTCCAGTTTGACGTCCAAGGCGGCGAAGTTCTCCTGGATACGGGACTCCGTAACGGACTTGGGGATCACGACGTTGCCGATGGCCAGGTGCCAAGCTATGACTACCTGGGCCGGGGTGGCGTCATGCTTGGCTGCGATTTCGGCCACTGTGGCGTTCTCCAACAATTCCCCACCTTGGCCAAGCGGCGACCAAGCCTGCGTCAGGATGCCCTGGGAGGCGTTGAACGCGCGCAGTTCGGCCTGGTTAAAGAACGGGTGAAGTTCCACCTGGTTGATGGCCGGAACAACCCCGGTTTCATCGATGATGCGCTGCAGACCCTCAACCGTGAAGTTGGAAACACCGATGGACCTGACCCGGCCGCGCTTCTTCAGCTCGATCAGGGCCTTCCAGGTGTCCACGAACTTGTCCTGCTTGGGCTGCTGCCAGTGGATGAGGTAGAGATCCAGGGTCTCAAGGCCCAGGCGGTCCATGGATTCCTCGAACGCGGCAAGCGTGGGCTCATAGCCTTGGTCGGCGTTCCAGAGCTTGGTGGTGATGAAGATTTCTTCGGCGGAAAGGCCAGAGGAAGCGATAGCGCGGCCTACGCCAGACTCGTTCCCGTAAATYTTTGCGGTGTCGATGTGGCGGAAKCCSGCTTCGAATGCCTGGCGSACAACTTTTTCGGCTACATCGTCTTCAACTTGCCACACCCCGTAGCCGAGCTGGGGGATGGTGTTGCCGTCGTTGAAAGTAAGTGTTGGTGACGAAGTCATGTGTGCCATCCTGCCAGCAACGAGTTGCCTGAGGCACCAAATATTACAGAGATCAGCTATCCGCTTAACTGCTTGCAATCTAGAAATACAGGCGAGCGCCAGTATTTGCAAACGCTTCCTTTATTGGATCCCTTGCGCCTGCAGTTGGCGTTCGGCGTCGGCCACCTGCTCGAAGACCGACTCCGCCCGGCGCCTAACGGACAACGCGCCCACCGGTACGGGTCCAACGGCGAGCCGAAGCATGGCCGCCGCTTCTGCCGTAGTGGCCAAGGAATTTCCAGCCTTGGACAGAGCGCGGTGAACACCGGCGAGTGAACCAGGAACGTCCAAGCCATCGCTCGGCGCCCTCTTTTGGGCTTCGACACAGATGATCCTCACACGAGGAGACAACTCAGCCAGCTCATTCGCGATCTCCACGAGCTCGTTGTAGAGCTGGTCGTCGTCGACACCCTCAAGGACCTGGTGGTACCGGTCCAATCCGCGGTGAAAGCGATCGTGGGCGCGGCGCCAGAGCCCCTTCCCCAGCTCAAGATCGTCCTTCCGCCCTTGCCGGACGGCCCCAAAGAAACCCACAGTCAAGCTCAGAGGTACTGGCMCGGGCCATGGTCCGGATCTTCTGGCCGGCCCTGGGCGGCCGCACCGGGAACACCCGGTGCAGCGGCCCGCTGGGGTTGACCATTTTCGCCGATGACAATACCGGGCGCAATGACAGTTCCCGGGGGAAGCTGACGCAGTTGCATCTGTGCCTTGGCGGCCTGCTGTGCCGCTACAGCAGCCTGGATGCCATGGAACAGGCCCTCCAACCAGCCGACAAGCTGGGCCTGGGCGATACGAAGCTCTGCATCCGATGGTGCCTTCTCATCGGGGAAAGGAAGACTGATGCGTTCCAGCTCTTCGATGAGCTCTGGAGCCAATCCATCCTCGAGTTCCTTGATGGAGCGCTCGTGAATCTCTGCCAGCCTGCCCCGGGCTGCATCGTCCAGCGGCGCACTCTTCACCTCTTCAAGGAGCTGGCGGATCATGGTCCCGATCCTCATTACCTTGGCCGGCTCGTCAACAAGTTCCTGGAGGTTCGTGCCCTTGGGCTTGCCATCCTTGACAGGGACTCCCTTGCCAGGCTGCTGTTCGCCGGGCGCGACTGTGCCCTCCTCCAAGGTGGTTCCCTCCACGGGGGTGTCGTCCGAAGCCTCATCCGTGGGCTGAATGTCGTTCAGATCGCTCATCCGTTCATACTCTCATGCGGTTTACGGGAACCAGGGTCCAGGACCGGATTTTGGACTTCGTTCGTAGCGAAACTTCAGCAGCAGCGGCCCTGGGGATTGCTGTCCTGCCGGTCCATCCGGTCCCGCCAGAACTCGCGTTCGGTCATGGCAGGACCGGAGTGGCCCGTGGACGTGAAGTGCTCAAGGTACTTCCGGTAAGCGTCAGCGCCCATGAGTGAGCTCATGTACGCTGCTAAGCCCCGTAACCCCTTTGCTATGGAAATCACTGGTGATGCCCGGCCTTTTGTGTCCGCTGAGCGGCCGGCAAGGCATTCCATTCGGCCAGCAAATCCTTCTCTGCGGAGGTCGGGAACAGCCCGGCAGGGGCAAAGACCTTGGAAGGCAAAGCCGGATCCTCGTGGTCCTTCCCGCCACCGGCACGGAAAGCCCTGACTGTCGCCACCACTGCAGTGATGATCACAACGATGCTCAAAGCGACAAAGATGACCGAAAGCACGCCTTGAATCGCAGTATTGCGGACCACCGCTTCCATGGCTGCGACTGTCTTTGCCGTCCCGAACTGCGTTTTGCCATCTGCCAGGGCTTTCGCAAATGCCTGGTTGTTGGCGAAGTAGCCCACTGCCGGAACCGGCGAGAAGATCTTGTGGAAGCTGGCTGTGACGGTGACAACGGCTGCGAAGGCCAAGGGCACTGCCACTATCCAGAGGTAACGGAAGGCCCCGCGCTTGGCCGCGATGGCCATGCACACCGCCAGGGCAATTGCGGCCAGCAGCTGATTTGCGATGCCGAACAAGGGGAAGAACGTATTGATGCCGCCCAGTGGATCCGTCACGCCCAGCAACAGTACGGCGCCCCAGGCTCCCACCATGATGGCCGTGCACAGCCAAGCGCCCGGGCGCCAGGCGGGCTCCTTGAACTTTGGCACGAAGTTGCCGATGGAGTCCTGCAGCATGAAGCGTGCCACGCGGGTTCCGGCGTCAACGGCCGTCAGAATGAAGAGTGCCTCGAACATGATGGCGAAGTGGTACCAGAAAGCCATCATTGCTGGGCCGCCGATGAACTGCTGCATGATGTGGGCCAGGCCAACCGCCAAGGTAGGGGCTCCACCCGAGCGCGAAATGATGCTCTCCTCTCCCACGTCCTTGGCAGTCTGCGCCAAAAGATCAGGAGTGATGTTGACGTTGGCCAGGCCAAGGCTGTTCACCCACTGGGCAGCGGATTCAACGGTGCCACCGGTAAGTGCCAGTGGCGCGTTCATGGCGAAGTAGATGCCGCGATCGATCGAAATGGCAGCTACCAGCGCCATGATGGCCACGAAAGACTCCATCAACATTCCGCCGTAGCCGATGAAGCGGGTCTGACGTTCCTTCTCGATCAGTTTGGGAGTGGTCCCCGACGAGATCAGTGCATGGAAACCGGACAAGGCACCACACGCGATGGTGACGAAGAGGAACGGGAAGAGCGCCCCCGAGAAGACCGGGCCGTTCTCACGGCCCGCGAACTCGCTGAACGCCGGGACGCTGATTTCCGGGCGGACCACGATGATGGCGACAGCGAGCATCACGATCACGCCGATTTTCATGAACGTAGACAAATAGTCACGCGGCGCAAGGAGCAACCACACAGGCAGGATGGCCGCGATGAAACCGTAGACGATGAGGCCCCAGGCGATGGTGAGCTTGTCCAGGTGGAACAAGGCCGCGCCCCAATCGGTGCCGGCCACGGCACCCCCACCAATAATGGCTGCCATCAACAGAACGAAGCCAATGATGGAGACTTCCATGACCTTGCCCGGACGAAGATAACGCAGGTAGACACCCATGAAGAGTGCAATGGGAATTGTCATGCCCACCGAGAACACGCCCCACGGGCTTTCGCCCAGGGCGTTAACCACCACCAAGGCAAGAATGGCCACGATGATGATCATGATGAGCAGCGTTGCCACGAGCGCCGCAGTGCCACCAATGACACCGAGTTCCTCACGGGCCATCTGGCCCAGTGAGCGGCCACCGCGCCGCATGGAGAAGAACATGACCAGATAGTCCTGCACCGCGCCGGCAAGAACGACGCCGATGATGATCCAGATAGTGCCGGGGAGATAGCCCATCTGTGCTGCAATGATCGGACCCACCAAGGGTCCGGCCCCCGCGATGGCCGCGAAGTGGTGACCAAACAAGACGTTGCGGTCAGTGCGGACGTAGTCCTTGCCGTCGGCCTTGTATTCGGCCGGAGTGGCGCGCCGGTCGTTGGGCCTAAGGAGGTACCGCTCAATGACCTTCGAGTAGAAGCGGTAGCCGATCAGGTAGGTGCACACGGCTGCGAAAACAAACCAAATGGCGTTGACGGTCTCGCCGCGGACCAATGCCAGCATGAACCAGGCAACGGCCCCCAGCAGGGAAATCGCTACCCAGATTGCGATCCTCGCCGGAGTCCACCTCCGGTCATCGGCTTCCAGAACAGACTCGTCCACGGCGGTTGGGGGCAGCGTATGATCGGCGCCCTTCACTTCTTCTGTTCGATCAAGTTCTGTTCGATCAAGTTCTGCTCGGTCAAGTTCCGTTTGGTCAGGTTCTGTATGGTCAGGGGTCATGCCCGTGTCTCCTCCTTGAGAACTGCTGCGGTGGTGGCCGCGGGTGCGCTGAACAGTCAGGGCACGCTAACAAAGAGGACATACAGAACGTGCAGGTGACACCGGAACGCCCATGGTCCTGCGATAAGCGGTAGTACCCCTGCGGTGGGCGTACTAACTGAGCCCTCTGTTGCCCTGCGACTGAACCATGCGCGCCTCGCAAAGATCCAGCCAGCGCACTTCCGCCTCGGCTTGAAAGATCAGGGAATCGAGCACCAGGAGCCATGCGGTGTCTGAGGAGCGTTGGTTGGCTGAGACGGCCTTCCGCGTTTGCGTATGTTCCTGCAGGGCGCGAACGGAAACTTCGCGCTGGGACTGGATGACTGCAGAGGCGTCCACGCCCGGCAACGTCACGGCGAGCGCAAGCTTTATCGCAATTTCATTCCTCGGCGGGTTGTCGCGGTCGACGGCTCCCTCAAACCAGGCCGCAACTTCCTCGACCCCGGCTTCAGTGATGCTGTAAACCACGTGGCCGCCGCCGTCGTCGCCGTCTTTGCTGACAAGGCCATCGCGCTCAAGCCGGTCCAGCGTGGTGTACACCTGACCGATGTTCAGTGGCCAGGCAGCACCCGTGCGGTCCTCGAATTCCACGCGCAGCTCATAGCCATACCGGGGCTGGTCCTGAAGCAGGGCAAGCAGACTGTGCCGGATGGACATGAGGCTCCTCGCTACTGGGGGTGGTTGGCGGACGTCCTGCGTGGAAGGGGCTGCTGTGACTGTTAGAGGAGCAGGAGGACCTTTCCTACGTGCTCTCCGGAATCAAAGTATTCATGTGCCTCGCGGACCCGATCCATCGGAAATGATTTGGCCACCAGGGGCTTGATGCGGCCATCTGCGAGCATGGGCCACACGGACTCCCGTACGGCGGACATGATGATGCCCTTTTCGGCCACCGGCCGGGGCCGAAGGGCCGTGCCGATCACGGCGGCGCGCTTGCTGAGCAGTTGCCCCAGATTTATCTCGGCTTTGGTTCCGCCCTGCAGGCCGATGACGATCAGCCGGCCGTAGTCGGCGAGCGCTTCGATGTTTTGTTGCAGGTACTTGGCGCCCACGACGTCGAGGATCACGTCCGCGCCTTTGCCTCCGTTTTGAGCCTTGAGGCTTTCAGGGAAGTCTTCCTCGTTGTAATTGATGGCGATGTCGGCACCGAGGAAGGCCTTTGCTGTGCCAACTTTTTCGTCAGAGCCGGCGGTGGTGGCTACCTTTGCCCCGTACGCCTTGGCGAGCTGGATGGCCATGGTGCCGATGCCGCCGGTGGCGCCGTGGATGAGGACAGTCTCCCCGGGTTGTAGCTGGGCCGTCATGACGAGGTTCGAGTACACGGTTGCCGCCACCTCGGGCAGTGCCGCAGCGGTGACCAGGTCTACGCCGTCGGGTAGTCGCAGTACTTGCTCTGCGGGCACGGCGACCTGCTGGGCATATCCCCCGCCCGATAACAGCGCCACTACTTTGTCTCCCACTGAGAAGGCTTTGGTGACTCCTGGCCCGAACGCGGCGATGCGGCCGGAGACCTCCAGCCCGGGAATTTCCGAGGCCCCTGGCGGCGGCGGGTAGAAGCCGCGGCGCTGCTGGACGTCGGCACGGTTGAGGCCAGCAGCTACGACGTCGATCAGTACTTCGCCCTCGCCCGGCACCGGTGCCGGTACGTCACGGACTTCGAGGACTTCGGGTCCGCCTGGTTCGGAAATAAAGACGGCTTTCATGACGAACTCCCGGTTTCTTGCTTGTACATCCAGGCCCGGGGCAGGGACTGGAGCACGTGATGTTTTGGAACAGCCAACTCCCTATGAAACACTACTAGGCAGGGAAGGTTGTCCGAGCGGCCTAAGGAGCTGGTCTTGAAAACCAGTGTGCGGTAACCCCGTACCAAGGGTTCAAATCCCTTACCTTCCGCCAGCAGATGCCCCGGGTTCACGAACCCGGGGCATTTTTGGCTTAAAACCGGGCCAGAAGTTGGACACTCATCCGGATCTGAGAACTGACACCCAGAAGATCATTGAAACTGTCATAGCCCCCGCATAGTGTTCTGCTTGTCCTCACAACGTCGACAACAGCCGTGGCTTTCGCCGCGGAGCAAACACAGGAGCCTCACTTATGCCTAGGCCTGACATCACCACCGGCGCACCGTGCTGGATTGATCTGATGACATCTGATACGGAAAAAGCCAAGTCCTTCTACAGCGCACTCTTTGGCTGGACTTACCAGACGGGCGACCAGGAGAAGTACGGGGGCTACATCACAGCTTCCAAAGATGGGCGCATGGTTGCGGGCATCATGCAGAAGCAGGAAGACATGGGTGCCATGCCGGATGTGTGGTCAACGTACTTGCGCACGGACGACATCAAAGCCACCACCGAGGCCGCTGCCGCCAACGGTGGCCAGGTCTACCTCGAGCCCATGGATGTTCCCGAACAGGGCAGCATGGCCATGTATGGCGACTCTTCAGGTGCCTCAATCGGAGCCTGGCAGTTCGGTGAAATGAAGGGCTATGAGGTCGCGGCAGAGTCCGGTGCCCCGGCATGGCACGAGCTACTCGCGAAGGACTACGAGTCGGCCGTCAGCTTCTACCAAAACGTCTTCGGTTGGGATACTGCGGTCATGAGCGATACCCCGGAGTTCCGCTACACCACTTTGGGCGCTGGCGACGATGCCAAGGCCGGCATTATGGACGCTGGCGGTTTCCTTCCGGAGCAGGTTCCGTCCATGTGGAGCGTGTATTTCGCGGTTGACGATACCGACGCCACCGTGGAACAGGCCAAAGCCCTGGGCGCTACCGTCATGGAAGCTGCAGAAGATACTCCCTTTGGACGGTTGGCCACGTTGTCGGACCCTACAGGTGCCGTCTTCAAGGTGATCCAGAATATGACGCCAGCCAGCTAAACCACTGAACGCCCGGTTCCTGCTGGCTGCCTCCCGAGCAGAGGCAGCCAGCAGGACCCGTGCAGTGCCGGTTACTTCTTAGCCAGCTCCGGTTCCTCCGCGCGCTTGGCGTCCTTCTCGAGTTGCGTTTGGAACTCCTTACAGCGAACCAGATGTGCAGCAAAAGCAGCTAGCTGCCCAGAATGCTACGAGCGATTTCGTCCGCATCCCGCAGGGTTCGCTGGCCGCTGGCGAAAGCCTTCCCTGTCGCTGGACGCGCCTCTGCGGCAATGGCTGTTCCCCACTGAGTGGCCGACAATTGCAGCCCCAAAACATACATCCCCCGGGTCACAGAGCCGTTTGACGCCACAGGCCTATACGGGTGCGGTTCCACATCCAGTCCCGTGGTCTGCACCGGCGTACCCTCGGCGCTCATCATGATTTTGGTTCGGACGAGGCCGTCGGCCATGAGTTGTTCCAGGAGTGGAGAAATATTCATGCCCACCCGGTTGGCCGGCGACATCGCTTCAATCAAAGTGGGCGCCTCGGCGGGCTTGTCGTGGACCCACGGCGAGACCGCCCGGAAAACCTTGGCGCTTCTATCCACACTGAACTTCGGGTCCGGCCCAACGAAACCAACGACGCCGGCACGCGCCAAAGCAGCCAGCTGCTCCGAACGCAGTGCCGGGGCCCCGCTCGCAAGGCCTTCGACGAACGATTCGAACCATCCGCGCAATTCAGCGACCCACGATTCGTCCGTGATACCACCATCAGCCACAACGGACTTCAGGATCGCCCTGCCAGTGTGCAGGGCGCCAATTGCCATTTTCACGGGATCCGCTTCGCCCAGTGCGGAGCGTCGTGCATCGTCGTCAAGATATGCCGTTACGGCCAGATCCAGTTCCCGGCGGGACGCGAACGTCCGGCCGGCCAACGGCGCAGCGAGCCCGCGGACATTGAGTCGGCGGGAGGCAACCACATGCTTGTCCACCAAGGCTGCGACATCGCTTTCCCACTTGGCAGTGGTGTGGGCGTGGGGCTGCAAAGCATCCACGAGGTCTGCGAGGAACTGCGCCGCATCGCGAATAGCGGCAGGCTGCGACCTTGCCAGGGTGGAGTAATAGGCCCACAGGGCGTCGCGGTGCAGCAGTGGCCAAAGATCATGGTCGAATCCGGGCTGGATACCGGCTGCTCTGAAACGGTCCACCGCTGCCTCAGTCAGATAACGCATGGTGATGCTGCGGGGGTAATACCCTGTCAGGCCGGCCTTTGCCCGATACGGGGTGCCCCGCCGGGACGCTGCGATGATCCGGGGTTCCCTGCCAGAGGGCCGGTACTCGAGAACTCCGGCTCCCGGTACGCCGGCTTCGACGAACTTGCCCCCGCGCCCCTCAGTCAGCTGGCCCATGACATCGAAGAAATTCAGTCCCATCCCACGCACCAGGACGGGCTCGTTATCCGGCACCCGCTGCCAGTCGACGTCGGCCGGCGGTGCAGGCGGGAAATAGAGGAGGCCGTGTTCATCGGCCGCCCGTTGGAACGAACGCTGCTCGGGATTCAAACGGGACTCGATATGCCCCAGCGCGAGGACCACGGAGCCGACGGTGAGCGTAGAGCCGTCGGCGAGTTCGACGTCGAACGCTTGCCCAGTTGTGATGCCTGAGCTGGCCGGGACCGGGCGTGCCGCTACGGCCGACGTGTCATGGAAGGTGACCTCCACGCCGTCGGGTATTCGCTGAAGCAGCTCTGCCAAAGTCTGCCGCAGGTACCGTCCGTAGAGCGCCCGGCTGGGAAAATCGTGGGACTCGAGTGTGGCCAACTCCGCCTTTTCGGCATCGTCCAGGCCCTCTCCATCACGACGTCGGGCAGCGCGCCACTGGTCGAAGGAACCGCCTGCGAGGGGCGGCGCGAGCTTGGGGTCTTCAGGGATGAGCGTCGGATAGAACGCCTGCGTGTTCATCAGGTACAGCCTGGACTGCTCCGGCTGCCACACATGGCCTGACGCGGCAGGAAAAGGATCCACAACGTGGATGTGCAGTGTGCGGGACTGTGTATCGGTCCGGTTTGCGCGGCTGGTGGCCCCCGCAGCCCAATTCGCGAGCAACCGCTCAAGGACACTTGTGCCCCGGGGGCCGGCCCCAATGAGGGCAACACGATTGATTTGCGATTTAGCCACGCTCAAGCCTAACTTCTGCGTGACTTGCTTCCAGTTGAAAAGTGTTGCTTGGATGGGGCGATGACCACCACAGAAGCTGATCAGACGCCCCTTCCTGACAATGACACGGATCCGGAGACCAAGTCCGGGCCTCGCCATGCTGCGACCATTGCACCCGAACCCACGGATGAGAACGTGTGGTTGGAGGACATTCACGGCGAAGAACAGCTGGCCTGGGTCCGCGAACAAAACGCGCGAACCGAGGATTTGCTGGAGGACACAGACTACGCAGCGGTTGAAGCCGGCATTCTGGAGGTCCTGGACTCGACGGACCGGATTGCCATGGTGAACAAGCGCGGCGATTACTACTACAACTTCTGGAAGGACCAGGAGCACCCCAAGGGTCTTTGGCGGCGAACAACCTGGGAGAGCTACGTTTCCGAGGCACCCGAATGGGACATACTGCTGGATATCGATGCCCTCGCCGCCGCGGAAGGCGTCGAGTGGGTGTTTCATGGAGCCGGGTTCCTCCGTCCTTTGGACGGGGGCACGTACCGCTTCGCGATGCTTTCGCTGTCCCCCGATGGTGGTGACGCCAACCGTCACCGCGAGTTCGACGTCGAATCCCGCACCTTTGTTGACCCTGCCGCTGGCGGATTCGATCTGCCCACGGCAAAAGGCAACGTGAGTTGGCTGGATGCGGACACGCTGCTGGTCTCCAGTACGGCAGAGGGGTTGCCTGCAACCACCTCCTCGTACGCCCGGACCGGCGTGAAACTGCGTCGCGGCCAATCCCTTGCCCAGGCCGAGCGGATCTTCGACATCCCCGAAGACCACATGCTGGCCATCGTGGCCCACGACTCAACCCCGGGCTTCGAACGGACCTTCGCCGTAGATTACATCGACTTCTACAACCGCAATACGTGGCTGCTTCGCGACGACTCGTGGGTTGCGATCGACGCGCCCACCGACGTGAACATCAGCGCCCACCGAGAGTGGCTGATGTTCCGTCCTCAGAAGGACTGGGACGTTTCCGGCGTTACCTACCCAGCCGGTTCCTTGCTCGCCGCGGACTTCGAGGGCTACTTGGCTGGATCGCGGCAATTTGTGGTGCTGTTTACCCCCGATGATCACACGTCGCTGCAGTCATGGAGTTGGACCAAGGACTATCTGCTGCTCAACCTCCTGCGCGACGTCTCTTCCGAAATCAGGGTGCTGGACCCTTCCCGTGTGGATTCCGACGCCGGCTGGGTCGCCACCGTACTGGACGCGTGCCCGCCGCTTCACGACGTCAATGCGTATGCCGTGGACGACGAAGACGATTTCGGGGCGGGAAATGACTACTGGTTGGTCGCCACGGGTTTCACTACGCCCACTACCCTCACCCGCGGCACCCTCAGCGCTGGCGAGGTTCCTTCATCCGGCGTGGCTTCATCCGGCAACCCGACTGCAGGCGTGGCGAGCCAGCATGCGGTGGTAAAGCGTTCCCCGTCGTTCTTCAACGATGGTGACTATGAGGTCCAACAACATTTCGCGGTCTCGGCGGATGGGACCAAAGTCCCCTACTTCCAGGTGGCATCCAAGAACCTGGTCCTCGATGGACAGAATCCTACGCAGCTTTCCGGCTATGGCGGCTTCGAAGTTTCACGCACCCCCGCCTACAGTGGCACCATTGGCAGGGCTTGGCTGGAGCGCCGCACTTCCGCTGCTGCCTTGGCTGACGGTCCCGGCTCGCACACACGCGGCGGCGTATATGTTGTGGCGAACATCCGTGGCGGCGGCGAATACGGACCCTCATGGCACCGGGCCGCGCTGCAGGAAAGGCGGCACCGCGCCTACGAAGACTTTGCCGCCGTGGCACAGGACCTGATCTCCCGCGGCGTGACCAGCCGCCGTCGACTCGGTTGCGTGGGCGGCTCAAATGGCGGGCTGTTGGTGGGCAACATGCTGACCCAGTACCCCGAATTGTTCGGTGCGGTGTCCTGCGGCGTGCCATTGCTGGACATGCGCCGCTACACCAAACTCTCCGCAGGATATTCATGGATCGCGGAATATGGAGACCCCGACGTGCCCGAGCAGTGGGAGTTCATCCGCACCTTCTCGCCATATCACCTGCTTCATGACGGCGTCGAGTACCCCGAAACCTTCATTTGGACTGCGACCTCGGATGATCGGGTAGGCCCCGTCCAAGCCCGAAAGATGGCAGCGCGGATGCAGGCAATGGGTATCCCGAATGTCTGGTTCCACGAGGCACTCGAGGGCGGGCATGCGGGCGCCTCGGACAACAGGCAGGCCGCCGCACTCCAAGCGCGAAGCAACCACTTCCTCTGGCGTGTGCTGGCCGGGAGCAACTGACGTTCCATTTCGATGGCTCGCTGCACGCTATGCCGTGCGAACGGCATGTCCGGCAGCGAGGCATCGAAATGGGCAGCTTATCGAAGGCGGTTTTGCACTGGACGGCACGTTCTGCGTATCCTTGGTGGGCTAGCAATAGCAAATGGAGACGTGCCAGAGCGGCCGAATGGGCTTCACTGCTAATGAAGTGTGGGGCACAACTCCACCGGGGGTTCAAATCCCCCCGTCTCCGCGAATTGGTCCCGGTTTTCGAACCGGGACCTTTTGCGTTTAAGACCCCCTGCTCCGCGAAACCTCCCATAATCAAGCGGTACCACGGGCGTGGCACCCACACGGACCACTCACACCACTTGAGCGGTACAACAAGGCAGTTCCATACGGGCTGACAGACCAAGAGCGGCAGGCTCTTGAGCCTCTGCCACAGACACACCAACAGTTCGACACGACTATCTGACACGAGACTCTCACGTCTTGATAGGCTCCGATCACCAGTCGGGGCCTTTGTCATGCCCCTGGAAGGACCAACGTGACTTCATCTTTGCCGCCCTACAGCCTGCCAATCATTGAGCCGAACGTGGACCTGATGCTGGCGATGTCAATGCTCTTGCCATGGCAATGAATGCGGCGCTTGCTGCTTTGCTCGCTGGCGCGTCGTTTTACCAGCGGACGCTGGCAGCCACAGACGACATGGACGCCCTCAAGTCTGGTGTCTATGGGGTTACCAATGGAAGGATCGCCGAGAGGCTAGGTCTGCCCAGTTCTCGCCCTGGCGCTCTTACTACGGTGTCGGTGGGTAGTTCGGGTGCGCTCACTCGCATCTACCAGTCCATTGAAGTGTCTGGCACCAGACTGTTCCTTCAGTCCCGACTCAGCGGTCTCACGTCAGCATGGACAGAGGTGCCCAGCTCAATATTCTGGCACGACACCGCACTCACCTCGACCGCCGACCTCGCCACGATTGCCCCCGGCGTCTACGTCGTGTCCAATGTAGTGGTCGCCCGCGCGCTAGGTCTGCCACGCGAACGGCCCGGAATCTTCGTGAAGTTCCCCGTCGGCGACGGAAGCATTCAAACGTTCACCTCAATGGAGGATGGCGACGTCGCACCGATTGAGTTCAAACGAGCCCGCACCCTCGCCGGTGCAGATCAGGCGTGGGCGCCAGCCGACGGCGTTGGTTCCAACGATCCCGGTCCCATTCGTCGTTCGATCCTTCAACAGCGGCTAACTGCTCGCAAAGGTGGCCGGATAGGCACCAACGGTAACGGTGCTATTGCCCTCCGCTTCGACGACGCCCCAGTGGAATTTCGTACCAGGGTCCTACCGGAACTAGTAAAGCGTGGACTTCCGTTCACTCGCGTCTCAACCTCAGAGTCGATCTGTGGGACACCGATTGATCCGTCCGAGTTCACGACAATGCAAAAATACTGCATCGAGAGCGGCGGCGAAGTGTGGAATCACGGCTCCAACCATCTCAATGCAACAGGCGACGCAGCCATCGAAACCACCCTGATCGGCGCCCTGCAGACACTCCGGGTAAAAATGCCACGCATTCCGATCGACTGTTTCGCACCCCCAGGCGGCTCGGCCATGTCCTACGACGGGTACATGCCTTCGGACACCATCGCCGGTTGGACCGACACGTACGCAGGGTCACTCATCTCGGCATATCACGCACTCGCCTCCGGGTACTTCATGGATTCCTACTACCGACCCATCGACGGCGTCCTCCGAGACGGCCAAATCCACTACAGCGTCGATTCCTACACCCTCACCGCAGCCAAAACGCTGATTGACCGATCACGGGACTGGAAGGTCGGCGTCGTGATGATGTGGCACTCCAACAACATCGGCTCCCCGGGTATATGTCTCTGGCTGACTTCACAGCAACCATGGACTACCTCGATGCAGCGCGCGACGCCGGCCACGTCATGGTCCTGACGAAGTCCGGGCTTGCCGTGGCTGACAGCTCCACAAGTCACCGTGACGACATCCTCACCGCAACCTCAGGCAACCCCTACTCGGCAACCATCTTGTACCCGCAGTACCGGCAGAACATACCCGGATCCACGCGCGAGCTCACGGCCACGGTGACGGGCGCTGCTGGAGCAACTGTGACATCGATGGTGGGCGAGTCCACGAAAACCCACACGATCCCGGCCCGTGGCACGCTCCAGCTCAGGCACCCCGCCACGATCCCCAATGATCTAACCAGCCTCAAGGTGAGCATCGACGCGACCACCACCAATGCACACCTGTATGCGGTGTGACCCTTAGGCGGACCAGTGAACGAATGGCTCGCCAGGGCTAGTCTTGGACCTTCACGACGAGGGCCCACTCCTCGTGCAGCCCGTCCACGTCCATGTCCGAATGCACCCAATGATTGTGTGTAAGAAGCGTCCTACATGCGACATTGTCCGGATGAACGAGTGCAGTGACAGTCAGAGACTTGAAGTCCGACGCGTCTTGCGCCAGCTCAATAAGATCGCCTATCACGTGCGTGTACGTCTGTTGTCCGGCGCCCTGCCGAGTGAACAGCAGGTGTGTGGCGAGTACGTAGAACGATGCACGATGGTGTCCATCCGTAGACCCTACGAACCTGGCCCAGGCGACGGATTTCACGAGTTCATACTCATCCAGGTAGCAGATGTGCATTCTCTCCGGATACTTCGCACGGGGGCGAAGGTTGCGAACGATGGATTGGACTTCGATCGCGTACTGCTCTGGATGCGGTGTTCGGCGCTGTTTCGCTTCACGAAAAGGTATGGGACCGCACCAGAATAGGTGTAGGAACTGACGATGCTTATGCTCGGCTTCGACTAGTTCAAGCAAAGGTCTAGCGGCGACGCGGTACGGTGAGAGCTGCAGCTATGTGCTTGCGCTTCTCGATGCGGTGAGGGTCGTTGGTAATGGTATCGACTCTCTCCGCATACTGCTCAGGGGTTTCYCGCGCCGGGCCAACGTCCAGAGAGCGAGCGCCCTGGTGGTCGCATGAGGATGTGTGCGAGTGCTTGTGATCATCATCCCAATCGCTGATATCGCTCATCGTGCACCTCGTCTCGTTAGATCCTGACAGTAGTTGAAAACGCGTGTTACGGCAATGCAACATTCCTCACACGACGCCATGCACGGCGTCGAACCGCTGCCCAATCCGGCCAGCTACGAGCCTTTGAGGATCTGGCTGTATTCGTTGGCAGCCTCCACTGCTTCCAACGTCGACTTGTCGACTTCGGGGATGACTTCCACGACGAAGTCTGTTTCTGGACGACCCGTCATCAGCGCTGCCGCGTCTTTGACCATCGTTTCCACCTGTTCCAGGCGCTTTGCCTGCGTGTAGAGGCCCTGAATTTCGGGTACCTCGATTGCCCACCGGCCGCCGGAGCGCTGAGCTTCATGTCATTCTCCAATTTGCTCGATGAATTTCTTGGCAGTGATCTCGTTGTGGCGGGGAACGGGGACCGACTTTCCGTTGTCAATTCTGTGGACGCTGCGGTTGCTACCCTCGCGGACTAACTCCAGGGGGTAGCTGCGCCACGTCACCCCCGCTTGGCTCCGTGGCTGACTTCCGCGCCAGCGTGCCGGTGCAGGGTCAGGCTGTCCACTGTGCTGACCAGCATGAGGACAGCCATGGCTATGAAGGCCCCCTTGTAGGCCGCCACGTGGTCCGCCCCGAGCACATCCGTTGTCTCGAACAGCCTCAGGAACAAGGCCCCCACGGCGATACCTGCCGCAGCCGCCAACTGTACGAGCGTGGCGGAGATAGCGTTTGCCGAGGGCAGCTGCCCCGGGACGATATCGGCATACTGCACGGACGCGTAAGCGGAGAATCCGATGGATCGGAAGGCACCGCTGAGCAGCAACAGAGCGAAAATCAGGGGCTCGGGTGTTTGGGCATTAAGGAACGCACACAAGGCAAACGTCACGGCTGACGCGAACGATGCAAAGACGAGCACCGGCTTAAACCCGAAGCGCCTTATCAGGGGTGTGGTGGCCGGCTTGATCCCGATGTTGCCCACGAAGACTGCGGCGACCATAACCCCGGCCTTCAAGGGATCCCAGCCAAATCCATCCTGAAACATGAGAGGCAGCAGGAACGGAACCGAGCTGATGGTGAGCCGGTAAATGAATCCGCCCGTGGATGTCGCCCTGAAAGTCCTGGTGCCAAATACGCTGAGGTTGAACAGCGGAACCCTTGCTTTGCTCATCCACCAGACGGCGCCAGCCAGGGACACCACGCCGGCAGTCACCACCACACCAGCCAGCACATTGGATGCGTGTCCACCCAGCGTCTCCAGTCCCACCACAAGGGAACCCACGCCCAAGGTAGTCAGCAACAGGCCAAACCAGTCAAGTCGGCGGTTGGCATCAAATTGAGTCCGCGGAACCAACCTCAGTGCCGCAATGAAGGCAGCCAGGCCGAGGGGCACGTTAATGATGAAGATCCAGTGCCATGACAGGAAAGTGGTGAGCGCGCCGCCAACCATGGGAGCCAAAACGGGGGCAAGGAGGCCTGGCCATACCAAATAGGCGGTGGCGCGGAGAAGCTCGGATTTGGGCGTGCCCCGCAAAACGACCAGAGTGCCCACAGGAACCATCATGGCGCCGCCCACGCCCTGCGCCACCCGACTCAACGTCAGCATGGTCAAGTCGGTGCTTACTGCGCAGAAAAGGGAGGCAATAGTGAACACCGATATCGCCAGGCAGAATATCCTGCGGGCGCCGAACCGCTCGGCAAGCCAACTGCTCAACGGGATCCCCATAGCCACCGTCACTAAATAGGCGGTCATCGTGATGTTGATATCAGCAGGCGCCACCCGGAAATCGGCCGCAATGCTGGGGATGGCCGTGGTGAGGATAGTTCCGTCGAGAAACTCCATGAAGAACGTTGCCGCGACCAGCAGTGCCAGGCGCGGGCGCCAACTTGTTTCATTGGCCGCTTCGACGTCGGTGTTGCTCGGGTTTGTGCTCATGGCTCCGGTCCAAGTCTTGTCTGGTGGCCCGCAGCAGCAGGCGGGCGTGTTTGCTCGATCCTCGTGTTTGCTCGATCCTATAGAGACACCGTGGGAGCGTTCACAACATGACGCTTTTCAGCGCACAACCGCCCTTGAAGCACTACCCCCGTTAAACGTTTCCCAGTTGAGCGTTTCCCGCCAGCGCCCTACGCCGAGTGCGCGCTACCCCGCCTGGGCCAGGGCGAGCGGTAGCACGGCACCTACTCCGGACCGCCTGAGCGCCCTCGCCGCAACGGTCACTGTCCAGCGGCTGTCGATGAGGTCATCCACCAAGAGCACTGGCTGGTCACCAATGCCTGCCAGGGCCTGTGCCAGTTCCGGGCCGACGGCCAAACGGTCCCATACTCCCGCGAGCCTGTAAGCGCTGTTGCCGCCACGTGATCCTGTGGGACCACCGTGCTCTGGCTGCAGTTGACCCAGGTATGGCATCCGCCCTATGCCCGCGATTCCCTGCGCCAGGGAGTCCACAAGTTGTGGCTTGCTCCTTGAGGGAATGCTGACAACGGCTGCCGGGCGCCCCACCCCGCTCCAGGCAGTTCCACCGTCGGCCCCCGACCATTCGCGCAGCACCTGAACGCAGGCCTGCAGCATAGCGGGGTCCACGGCCCTATCGGGTGCTCCGGCGGCAAAGAGCTCGCGGAGCGCACCACCCCAACCCAGGTCTGTCAGCCTTGCCAGGACACGGCCTTCGGAAATGCTTTCGTCCGGCTTGATCTTGCCTTTGACTCCCACACCCAGCCTGTCCATCCCGCTGGGCCACTGGAGCCGCGGTTCCACGGCGATCCCGGCTCGACGAAGCGTCTGGCCTGCTGCATCAACCGCGGCAGCTGCGATGTCCACTGGGAACCAGCGTCCAGCACAGTTGTCACAACGGCCGCAAGGGGCGGCGGTCTCGTCGTCGAGCACCGAGGTGATGTATTCCATGCGACAACCTGCGGTGTCCTGGTAAATCACCATGGAATCCTGCTCATCCACCCGCGCTTCCGCAATACGCGCGTATCGCTCTGCATCGTAGCTCCATGACCGTCCGGTCGCCCGCCAACCGCCACCCACGCGTTCAACTGCCCCGTCAACGGCCAGGACCTTGAGGAGGAGTTCCAGAGGCGTGCGCCGAAGGTCCACGCGGGCTTCCAGCGCCACCGTGGACATGGCCGAATTCGCCTCACCAAGCACCCTCAAGACGGCGTCGGCCTTTTCTGCTGAGGGCATGGATGCGGTGGCAAAATACTGCCATATTTCGCGGTCCTCGGAGCCTGGAAGCAACAGGACGTCGGCGTTGGCGGCGCCTCGGCCAGCTCGGCCAACCTGTTGGTAATAGGCAACCGGCGAGGACGGCGCTCCGAGGTGAATCACGAACCCAAGGTCGGGTTTGTCGAATCCCATCCCTAATGCCGAGGTGGCCACAAGCGCCTTGACCTGGTTGTCCTTGAGGAGTTGCTCTGCCCGCTCCCGATCGGCAGGATCCGTGCGGCCGGTGTAGGACAAGACATTGTGTCCAGCCTCGGAAAGAAGCCGGGCAGTGTCCTCTGCGGCTGAGACGGTCAGCGTGTAAATGATTCCGCTGCCAGGGAGGTCCGCCAGGTGCGTCAGCAGCCAGCCCAGGCGATCACGGGAGTCGGACAAGTTGAGAACGCCGAGCCGCAGTGACTCGCGGCCCAGTGCACCCCGGATGGTCAACACTCCGTCTCCGAGTTGTTCCTCAATATCGTGAACCACACGGGAGTTGGCGGTAGCCGTGGTGGCCAGGACTGGAACCGACTCGGGCAGTTGGGCAATGAGATCCGCGATGCGCCGGTAATCGGGTCTGAAGTCGTGGCCCCAATCGGAGATGCAGTGGGCCTCATCAATAACGAGCAATCCGGTCCTCCGGATCAGCTCGGGCAACTGGTTCTCCCTGAACGAGGGATTGGTGAGGCGCTCGGGCGACACCAGGAGAACGTCTACCTGGTCAGCTGCCAACTGGGCCAGGACAGTATCCCACTCAAGCGCGTTGGCCGAGTTGATGGCCACTGCCCGGACTCCCGCCCGTGCGGCCGCTGCCACTTGGTCCCGCATCAGCGCGAGAAGAGGAGACACGATCAGCGTGGGACCCGCGCCCCGTTGGCGCAGCAACAATGAGGAGACGAAGTAGACGGCGGATTTTCCCCAACCCGTGCGTTGAACCACCAACGCACGGCGCCCGGCGTCCACCAATGCCTCTATGGCCTCGAACTGGCCGTCATGGAAGTCTGCTTCCGGATGCCCCACAAGCTCACGAAGACAAGCCAAAGCCTTCTGGCGGGTAGGGGATTCCACGGAAACAGCAGCATTTGGGGAGTTGTTGGCCATGGATCCAGTATTCCAGCAGCCCCTGACAGCCAGAACCGGTGGTCGCGGCTATGTGGAAAACTGCCCGTCACCGGACTGGCTTTCCACATAGCAGCTTCCCCGGTTCATGCTCAATTGCGCTGCCACAGTAGGATTGAGCCCGTGACTAGCGAGCAGAACAAGAACTTCGACCTCTCGGCTTCCTTCAAGGCGTACGACGTCCGGGGCATCGTGGGGGAATCCATCACGGCTGAAATCGTCGAGGCAGTCGGTGCTGCCTTCATCGACGTTCTGGGCCTTGAGGGTGAAACTGTCCTTGTTGGCGGAGACATGCGCCCGTCCTCGCCGGAGTTCAGCCAGGCCTTCGCGAACGGTGCTGCCAGGCGCGGCGCCAACGTCCAGTTGCTGGACCTGATCTCCACCGACGAGCTCTACTATGCCTGCGGTGCCCTGAACGCAGCCGGTGCCACATTCACCGCCAGCCACAACCCCGCCGAGTACAACGGCATCAAAATGGCCAAGGCCGGGGCTCAACCGATTTCCTCCGAGAGCGGCCTGAAGGAAATCCAGGCCCTCGCCGAGCAGTACCTGAACGAAGGCAGCATCCCCGCCGCGGCTACGCGCGGGCAGATCGGTGTTCGGGACGTGCTGAAGGACTACTCCGAATACCTGCGCCAGCTCGTGGACCTTTCCGGTTCCCGTCCGTTGAAGATCGTCGTGGACGCGGGCAACGGTATGGCCGGGCTGACCACCCCGGCGGTGCTCGGTAACAAACTCCTCCCGGCCCTGCCGTTCGAGATCATCCCGCTCTATTTCGAACTGGACGGCTCGTTCCCGAATCACCCGGCCAACCCGCTGGAACCGGAAAACCTCCGCGACCTCCAGGCGGCCGTGATCAAGCACGGCGCCGACATCGGCCTTGCCTTCGACGGCGACGCTGACCGCTGCTTCGTGATCGATGAAAAGGGCGAGCCCGTCTCGCCGTCGGCAATCACCGGCATGGTCGCGCGCAGGGAGATCGCCCGCGCCCAGGCTTCCGGGGAACAGGCCCCGGTGATCATCCACAACTTGCTCACCTCCAAGGCCGTTCCCGAACTCGTGGCCAAGGACGGCGGCCGGGCGGTCCGGACGCGCGTCGGGCACTCCTTCATCAAAGCCGTCATGGCCGAAGAAGGTGCCGTGTTCGGCGGGGAGCACTCTGCTCACTTCTACTTCCGGGATTTCTGGAACGCGGACACCGGAATGCTCGCCGCCATGCATGTCCTGGCAGCCCTGGGCGAGCAGGACGGTCCCCTCTCCGAACTCGGGCGTCAGTACGAGCCCTACGTTTCCTCCGGTGAAATCAACTCCGAGATCGACGACAAAGCAGGCGCGATCGAGCGGGTCCGCCTTGATTTCCAGAACGATGACGTCGAGATCGACCACATGGACGGCAGCACCTTCAGTGCCAAGGACGGCAGCTGGTGGTTCAACCTGCGCCCCTCCAACACCGAGCCCTTCCTCCGCTTGAACGCCGAAGCCAAAGACCTGCCCACCATGGAAAAAATCCGCGACCGCGTCCTGACTCTGGTCCGGGCATAGGGACCGGCAAACATGAGCGAGCAGCCCATCGACGACGCCGATTCCACCGGGACCGTCCAGGAGCGTGAACTCCGGGAGATTCTGGGTACTGCACTGGGAACTGCCCAGGAGCACATACTGCAGAACGGCGGCTTTCTCCCCTTTGGCATCACGCTTTCACATGAGGGTGAGGTGCGGATTGTCATGGTTTCTCCAGGAGAGCCGGACGAAGACGGTCACATTGACGCGGGGGCAATGTTGACGGACGTCGAGGAATTACTTCGCCAGGGACGGAACGATTACCGGGCCGTGGCCATCGCAAGTGATGTCGCGCTGCCCGAGCACGGCTCGGATGGCATCCACGGCACTGCCGAGCACCGGGATGGTGGGGTCATGGCAGCCGTCATCCCCTACGTCCACACCGCTGAAGGGTTCGACTTCGGCGCCCTTGAGCCTGACACCCACGAGCCCTCGCTCTGGGTGGACTAGACCTGACTACGTAGGCTGATCCCATGAAAATCAACGCGTTCGCAGATGTCAGCCTCCGCGCCGTTATGGTGTTGGCGTCCGCCCCTGAGGGCACCTTGCTGACAACCCAGGCTGTGGCCGACGCCGTGGGAACTCCGTACAACCACGTCAGCAAGGCCATGGTCCGATTGCGGAGCCTTGGATTGATTGATGTGGAACGAGGCCGCCTGGGTGGCTCGCGCCTTAATGAAGCGGGGAGACAAGCGACCGTTGGCCAACTCCTTCGCCACTTGGACAGCCGGCAGGATCCGGCGGAATGCCAGTCCCCCACCCATGACTGCCCCCTCATCACAGAGTGCGGTCTCCGTCACGCAATGAGTCGGGCCCGCGAAGCGTTCTATCGCGAGCTGGACACCGTCGTCATCTCATCCCTCCCTCATGCCCGGCAGATGAATCCGGTCTTCCAAACAATTGGCCTCCGGCCCGAATTCAGGTCCCCCGCAACCCTGCCCTGACCGGTCGTCCGAGCAGGCCTGCGCTTCGATTTGCACATCTTTTCTACAAGGAGTAGAAATTGAGATGTAAATATAGGCATTCGAAATGCTTGTATTGTGACGGTCCGAATGACCCAGCCGGGCCCCTACCTCAGGAGAACCATGCTCTCGGAAAAATCCCGCCCCATTATTGAAGCCACTCTTCCGCTGGTGGGCTCGCGTATTGGTGACATCACCGCCGATTTCTACACGCGTCTCTTTGCAGCGCACCCCGAGTTGCTCGATGGACTCTTCAGCCGCTCCAACCAGCGCTCGGGTGATCAGCAACAGGCACTCGCCGGGAGCATCGCCGCCTTCGCCACCCATCTGGTGAACAACCCGGGCACCCTCCCGGAAAAGGTCCTGGCCCGGATCGCCCACAAGCACGCCTCACTGGGCATCGCCGAAGAGCAGTACGGAGTGGTCTACGAGCACCTCTTCGCAGCAATCGCGGCCGACCTGTCAGACGTCATTACACCGGAAATCGCCGAGGCATGGACCGAGGTTTACTGGCTTATGGCAGACGCCCTGATCAAGCTCGAAAAGGACCTCTATGCCTCCCAGTCAAACAATAAAATGTGGATGCCCTGGCGCGTGGTTTCCAAGGTACCGGCTGGCAAGGACGCCATGACATTCACCTTGGAACCTGCCGACGACACTCCGGTAACACCGGCCCTGGCCGGCCAGTATGTGAGCGTCAAGGTTGCCCTCCCTGACGGCTTGCGCCAAGTGCGGCAGTATTCATTGTCAGGCGACGCCGGCACCAGCCGGATCTTCACCACCAAGCTAAACGACGGTGGTGAGGTGTCCACCGCCCTGCATACCGCCGTCGAGCCTGGCGATGTACTCGAAATCTCCAACCCCTACGGCGAGATCACCCTCAAGGACGGCGAGGGGCCGGTTGTGCTCGCATCAGCGGGCATCGGGTGCACGCCGACGGCCTCGATCCTGCGTTCTCTGGCTGAGGCTGGCACCGATCGCCAGGTTCTTGTCCTGCACGCCGAACGCTCCATGGACAGTTGGGCCTTGAGCGGCCAAATGACTGCAGACGCCGCAAGCATTGACGCCGAACTGCAGCTCTGGCTCGAGTCGCCGCAGCCCAGCAACGAAGAGCACCGCGCCAAGGCAGGCTTCATGTCCCTGAGGGAAGTCGACGTGCCGGCAGACGCTTCCCTGTACCTCTGCGGGCCGTTGCCCTTCATGAAGAAAATTCGTGACGAAGCAATCGAGGCCGGGATTCCGGCCACCCGGATCCACTACGAAGTTTTCGGCCCCGACGTGTGGCTCGCGAACTAAGGCAGAGCCGCAAACACTGTAAAAGCGCCAGAAGCACGACGGCGGCCCGCCACCTTTCATCCAAAAGGTGACGGGCCGTCGTCGTTCACTTAAGAACGCCGTTGTTCCTAAGAGGTCTAGCCCAGACGGGTCTTCAGACCGTCCAGCTCGGACTGAAGTGCCGCCGGGAGCGACTCGCCGAAGTTGGCGAACCATTCCTCGATGGACGCCAGTTCGGTTGCCCATTCCTCGGGGTCGACACGAACAGCCGACTCAACCTCAGCCGGGGTCATGTCCAGGCCCTCGAGGTCGATGGATTCACCGGTCGGTACGAAACCGATCGGGGTTTCAACGGCGTCAGCCTTGCCTTCGAGGCGTTCGATGGCCCACTTGAGCACACGCGCGTTGTCTCCGAAGCCAGGCCAGGCGAAGCCGCCTTCAGCCGTGCGACGGAACCAGTTGACCAGGAAGATCTTGGGCAGACGCTCCGGGTTTGCCTTGGCGGACAGGTTTACCCAGTGGTTCAGGTAGTCACCTGCGTCGTAGCCGATGAACGGCAGCATTGCCATGGGATCGCGGCGGACAACACCGACGGCGCCAGCTGCAGCAGCGGTGGTCTCCGAGGACAGCGTGGAACCCATGAAGATGCCGTTGGACCAGTTGCGGGCCTCAGTGACCAGGGGAATGGTGGTCTTGCGGCGGCCGCCGAACAGGATCGCGGACAACTCCACGCCGTCCGGGCTGAAGTACTCTTCGGCCAACATGTCGATCTGGTCGATCGGCGTGCAGAAGCGGGAGTTGGGGTGTGCGGCCGGGGCGTCGGAGTCCGGAGTCCAGGACTCGCCGCGCCAGTCGGTCAGGTGCGCCGGAGTTTCCTCGGTCATACCTTCCCACCACACGCCGCCGTCATCGGTCAGCGCAACATTGGTGAAGATGCTGTTGCCCTTGGCAATGGCACGCATGGCGTTGGGGTTGGTGCCCCAACCGGTGCCTGGCGCGACGCCGAACAAGCCGGCCTCAGGGTTGACGGCGCGGAGCTCGCCTTCCTTGCCGAAACGCATCCAGGTGATGTCGTCACCGAGGGTCTCCACCTTCCAACCCTTGATGGTGGGATCCAGCAGGGCGAGGTTGGTCTTGCCGCAAGCAGACGGGAAGGCAGCGGAGACGTAGTAAGTCTTCTGCTCCGGCGAGGTCAGCTTGAGGATGAGCATGTGCTCGGCCAGCCAGCCTTCGTCGCGGGCCATCACGGAGGCGATACGCAGTGCGTAGCACTTCTTGCCCAGCAGGGCGTTTCCGCCGTAGCCGGAACCGAAAGACCAGATGGAGCGCTCTTCGGGGAAATGGACGATCCACTTGTCCGTGTTGCACGGCCACGCGACGTCGGCCTGGCCGGCTTCCAGCGGAGCGCCCAGCGAGTGGAGGGCCGGAACAAAGAATGCATCTGTTTGCGTGATACGGTCCAGGACGTCCGTGCCAATGCGGGCCATGATGCGCATGGAAGCTACAACGTAGGCGGAGTCAGTGATCTCAACGCCGAACTTCGGGTCCTCTGCATCCAGATGGCCCATGACGAACGGAATGACGTACATGGTGCGGCCGCGCATGGAGCCGGCGAACAGGCCGCGCAGCTTCTGCTTCATCTCCGCCGGGGCCATCCAGTTGTTGGTAAAGCCTGCGTCGCGCTCGTTCTCGGAGCAGATGAAGGTCTGCTCCTCTACACGGGCAACGTCGGCCGGGTCAGAGAACGCCGCGAAGGAATTCGGGAACGTTTCCGGGTTCAGCCTCTTCAGGGTGCCGGCCTCGACGAGTTCGTCGGTCAGCTTCTTGTTCTCTGCTTCGCTGCCATCAACCCAGTGGATGCGGTCCGGCTGAGTCAGCTCGGCTACTTCCTCAACCCAGGCCAGCAGGCGTGCATGCGTAGTAGGTGCCTTCTCAAGCAGCGGCAGTCGCGCCAGATCGCCCATTGCGGTTCCCTTCCTCGGGTTCAGTGGTGTGTCCTAAACGATAGGGGTCCCGGACCAGACCAATCCCCTGTCAGACGTCAGATGTCCAGTGGGGACGAAACGAAAAACCCCTAGAATTCAAGGTTCCAGTTTCACAGAAGCGCGATTTAAGTGAGGAAGGTCACATAGACCGGTCTAGTTGTCTAGATTACAGCTTTTCGATTTGGAACTTCACATGAACTTCTGTAAAGTTTATTGAGGTTCGAGGGGGTCAGAGAAACAGACCGCCGAGAATCACACGAAATGCGCCCATAGCTCAGCTGGATAGAGCGTCTGTCTACGGAACAGAAGGTCAGGGGTTCGAATCCCTTTGGGCGCACAGATAGAGACCCGCACCGGTTCGCCGGTGCGGGTCTCTTGTTTTGCCCGGCTGACCCAAGTAACTGGCATTAGTGGTTGTTTTGAGCGCTCATAACAACCACTAATGCCAGTCAGTTGGGTGAGCCGCGCGCAGAAACGGACAGGGCCGCCGTCGTACGTTCCGAAAAAGTACGACGGCGGCCCTTGCCGTAAGTGCGGACGCTTACTCGCCCACAGCCTCGCTGATGCGGCGGCGGATCCCATCGAAGTGACGGTTGAGAAGCTCGGCCGCGAGCACCTTGTCTCCCGCCGCAACGGCGGCATAGATGTTCCGATGAATGGCGGCAGTCTTGGCCAGGTCCTCGATACCGGCGCCGATCTCTACGTGGATCTTCCGGTATACCTTCCAGAAGACCCCCATCAGGTTGATCAGAAGCTCGTTGTTAAGGGGTTCGAATAGGCGGCGATGGAACTCGGCGTCGGCGGCCACGAAGTTCTCGCCGGCGGCAGCGAGTTCCTCCATTTGCTTCACCGATTCCTCGATGGACGCCAACTGCTCCTTGGTCATCACATCGATGGAGGAGGCAATCAGCCCAGACTCCAAGGCCTGCCGCACGTCCACCAGCTGCAAGGCTTCGAGTCCCTGGTGCCGGAGGGAAAGCCGGCCCCGGAATGTCAGGCCATCAGCCAAGGCATCGAAATTGCTGGGCGCCACGAACATCCCGAAGCCATGGCGGATCTCGATCACACCCAGGGCCTGCAGCACTTTCAGGGACTCGCGCAAGGTGTTGCGCCCTACACCGAGCGCGACCGAAAGTTCGCTCTCCGTGGGCAGCGGGTCACCTGCCTCGAGCTCACGCTCGAGGATGAGCTCCATAATGTCCGACTGCAACGCACGCAGCCGGGCCTGTGCACTGAACCGCGCTTGCGGAACGACACCGGAAGTTGTCATGGGCTCTCCTTGCCGATGCACTCCTCCCGCAGAGGCCTATGAACCTCGGATGCGAAGGAGTGCGGTGTTAATATTGAGGCGAGCTTAATGCCCACCGCAGAATGAGTGACTCGCAACATACAATATCGGATGTCCCACCTCCTTGATAGGTATGTCTTCGGAATTCCTTGAGAATTCCGCATTCTGGCGCCCGGGCGGCGAGGAGCCGCGAGGCTCCAGCTTCCCAGGCAGCCTCACCGTGATCCATCTCTCACTTGACGTCCCCTTGTGACCACACTTACAGTTTCAATACGAGCATCGGACGTCCTACATCCGATAACCCACGACAGTCGAATGGTGAGGCACCTTTATGAGCAAGACCATCAACAGCCTGCCGCTGGTCAATGACGCCAGCCGCCGCAATTTCCTCAAGCTGAGCGGCGCAGTTGGTGCAGCCGCCGCCTTCACGGCAACCCTTTCCGCGTGTGGCGGCGCTGCCAGCACCACCACGGGGAATGCAGCCAACACCGCGGCTGTGAACAAGGACCTCATCATCGAGGCAGGCATCTCATACGCCCTCTCCACAGGCTTTGACCCGCTGAGCTCTTCGGGAGCCACACCGATGGCAGCCAACCTCCACATCTTCGAAGGCCTCATTGAGCTCCACCCGGCGACGCGCCAGCCCTACAACGCCCTGGCAGCGACGGATCCCAAAAAGGTCAACGACACCACCTACCAGGTGACCATTCGCGACGGCGCCAAGTTCCACGACGGCTCCCCCGTCACCACCGAAGACGTGGCCTTTTCCTTTACCCGCGTCATGGACCCGGCGAACAAGTCGTTGTTCTCCCAGTTCATCCCTTTCATCCAGGACGTCAAGCCTCTGGACGCCAAGACAGTGGAATTCACGCTCAAGTACGCCTTCCCGGGCTTCGGGCCGCGAATTTCGGTGGTCAAGGTGGTCCCCAAGGCACTCGCCAGCGATCTAAAGGCCTTCGACGCCAAGCCAATCGGCTCCGGTCCTTACAAGCTGGTCTCCGCCGTCAAGGACGACAAGATCGTCTTCGAAGCGTTCGCAGACTACAACGGCCCCAAGCCTGCACTCGCCAAGGGCATGACCTGGCTCCTCCTTTCGGACGCTGCGGCCCGCGTTACTGCTGTCCAATCCGGCCGCGTCCAGGCCATCGAGGACGTTCCGTACCTGGACGTCGACGGCCTGAAGTCCAAGGTCAAGGTGGAATCAGTCCAGTCCTTCGGCCTGCTGTTCCTCATGTTCAACTGCGCCAAGGCCCCGTTCGACAACAAACTCGTCCGCCAGGCACTGCACTATGGCATGGACAAGGAAGCCATCATCAAGAAGGCCCTGTTCGGCAACGCCAAGGCGGCCAGCTCCTACTTCCAGGAAGGCCACCCCGACTACGTCAAGGCCAAGAACGTCTACGGTTTTGACACGAAGAAGGCCGAAGACCTGCTCAAGCAGGCGGGCGTCAGCAGCCTCGAATTCGAACTCCTCACTACGGACACTGCCTGGGTGAAGGACGTTGCACCACTGATCCTGGAGTCCTGGAACAAGATCCCTGGCGTCAAGGTCACGGTGAAAAGCCTCCAGTCCGGTGCCCTTTACAGCGACCGCGTGGGTAAGGGTGACTACACAGTGGTTGCGGCTCCGGGCGATCCATCCGTGTTCGGCAATGATGCTGACCTGCTGCTGAGCTGGTTCTACTCCGGTGCCACGTGGATGGAGAAGCGCGCCTTCTGGACAACTCCTGAGCGCACCAAGCTGCAGGAACTCATGAACAAGGGATCGCAGGCTTCCGGCGACGACGCCAAGAAGGTAGTGGCCGAAATCGTGGACATGGTCTCGGATGAGGTCCCCCTGTACCCCGTCCTTCACCGCCAGCTTCCCAGCGCCTGGGACGAGAAAAAGCTCAAGGGCTTCCAGCCGCTGCCCACCACCGGATTGTCGTTCATCGACGTCGGACGTACCGCCTAGAAACCTGAGTTGCGAGGCCTGCTTTGCGGCCTGAATCCCCAAAGTAGCGCGCAGAGCAGGCCCCACAACCAGCAGCACCCCCAACCAAACCGGAGAACAAATTGGTCACGATATTGCGTCTGCTTGGCCGCAGGCTTGCAGCATTGCCATTGATGATCCTGGGCATTACGTTGCTCGTCTTCCTCGTCCTGCAGGCCGCCCCCGGCGACCAAGCCAGCTCGGCCCTCGGTGACGGTGCCAGCGAAGAAGCCAAGCAGCAGTACCGCCAGGAAAATGGCCTGAACGATCCCCTGGTCCTGCAATACTTCCGTTTCCTGGGGAGGCTGCTGCAGTTGGATCTCGGCGTCACAACCCCGCCGGCAAAGTCAGTGGCATCCATGATCGGCTCTGCGTTCCCCCTGACGCTTCAGCTGACCTTTCTGGGCGTCATTATCGCAATTGTTCTGTCCCTGGCTTTCGGAATCCTCGGTGCCCTCTACCGCGACAAGTGGCAGGACCAGTTGATCCGGGTCTTCTCAATCGCCGCCATCGCCACGCCGTCGTTCTGGCTGGGCATCCTGCTCATCCAGTGGTTCGCACTCGGCGCCAACCCGATGTTTCCCTCAGGCGGAATTGCGACGCCGGAATCCGGCTTTGGCGGTTGGCTGAACTCGATGGCCCTCCCGGCCCTGGCACTGGGCATCCCGGTATCGGCATCGCTGATCCGCGTGGTCCGGACCTCGATGGTGGAAGAGCTTGACCGCGACTACGTCCGCACAGCCATCGGCAACGGTGTCCCCTACCGCGAAGTGGTTTCCAAGAATGTTCTCCGCAACGCCCTCGTCACCCCGGTGACCGTGCTGGGACTCCGCGTGGGCTATCTGCTGGGTGGCGCCGTCGTGATTGAAATGATCTTCGCCCTGCCCGGCATGGGCCAGCTGATCCTTAATGGCATCACCAACCTGGACGTCAATCTGGTCCAGGGCGTGGTGCTCACCATCTCGGTCACCTTTGTTCTGGTGAACATCGTGGTTGACCTTCTCTACCTGCTCATCAACCCCCGAATCAGGACGGTATAGCTCATGCGCAGCAAGCTCGCAGAACGGCTAAGTGCACCGGGCATCCGCTTCAAGGCCCTGCCCTGGGGCTCCCGCATCGCCCTGCTCTTCCTCATCATGATTGTCCTCGCGGCCATTTTCGCGCCGATCATCGCCCCGCACGATCCGCTGGAGACCTTCATTCCGGCCACCCCGCCGGGCGCTGAACACTTCTTCGGCACCGACCGCCTGGGCCGCGACATTTTCTCGCGCCTGCTCTTCGGCGCACAGTCGTCACTTTTGATCGGCCTCGGCGCGGTTGGTCTAGCCATCCTCGCCGGTGCGCTCCTGGGCTCCTTCGCAGCGACGTCCAGCAAGTCCGTGAACGAGATCATCATGCGGCTCATGGACATCCTCATGGCGTTCCCGGGTATCGCCCTTGCAGCCGTATTGTTGGCTGCCTTTGGCAACTCGGTTCCCACCATCATCATCGCGATCGCCATCATCTACACCCCGCAGCTTGCACGAGTGGTCCGCGCCAACGTGCTGGCGCAATACGGCGAAGACTACGTCCGTGCCGAACGCGTGATCGGTGCTGGCCGCTTCTACATCCTGGTCAAGCACATCGTCCGCAACACCGCCGCTCCGGTGCTGGTGTTCGCCACAGTGATGGTGGCCGACGCCATCATCCTGGAAGCCTCGCTCTCCTTCCTGGGCGCGGGCGTTCAGGATCCCGCCCCCTCTTGGGGCAATGTGATCTCCTACGGCCGCAATCTGGTTCTTTCCGGTGGCTGGTGGGCCACCACGTTCGCTGGCCTGACAATTCTGTTGACCGTCCTGTCCCTGAACATCCTCGCGGAGGGCCTCACCGACGCCATGGTGAACCCGAAGCTTCGCCGCGCGCCCGCAGTGAAGGACGACGACGGCTCTGCCGCAGTTCTGGCCGTGGACACTGAGGTTGCAACGTCCGTAGCTCAGCCGTCGGTGGTTGAGGAACACGAGCTCGACGGCGTTCGTCCGGCTTCCGATCGCACCGTCACCGAAGTCTTCGGCAAGTCAGCTCTTCTCACCGATGTGAACGCTGCAGCCGCCAAACCGCACCTCCTGCTGGACCGCGAACTGGAACTGCTGGCAGCCATCGAAGCCAAGCGCACGGACCGCCTCCCCCAGGTGCCGGCAGGCGCGCGGAATGTCCTTGAGGTGAAGAACCTCTCCATCCGTTTCCCGGGCCGCTTCGGCGAAACCGCGATCGTGGACAACGTCTCCTTCACGGTCCGCGAAGGCGAAACCATGGGCCTGGTGGGGGAGTCCGGTTGCGGTAAATCGATCACCTCACTCGCTGTGATGGGCCTTCTGCCCAAGACAGCCCAGGTCACCGGTTCCATCCTGTTTGATGGCAAGGAACTCCTGGACGCGAAGACCCAGCACAGCAACCCCAAGGCCTATGAGGGGCTGCGCGGCGAGCAGATTGCCATGGTCTACCAGGATGCGTTGAGCTCGCTGAACCCCTCCATGAAGATCAAGGACCAGCTGGAGCAGCTCACCAAACGTGGCGGCCGAAAGACACCCGCTGAACTGCTGGAAATGGTGAAACTGGACCCCGCCAGGACGCTTGCCAGCTACCCCCACGAGCTCTCCGGCGGCCAACGCCAGCGCGTGCTGATTGCCATGGCCCTGTCCCGATCGCCGAAAATCGTGGTGGCCGATGAGCCCACCACGGCCTTGGATGTCACCGTGCAAAAGCAGGTGGTGGATCTGCTCAACGAACTCCGTGAGCAACTCGGTTTTGCCATGGTATTCGTCAGCCACGACCTCGCCTTGGTGGCCTCCCTGGCTCACCGCATCACAGTCATGTACGCCGGCCAAGTGGTGGAATCCGCACAGGCTTCCGAGCTTCTGCAGAATCCCAAGCACGAGTACACCCGTGGCTTGTTGGGTGCCGTCCTCTCCATAGAGGCCGACGCCGTCCGGCTGCACCAGATCCCCGGCACAGTCCCTTCACCACGCGACTTTGCTTCGGGCGACCGCTTCGCGGCCCGCTCACTCAGGGCTGACGCCGACCCCAACCAAAAGCTCGTCCTCACCACCGTCCCGTCTCCCAATGCCGACGCTGCGGATCACTATTGGGCCAGCCACTTGAAGGAGGACGCAAAATGAGCGAATCAAGCTCCAAGCCGGTCATCGAGCTCCAGGACGTCAAGGTCTATCACCACGCCAGGACCGGCGGATTATTCCGGCCCAACATCGTCAAAGCTGTTGACGGAGTGGACTTCACCATCAGCCGCGGCGAAACCGTGGGCATCGTTGGTGAGTCCGGCTGTGGCAAGTCCACCCTCGCTTCAGTTCTCGTGGGACTTCAGCCGCCGACGTCGGGCAAGGTTTTGTTTCACGGAAAGCCAGCCATCAAGCGCAACGCTGCCATGCGCAAGCAGTTTGGCCGCTCGGTCTCCGTGGTCTTCCAGGACCCGGCTACGGCGCTCAACCCACGCATGACCATCCAGGACATCCTCACCGACCCCCTTCAGATCCACGGCATCGGGAACGCGGCAAGCCGCGCTGCCAAGGTCAAGGAACTGTTGGCGCTGGTTGGCTTGCCGCAATCGGCAGCCGAGGTGACGCCGTCGCAGGTTTCCGGTGGTCAGCGCCAACGTGTGGCAATCGCCCGGGCACTGGCGCTCGATCCGGACATCATCGTGGCGGATGAGCCGACGTCGGCCCTGGACGTTTCCGTCCGGGCGCAGGTCCTGAACCTGTTGTCGGATCTGAAGACCCAGCTGAACCTGGGCATGGTGTTCATCTCTCACGACATCCAAACCGTCCGCTATGTTTCGGACCGCATCTGCGTCATGTACTTCGGCAAAATCGTCGAGCAAGGCACAGCCGCACAGGTCTTCGACAACCCCGGAAACGATTACACCAAGAAGCTGCTGGGCGCCGCGCCGAGCCTTCTCCACATCTAGTTTTCCCCTCACCAGCTACCAACAACGGAGATTTCTGTGTCCACTCAGTTCCAGGGCGTCATTCCCCCGGTCATCACACCACGCCACTCCGACGGCAGCATCGACACTGCGTCGCTGAAGAACGTCACCAAGCACCTGATCGACGGCGGCGTGTCCGGACTTTTCGTCCTCGGCTCCTCCGGGGAAGTCCCCTACCTCACCAATGATGAGCGTGAGCTGGTGGTCTCCACCATCGCCGACGCCAACGCCGGAGCGGTCCCGCTGATCGTCGGCGCCAACGAGCAAACCACCAACCGGGTGATCGAGGAGGCCCGAAAAGTGGTGGACCTGGGCGCTGACGCGATCGTGGTGACCTCCATGTACTACGCCATCGGCAACGCCGCGGAGACTGAAACTCATTTTCGCAGCATCCACGCAGCCGTCGAGAAGCCAATCTTCGCTTACGACGTCCCCGTCCGAACCCACTTCAAACTGCCAACGGACCTCTTGGTCCGCCTGGGCCGTGATGGTGTCATCGCCGGCGTGAAGGACTCCTCCGGCGACGACGTTTCGTTCCGCCAGCTGCTCCTGGCGGCCAAGGACATTCCCAACTTCGACATCTTCACCGGTCACGAAGTTGTGGTGGACGGCGCCCTCCTTGGTGGCGCCCAGGGTGTTGTTCCGGGCCTTGGCAACGTTGATCCGGCGGGCTACCGCCGGCTGTTCGACGCCGCGCAGGCTGGCGACTGGGCGGGTGCGGCCCGGGAGCAGGACCGTTTGGCCGACGTCTTCGAGATCGTCTACACGCCCAACGGCCGTGTCTCCGGCGGCGCCGCTGGGCTGGGAGCGTTCAAGACCGCGCTGCAGGTCATGGGCGTCATTGAGTCCAACACGATGAGCGAGCCCATGCTGTCCCTGAACTCCGATGAGACGGCGCTGATCCGTGAAATCCTGGAGCGGAACGGGCTGGTCTAGGTTTTCCATGACCGCTTCCATGACCCACGTGATCGGCGTTGACCTCGGCGGCACCAAAACCGCCGCCGGGGTTGTTTCCGGCTTTGGTGAAGTGCTCTTCTCGGAATCCATTCCGACGTTGAACCGGGCCGGTGGCGAAGCGATCCTCGACGCCACCGCTGCCCTGGTATCGGGTTTGATGCAACGCGCTGCCGACGCCGGACATTCCGTGTCCGGCGTCGGCGTCGGCTCCGCTGGGGTGATTAACGCGTCTTCCGGGGCTGTCTTGTCTGCCACGGATGCGATTCATGGTTGGGCGGGGACTGAGCTTGTTACCGGGCTTGCTGCCCGTCTTTCCTTTCCGGCTGCTTCGGTGCGCACCGTCAACGATGTCCACGCTCATGCTCTCGGAGAAGCTTGGCTTGGTGCCGCAGCTGGAACGTCCACTTCTCTGATGGTGGCGTTCGGGACAGGCGTTGGCGGCAGCTTCGTGGTGGATGGCGCTCCTGTTTTGGGGCATCACTCTGTTGGCGGTCATGTTGGGCATTTTGCCTCGCCCTACGCCACATTTGATGGGGCAGCGCTGCCATGTGTATGCGGCCATGCCGGGCACGTCGAGGCCGTGGCTTCGGGGCCCGCCATTCACGAGTCGTACCTGCGATTTGGTGGTTCTTCACGCGAGGCGGCGGATACGCGTGGCGTGTTCGTGCTGGCTTCCGGTGCTCCTGCTGGCGTGCCCGACGGCGGTGCTGCCGCCACTGTCAGCCGAGCCGCCGCCTTGCGTGCCATAGGTCTCGGGGCGGCCGCCGCAGGTCAAGCCGTGGGCGGACTCATCAACATTCTTGACCCTGAAACCGTAGTCATTTCAGGTGGCCTGGCGGACGCCGGTGGGCTCTGGTGGGAGCCCATGGAAGCCGCCCTCCGCCAAGAGCTACTGGTGCCTCTTGCCGAGGTCCCCGTGGTCCGGGCAACCCTTGGCAACACCGCGGCCATCGTTGGTGCCGCGAAACTCGTCCTTTAGAAGAAAGAGACAACATGATCCTGACCCTCGAAGGCCTCGAAGCCCTCCGTTCCCAGCTGATCGTCTCCTGCCAGGCCTACCCGGGCGAGCCGATGCGTGATCCGCGAACTACGGGACAGGTGGCGGCATCAGCGGTCATCGGCGGTGCTGCGGCGATCCGAGTCCAAGGGTTGGCCGACGTACAGTTCACTCGTGCCGCCGTCGAAGTTCCCGTCGTCGGCCTCTGGAAGGACGGTCACGATGGCGTCTTCATCACCCCCACGCTCCGGCACGCGCTTGCCGTGGCGAACGCGGGCGCGCATATTGTGGCGATTGACGGAACGCGCCTGGCTCGCCCCGATGGTTTGTCGCTGGGAGCCACCGTTGCTGGCATCCACGCCGAGTCCCACGCCTTGGTCATGGCGGACTGCGGTTCCTTCGATGACGCCGTGGCAGCTGTTGAAGCCGGCGCAGACCTGATCGGAACCACCCTGTCCGGCTATACCGGCGAGCGCCCGAAGACCGACGGTCCGGATCTGGATTTGCTGAAGCAGATCGCTTCCGCCGACTTGGGTAAGCCACTCATCGCAGAAGGCCGCATCCAGACCCCGGCCCATGCACGGCAGGCCCTCGACGCCGGAGCGTTTGCCGTTGTTGTCGGGACCGCGATCACACACCCAGCCACGATTACGGGCTGGTTCAAGGGCGCGATGCACGCGTAGCCCTGACTTGCGGCGCCTACTCTGCGCCCCAAAGCCATACCAGGGCCCACGCCGCCCGGGCCTCACAACGCAGAGGTAGCAGTTGTAGGCTTCTCCCATGAATGCCGAGAGCTCCCGTGAATTCGACGTAATTGTGATCGGCGCGGGCGCCGTCGGGGAAAACGTGGCGGACAGGGTGGTTCGTGGCGGACTGACGGCAGTGATTGTGGAAAGCGAATTGGTGGGCGGCGAATGCTCGTACTGGGCGTGCATTCCTTCCAAAGCACTCCTCCGGCCAGGCAGCGTCCTCCACGCGGCGCAGGGAATTCCCGGGGCTTCGGAAGCGGTAACGGGAGTCATCGACGCAGAGTCGGCCCTGAAACACCGGGACTGGTTTACGAACAATTGGCAGGACGGGAGCCAGGTCGAGTGGCTGGATAGTGCCGGCATCGAGCTGATCCGTGGGCGGGGGCGCATCACAGGACCGCGGGAGGTCCAGGTGGACGGGCTCGACGGCAACAGCTATGCGCTCAAGGCACACCATGCAGTGGTTGTTGCTACAGGCTCAACCCCTACCATCCCGGATGTTGAGGGCCTCAAGGACGTACCCTTCTGGACCACTCGCGGCGCCACTGCCGCAAAAGTCATCCCCCAGCGGTTCGCGGTGCTCGGAGGCGGAGTGGCCGGCGTCGAATTGGCCCAGGCTTTTGCCCGACTTGGTTCGGTGGTGACACTCATTGCTCGTGGTCGACTTCTGAGCAGCTACTCCGAAGAGGCGGCCGACCTGGTCCTGGCCGGGCTGCGGGCTGATGGGGTAACAGTCCATCTCCACACTGATGTGGACAAAGTGGAAAAGAACGACGACGGCTCGGTGTCAGTCACGTTCAACGGCGAGGCCGTCACGGCCGACAAACTCCTGGTCGCATCTGGCCGGCATCCAGCGTTGGCCAATTTGGGTTTGGAAAATGTGGGCGTTGAACCGCAGAACGGGAAACCGCTCCGGCTCACTACGGACGCCAGTGGGCTGGTGGAGGGGCCGGCAAGCGATGGCACCAGCGGACTCTGGTTGTACGCGGCAGGCGATGCCGCGGGCAAAGTCTTGCTCACGCACCAGGGAAAGTATGAAGCCCGGGCAACCGGTGATGCAATCGTCGCAAGGGCAAACGGTAAACTCTCCGGCGCCCCGAAACCTTGGAGCGCGTGGGCCCACACAGCCAACGAGCACGCCATTCCAAGCGTCGTCTTCACGGATCCGGAAGTGGCCTCGGTGGGCCCGAGCCTTGAACAGGCCCTGCTCCAAGGCAAGCATGTCACCGGAGTGGAGTTGCCCATCAATGTCTCCGGATCCCAACTCTATTCCCCCGATTTCAAAGGGTGGGCGCAGATCGTGGTGGACGAGGACCGCAAAGTCATTCTGGGTGCCACGTTCGTCGGGCCCGGGGTGGCGGAACTGCTCCACTCCGCCACCATCGCGATCGTCGGCGAAGTCCCCTTGGACAGGTTGTGGCACGCGGTGCCGTCGTACCCCACCATCAGCGAGGTGTGGTTACGTCTCTTGGAGAAGTACGGCCTTTAACTCCTATTTGAACTGACCAGTCAGTTCAGTTAGACTTTCAGCAGACACCATTTCTGCGAAAGGCTCATTGTGCTGTCCGTACAGCAACTCCAGATCAACGGCCGCCGGGACGATCTCCTTCCGGCAACGTCACTCCAGGCCCGTCGTGGCGAACTCTTGCTCGTGGCTGGCGAAGGCCAGGATCAGCGGACCGCCTTGGCCTTGGCACTCAGTGGACGCATGAAACCCAGCAACGGCGTCCTCAGTTGGGACAACAACAGCAAGACCAAGAAGATCCGGCTGGCGAGCGCCTTGGTGGACTCGCCCGGCGTCAATGAGCCTGAACAGCATCTAAGTGTTCGCGACCTCGTCACAGAGGACCTCTCCCTCATCCCCCGCCGTTATCGTGGCGCCCTGCTGAGCAAGCCGTGGCTGAAGATCAACAGCTTTGAGGACATCGCCGGCCTATGGGTTGAACAGCTTTCCGCCAGCCGCCGGCTCGAGCTCCTGACCGCCCTCGCTTTGGCAGATCCGGCAACGGACCTCCTCGTGGTCGACTCCCCCGATCGCCACAGCGCCGATCCCGCGGCATGGCTGCCCCGACTTGAGGCACTGGCGTCCGACGCCGGGCGACCCCT
The DNA here is from genome assembly GCF_056394745.1 of Paenarthrobacter sp. 10N417. Classification (NCBI taxonomy): domain Bacteria; kingdom Bacillati; phylum Actinomycetota; class Actinomycetes; order Micrococcales; family Micrococcaceae; genus Paenarthrobacter; species Paenarthrobacter sp. 10N417. Next base: position 69,486 of record NZ_JBFTIL010000015.1, read on the forward strand.
CGCCGTCGTCGCCGTCGTCGGTGCCCTCCCGGACAACTGGACTGGCCCTGCTGCGGTGATTGGCAACTCAGTCGCCCACGCGCCGGAACCGGAAACCGTTGAAGTGTCCGCCCAGCCGGCAAAGGCAACGAACGCGCAATCGACAACGACCCCAATCGCGGCCCGCGAGATTCAAGACGAAGCATCCGAACCTGAATTCCAAGACCTCCAAAGGACTGCAAAGTGACTGTTCTGCGGCTCGCCCGCTCCGAACTCAAGCGCATGACCGGCGGGCTCCTGCCCAAGCTGACCATTCTGGCCCTGACCATGGTGCCGCTGCTCTACGGTGCGGTGTACCTCTATGCCAACTGGGATCCTTACGGCAACCTCAACCAGATCGACGCCGCCTTGGTAGTAGAGGACACCGGGGCAACCTCGAAGGATGGCACCGAGCTGCAGGCCGGCAAGAAGGTTGCCGACAGCTTGGTGGATGGCCACGTCTTCAATTGGAAGCAGGTTTCCAGCGCGGAAGCTGCGGATGCCGGCGTCCGTTCAGGCGAATACGCCTTCGCGCTGCGCATCCCCAAGGACTTCTCCGCCAACCTGGTCTCCCCCGGCAGTTTCGACGCCGCCAACCAGGCAATGCTCCATGTCACCACCAACGACGCCAACAACTACCTCCTGAGCACCATCGTGGACAAGCTCACCACAGCCGTGCACTCAACGGTGGCCAAGGAGGTGGGCGAGGAAACAGCAAACCAACTCCTCACCGGCTTCGGCACCATCCACGCCTCCATCGTGAAGGCAGCGGACGGAGCATCCCAGCTCGCCACGGGCGTGGGCCAGCTCAGCGACGGCGCAGCAACGTTGCATGATGGCACCACCCAATTGGTGACCGGAGCAGACCAGCTGGTGGCGGGACAAACGAAACTGCGAGACGGAGCCGTCCAGCTGAACACAGGCGCCAGCCAGTTAAGTTCAGGATTAAACGAACTGAAGAGCAAGACCTCCACCATGCCTGCCGATTCGCAGAAACTCGCCGACGGCGCCGCGCAAGTAGCAGCCGGGAACGCGGAGCTGAATGCGAAAGTCCAGGACGTCGTCGGGCAGCTTGATGCAGCAGACAAAGGCCTTCGCAATCGTGTTGTCGAATCCAATGTGCGGCTGGTTAGCGCCGGCGTGCTCACCCAGGAGCAGGCTGACAAGGTCCTGGCCGATTTCGACTCCACTGCAACCTCTGGCCCGGTTACCGACGCCAAGGCCAAGATCGCGGGCGACGCCGCCAAAATCCAGCAGCTCTCGGATGGTTCAGCTGCCGTGAGCGCCGGCGCATCGAAGCTTGCCGCGGCTACACCAACGTTGACAGACGCGATTTCGCAGGCAGCGGCCGGAGCCGGACAGTTGAGAACCGGGGCGTCCGCGCTGGCCGCCGGCCAGCAGAGCGCACTGGATGGCGCCATAAAGCTCGACGACGGCGCCCATCAACTCAACGACGGCGCCGGACAGCTTGCCAATGGCGCGGTGAAGGCCTCCGATGGCTCACACACACTGGCCACAGAACTCGCCAAGGGTGCCGGAGAAATCCCCAACCCGAACGATGAACAGAAGAGCAGTGTGTCCAAAGTGATCGCCGATCCCGTCGCGGTGGACAACGTATCGCAGGCCAAGGCAGGATCTTACGGGGCCGGCCTGGCACCCTTTTTCCTGACCCTGGCCCTGTGGATCGGCGTATTCATGCTGGTGCAGGCCATGCGCCCCATCACCCAGCGCGCGCTGGCATCCAACGCACGCGCCTGGAAAATCGCGGTGGGTGGCTGGCTTCCGTTCTTCGTTGTCTCGGTCCTGCAGGCCACCATCCTGACCCTCGTGGTGAATCTGGGCCTCGGCTTGAACGCCGCCCACCCCGTAGGCATGTGGTTGTTCATGTTAGCCGCGGTGATGGCGTTCAGTGCGATCATCCAGGGCATCGTGGCGCTCATGGGTACTCCGGGCAAGTTCGTGGTGCTGATCCTGCTGGTCCTGCAGCTTGTGTCCTCGGGCGGTACGTTCCCCTGGCAGACCACCCCCATGCCACTTCACGTGGTGCACGAAGTCCTGCCCATGGGCTACGTGGTGACGGGAATGCGGCACCTGATCTACGGCGGGGAACTCAGCATGATCTGGCCAACAGTTCTGGGCCTGCTTGGATACACTTTGCTGGGAGCGGCACTGTCCACTCTCGCGGTCCGCAAACACAAGATGTGGACCCTCAAGACGCTGAAGCCGGAGATCGCCGTATGAGTACCACCGAGCCGGCCCCTTCAGAGCTGGGGGCCGCGGCAGGAAACGCGGAGAAGAAGTTGCGCCCCGGGCGCACCAACGCCACCAAGCAGCGCCTCTTCGAGGCGTCCATGGAGCTGATTGGCGAACGTGGCGCTGCAGGTGTCACCGTGGATGAGATTGCGGCCGCGGCCGGCGTGTCCAAGGGTACGGTTTACTATAACTTCGGCAGTAAATCGGACCTGATCGCGCAGCTGCTGCGGCACGGCGTGGACATTATGCTGGTCCGCCTCCAGGCAATCGAAGGCCAAGCCAGCGATCCCCTGGAATCCATGAAGAACATGGTGGGCCAGGCCATGGAATTCATGGACGAATACCCGTCATTCGCTCGTCTGTGGGTCAGCGAAAACTGGCGGACGCCGGGCGAGTGGAGTGCTGTGTTCGCCGAACTCCGGGCAGAACTCCTCGCGGTCATCGGCTCTGCGGTGGAACGTGTGGCTTCCGGATACAAGGTGGACGAGTCCATCGCCCGCGGGAGCCTGGAGGCGGCCATCTTCGGGGCCATCTTCGTGGTGGGACTCGACCGGCAAACCTACAACCCGGAGCGTACCCGGGAACAGAGCGTGGCCGCGGTCATGACCATCATGCATGGGTACGTCATCAAGTAGGTGACCGTCCGCAACGGTATCCAACTGCAATCTACGACGGCGTGGCGTAGCCCGCTGGTCGGCGATGATTAGACTCATGCGTCACATGGGGAACAGCGGAAAGCTTGCGGTGGTAACCGCTTTTATGTCGCTCGGGCTCTTGGTCCTCGCAGCCGTGGTCCTTGAAGAACTGGTCCTGTATCTGTTTCTGGGAGCGGTGCTGACCTGCTATTTGGCATCGATAGTGCAGGTCTTCAACCGGCGCCGATACCTCGTGGTTCTCCTTGGCGCTGCAGGCACCAGCTTGTTCATCGGCTTCAGCATCGCGTTCCTGCGCATGTGGGGCCTCGCGTTCAACCAGGACGCCAACGCCATGGGAAGTGCCGTAAGTACCGAGGACTCAGACATCTACTTCTACCTGGCCGCCGTGGCTGGGGTTGGAACCCTGGCTGTGCTGTTCCTCGGGGCCGTGGTGCCATCGTTCGGTTCCAGCCGGGCCAGGCGACCCACGCCGGTGGCCAAAAGAACCACAACGCCAACTAAACGAGCTCCCAACTCACGTCCAGCCGCGCCGGCAAAACGCCCAACTACATCGACGGCACGTCCTTCGAGCTCCGCCAAGGCCTCTCCGGCGAAGCGTCCCGCAACACCCCGCACACCTACAGCGGCAGCCAAGCGTCCGACGTCGGGCGTTCCGTCTCAACGCAAACCTGCCTCCAAGCGCTAGCGATCTCCAAACGCCAGCCTTGCGGGGCCCGCTCTGCGTGCCTCCCGAACGATTAGACGCGCAGAGCGGCCCCTGCAACGGTCACTTCGGGACGCTTCCGCCCAACTCCCAGGACTGCAGTGGCAACACCGAGCAGCAGGATCAGGCCGCCCATGATCTCGGCAACGGTGGGAATCTCGTTCAGGACCAACCAGGCCGCCGTCATGCCGACCACCGGAACCAACAGCGTGAAAGGCACGACGTCGGAACTCGGGTAGAGGGACAACAGCCGGTTCCAGATTCCGTACCCAATAAGCGAGGCGAAAACCGCCGTGTAGATGGCGCTCAGGATGGTGGGCATTTGGAGGTTCGTGATGGTCGCCCACACGGTGTCCGGACAGTCCACCACAAGTGACAATCCCGCCAACGGGAGCGGCACCACGGCCCCCGACCACACCACCAAGCCAAGGCCTGACGCAGCCTTCGAGTGCCGGGCCACCACGTTGCCCACAGCCCAGGACAAGGCAGCGGCCAGCACAATCATGAGCGGAAGGACAGGCGCCACGGCACTTCGTCCCAGTGCCACCACTCCCAGGCCTGCGATACCCAGCACCACGCCTGCCATTTGGCGGCGGCTGGGCCTCTCTCCCAGGAACTTCGCGGCGAGCAGGATCGTGAACAGCACCTGGGCCTGGAGAACCAGCGATGCCAGGCCGGCCGGCATCCCCAGCGCCATGCCCAGGTACAGCAACCCGAACTGACCGGCGCTCATGAAAAGCCCGACGCCGATGATCGCCTTCCAGCTCACGTCCGGTTTGCGGATGAACAGGATGAACGGAAACACGACCAGCAGGAAGCGGAAGGCGACGAAAAGCAGCGGCGGGACATCGCGACCGTTGGCGTGAAGGCCCAGGTCTATGGCGACAAAGTTCACGCCCCAGAGGACAGCGACAAGGACGGCGAGTGCGGAGTGGCGGAGGTTCACAAGAATCACTCTGGCATGCGATTGGTTTAAGCACCAGCGTTGAATTCAGCATGAAACCACGTAGATTTACTTCATGATCGACATTTCAGCTTTGCGTGCTCTTGTAGCTGTGGAACAGCACGGATCGGTAGTGGCCGCCTCCGACGTGATGGGCTACAGTCCGTCAGCAGTTTCCCAGCAGATCAAGAAGCTGGAGAAGCAAACGGGCGTAGCCGTCCTGGAACGGAACGGCCGTGGTGTACTCCTTACCGAACGGGGCCTTGCCCTCGCTGGCTACGGGCGGCGAATCATGGACGAGCTCGAGGAACTGCAGGCAACGCTCCTCGCCGATCCCGCGAAGCCCTCGGGTCTGCTGCGGCTCGTAGCATTCTCCACTGCCTGCCGTGGCTTGGTGGGGCCAATGCTCGGACGCATCGGGACCACCGATTCTGAGCTTGAAATCAGCGTGCTGGCCGAGGACCCACGTGAGGCCGTCCAACGAGTGGCCTTAGGCGAAGCCGAGCTGGCCGTGGTGCACAACTGGAACTCCGTGCCGCTGGTCATTCCGGAAAATCTGGTGCACGAGGACCTTTGCCTGGACCAGGCCGACGTCCTGGTTAACAGCACCCACGCACTCGCTGGACGGACCGTCGTCGAGCGTGAAGACCTGCTGGATGAAATTTGGGTCAGTACGCCGGCTGGCGCCATCTGCAACGAAGCCCTTCTGCAGATCTTCGCAGGGCTTGGGCGCGTCCCCGACATCCGTGTCTACGATCCCGACTTCTCCACCCATATTGCCATGGTGGAGCAGGCCGTGGCCGTGGCGCTTGTGCCTCGGCTGGGCAGGCCGCCCCTGCCACCTGGCGTGGTTGCGGTGCCGGTCGTTAATCCCATTCAGCAGCGGGCAGTGGGAATCGTGTATCGAAAGACCATGACCGCCAGCCCCAATATCCGGCACGCCGTCAGGCTTCTCCGCGAAATAGCGGCCGAGCACGAACTGCCAGTACGGGGTTAAACCATCCGTACGGGCCAAACGACGGCGCTGTTACTTGCGGGGCACCTTAAAGTGCGTCAGACGGGCGTCCTGCCCATCCAGTTCCGCCCATGACTTCTCAGTCTCAAGCACCGTCAAAGCACTGGTTGGGTACCGCGTGGCAGCGTCCATGTAAGCATCATGGTCTGAGTCGCGCGATGCGAGGTGCATGGCCAGATCCTGGACGCCGGGCATGTGCGAGATCACCATCAAAGTGGTGACGGTGTCCGGGACGTGGTTGATCACGGTCAACATTCGATTCGCTGAAGCGGCGTACAAACCGTCCTCGAGCTTGGGCGTCGGGGCTTTGTCCCCCAGCTCATCGCACACCCACGTGCAGGTTTGGCGGGTCCTCACCGCAGACGAGCACAGAATGAAGTCCGGAACCACGCCATGCTTGAGCAGCCACCTACCAGCCAGCGGAGCCTCACGGTGTCCGCGTTCCTCCAGCGGACGCTCATGGTCCGGCACCCCCATGGGCCAATCGGCTTTGGCATGCCGCATAATCACCAGGCGCCTGATGTGATGGTCACTCATAAACCAACCCTATAGCCGCAAACCCCCATCCGCCGCGGAGGCCAATACTCACGGGAGCACGAGAGGGAAGCCCGGGCATGGTGCGGGCGCTGTAGCGCAGCGGGCCACTTTGGTGAGGGCGCGGTAGCGTAGCGGGGCATCTTGCAGCGGGCGCTGTAGCGTAGCGGGGCATCCCGAAAGCGCCGTTGTTGCGTGAGGCACGAGCGCAGGCGCAGGCGCAAAGGGATCGTCCCGCGAAAGCGAAAGGGCCCGCGACCTGACAGGATCGTCCCGCGAAAGCGAAAGCGCCCGCCCTTACAGGACAGGCGCTTTCGGCTGCAGCAGCTACTTAGATCGAGTATTCCGGAGCGGCCCAAACGATAACTTCGGGGTGCTCGTAGAAGCGGTAGCCCTGGCCGCGTACGGTGCGCACCGTGTTGGCCAGGCGACCCAGCTTGGAACGGAGGCGGCGGATGTGGACGTCGATGGTGCGCTCGTTCGGTACTTCTTCGGCGTTGCGCCACAGGCCCTCAAGCAGTTCGTCGCGGCCCACCGTGCGGGTGCCGTTTTCCACGAGGTAGTTGAGGAGCTCGAATTCCTTGAACGTCAGGTTCAGGGACTCGCCGTCGAGGTGGACTTCGCGGCGGGCGAGGTCGATCAGCACGCCGGAGGGGCGGGCTTCCTGCTGCGGTGCCGGGCGGGCAGCCTCGGTGCGCTGGCGGGCGGCGACTGTGGGGTCACCGAAAGTGGAACGTACGACGTCGAGTGCGGACCCGGGCGCCCCGGCCGGTGCGACGGCGACTGCAGCGTAGCTCTCAGCGCCGGTGACCAGGGACTGTGCGTAGGCCCGGATTTCCTGGGCGAGCTTAGCGATGGAGGTTCCTGCCGCTGCTGCTGTCTCTTCGTCGATGCCCATGTAGAGCACGAAACCGCGGGCCACGTTGTCGTTGGCGACGGGGCGAAGGCGGTCAGACTGCGCAATGACAGGAGTAGGCGCCGTCATGGGTGCTGGCTCGTTGGTGGGAACTGCCCGCAACTGGCCGTAGGAGTTGGGGTTGTACCCCTGTGGCACGTAGCCGGGAGCCTGCTGGCCGTTGCCCTGGGGGGCGGGGGCGTAGCCGGGACGGTTGCCGAAGCCGGGGCGGAGCCCTGCGTTTGAAGCGGCCTTGTTGGCGTTTCGGACGGAGATGTGGACGTAACCGGATGCAACTGACATGGAGTGATTACCTCAAAAGTGAATAGCCGTCATCGCGGCTTCGAATGCTGGTTGTCCCCGCAATGAGTTTGGGGAAGGGCGCCCAACGCTGGGCTAGGGGGCGAATGCCTGAAACTTCTTTGGGGTGGAAAGTTAGGCTTGCATTCGACAACAGCGGGTCACGTCGCCAGCGGGTGAGCTGGACCAGATTGCTGCGGCTGCAGGTGCTGTTGAGTTCTTGTTCACATTGGAAGTGTGCAACGTAACAATGGCAACACGCAAGTAACAAAGCGCCTAACCGTCCACATTTTGAGACAAGAGGGTCTATTGTGCTGCAGATCACAATTCTTTCACTACGGAAAATGAACGTCATTTCATTCGGTTCCGATAAGAAATATTCGGCTTATGGTGAATTTTCTTCGGCCAATGGTGCATGATGCCCTTCCTGATTCCCGGCAGGCGCAAGACGACGGAATCTCAAGATCTGAAACACTTGCTGTCCAATCGCAAGCCACTCTCGTCTCGAATTTTTCCCTCAAAATCTGCTACAAGCCGTAGAAAGGGCGCGCATGGGACGGCCATGCCCCGCAACGCCTTCCACCGAACTCCCACGTCGCTAGTGTTGACCTCACAGCGTCCTCACAGGCTCGGCAAAGCTTCGCCAAACCAGAAGAATGGAGAGTTGTCCCATGGCATCCCCGCACTCCATGACGAACAACCTTCCCCAGCTTTCCCACCCGGACGGCTCTCCTATCCGCGCCTTGGTGGTGGACGACGAACCCAGCCTCTCCGAGCTCATGAGCATGGGCCTTCGCATGGCAGGCTGGTCCGTCGCGGTAGCAGCCGACGGACCAGAAGCCGTGAAGCTTGCCAAGGACTTCCGCCCTGACGTGCTGGTGCTGGACGTGATGCTTCCAGGATTCGACGGCGTCGAGGTCCTCAACCGGATCCGTACCTTCGCGCCGGAAGTGCCCGCGCTCTTTCTCACGGCCAAGGACGCTGTCCAGGACCGCATCGTAGGTCTTGCCGCCGGCGGGGACGACTACGTCACCAAGCCCTTCAGCATGGAGGAAGTCCTCCTTCGCCTGCACAGGCTCGTCCAACGTTCGGGCGTTGCCGCCATGGACACGGCGGAACTGGTGGTGGGTGATCTCACGCTGAACGTGGATACACGGGAAGTCTCGCGCGCCGGCGAAGACATCCAGCTCACGGCAACGCAGTTCGAGCTGCTTCGTTACCTTATGGAGAACCCCAAGCGCGTGGTCAGCAAGGCGCAGATCCTGGACCGCGTCTGGGACTATGACTTCGGCGGGCAGGCCAACATCGTGGAGCTCTACATTTCCTACCTGCGCAAGAAAATCGAAGCCAACCACCCGCCAATGATCCACACCATCCGTGGCGCCGGCTACGTCATCAAGCCTGCGGACTGAATCTTGTCCACCCTTTCAGGAGTAACCCGCAAGACCCAGCGGAACTGGCTCAATCCCACCACCTGGCATCTGCGCACGCGATTGGTCCTGGTGGCCATGGCCTTGCTGGTAGCGATTTGCGGGGCAGTCGGAGTGGTGAGTTACGCCTCCATGGACATGTACTTCAACAAGCAACTCGATAAGCAGCTGGAGCAGGCGTCAAGCCGCGCGAATGACTTCGGCAGGCCGCCGTCGAACTTTCCCTCAAGCGGGCGGCCAGATCCTCTGGAGGCCCGCGGCCAAGGTGCCGGTACCCTCAACGCGAGGATTGACGGTTCCACCGTCATTAACTCCGGCCTGCTAAATTCGAATGGCCGCCGCGTCGCACTTTCGGCAGAAGACAAGCAGGTCCTGCTCTCACTCCCCCGTGACAACCGGCCTGTGGACCGTTCATTGTCCAACGGCGACTACCGGCTGGTGGCAGTAAATACCACCTACGGCGACGTGATTGTGACGGGCCTGCCGTTGGCTGATAAGCAAAATGCCGAGGCCTCGCTGGTATGGACCATGGTGTTTGTTTCCCTTGGCGGACTGGTGCTGATCGGCCTTGCCGGTACCGTCATCATTCGCCGGACCATGCGGCCGCTGGAGCAACTATCGGAGGTTGCAACCAAAGTATCGCGCCTTCCCCTCGACGCCGGTGAAGTGGCACTCGCTGTGCGCGTACCGCCGTCGGCCTCCCATCCTGGAACAGAAGTAGGCAGCGTTGGCCACGCTTTGAACCAAATGCTCAACAACGTTTCCAGGGCCCTGGAAGCCCGTCAGGAGAGCGAAACCAAGGTCCGGCAGTTCGTTGCGGATGCCTCCCACGAACTGCGGACGCCGCTGACCGCCATTCGTGGATATACCGAATTACTCCGCATGACGGAGAACTTCACGGACGACGGCCGGAAGTCCCTGGCACGCGTCCAGAGCCAGTCCGAACGCATGACCACCCTGGTGGAGGACCTGTTGCTGTTGGCGCGGTTGGACGAAGGCCAGCCATTGAAGGTCACGGATGTGGACCTTACCCAGTTGGTGATCGAGACCGTCAGCGACGAAAAGGTGATGGCACCGGATCACATCTGGAAGCTCCAACTCCCCGACGAGCCCATCACGGTACGCGGGGACGCAACCCAGCTGCATCAGGTGCTGGCCAATCTCCTGTCCAACGCCCGCAAACACACCGATCCAGGTACCACAGTGATCACTGGCGTCGTGCTCTCCGCGGACGGTACCGCGGTGGTCACGGTCACTGACAACGGGGCTGGCATTCCGCCTGAATTCCAGGGCCATGTTTTCTCGCGTTTTGCCCGCGCTGACGCCGCGAGATCAGGCTCTGAAGGAACCTCCGGATTGGGCTTGTCAATCGTCGAATCAATCGTCCAAGCGCACGGCGGAAGCGTGGCAGTAACGTCCAAGCCGGGGTGCACCGAGTTCATTCTGAGACTCCCGTCAGTTTCGAACGAACACGTATAACGAATCAGGCAACATGACGCGCCGTGACCGTGATCTCTGTTACCCAAATGTGACTTAAGCCGAAACCTCCTGTACCTTCGAAAGGGTGGGTCGCCCATAGTTGGCCCACACCCGGGATGCGCCGAGCTCTGCCACTTCCCGGAGTTCCGTTCTCATTCGAGGCAGAGACGGGGGACCCAGAGTCTCCGGGCACAGTACTTTCCTTGCCCTTGGGGTGAAGCCGCAGCTACGCGCGCGGCCGGATGACCTCATCCGAACCCGACAGCTAACTCCGCAGGCGCTGAGAGGTAATCACACATGTCTGAATTCAACGATCAGACGCGCCCTTCCGCGCGTCACCGTGACGAACACAACGCTCCCCTGACCAAATCGCAGTCTGTTCTGAAGACCGCTGCCCGCCGCGGCAAGACCGGTCAGCGCATGTCCGTTGTTGCAGGAGTCGTTGCCGCAGCATTGGGCGTCGCATCGCTTGGCCAGGCCGCAAACGCCGCATTCAACCTCCCGGAAACGAGCCAGGCATCCGAGACGCAAGCCACGGCCCAGGTCAGCAACAAATCAGCGGAAATCTCTGCGTCCCTGGATGCTGCTGCCAAGAAGGGCGCCGGCGATAGGGCCGCTGCAGATCAGGCAGCAGCAGCTGCACAGGCCGCTGCCGAGAAGGCTGCCGCTGAGAAGGCTGCGGCCGAAAAAGCCGCCGCCGACCAGGCAGCAGCCGCACAAGCCGCCGCCGAAAAGGCTGCCGCTGATGCAGCCGCCAAGCAGGCTGCCGATGCCGCCGCTGCTGCAGCCGCAGCCGCAGCAGCTGTTCCCAAGGCCGTGGACGATCCCGCTGCTGCCAAAGCTTACGCCGCCAGCATCCTCGCCAGCTACGGCTGGGGTCCGGGTGAAATGACTGCCCTGAACACACTGTGGGAGAAGGAATCCAACTGGCGGACCACCGCGACCAACGCGTCCAGTGGCGCCTACGGAATCGTGCAGTCTCTGCCAGCTTCCAAGATGGCAACTGCCGGCGCCGACTGGGAGACCAACTACCAAACCCAGATCAAGTGGGGCCTGAACTACATCAAGGAACGCTACGGCTCCCCCTCGGCCGCCCTCGCCTTCCACTTGGCCAACAACTGGTACTAAGCCAACTCAATAAGCAGGTTTGAGCCCACCCCAGCGGGCTCAAACGTGCAGGGCCTGATTACCGCCCCGTTTTCCGCCGTTCGCAGCAGTGATTACTGCAGCTGACAGCGGGAACGGGGCGGTTTTCGCGTTTCAGGTGGCGACGGCTTGCACCTCACGTAACGTCAGGACTTAGCGTTGTGCCCATGACGGGAACAACAGGAACCGGACCGTGGAGCATCGGTGAACTGGCCACAGCATGTGGCGTCAGCGTGCGGACGCTCCACCACTACGACGAGATCGGGCTGCTGTCCGCAAGCCAAAGGACATCATCTGGTCATCGCCGGTATTCGGAGAGCGACCTGCGCCGCCTATACCGGATCAGATCGCTTCAGATGCTGGGGCTTCCGCTCGCTGCCATCGGCAAGGCGCTGCAAACGCCCGAGGATGATCTGGAGTCTCTTCGAGGCCTCCTCAAAGAGCAGCTGGTCCATGTGCAGGAGCATGCCCAGCAACTCCAGGCGCTCCAAAACCGTTTGGGCGAGCTGTTGTCACGCATGGACGGACACGCCATGCCCACCCCTGAACAATTCATGTCAACGTTGGAGATGATTACCGTGCTCGAAAACAACTTCACAGCCGAACAACGCCAGCAACTCGCGGACAAGCGGGAAGAACTCGGCGCAGAAAAAGTCGAAGCCGCCAAGCAGCAGTGGGCCGTCCTTGTGGAAGAAGGACTGGCGCACGTGGAAGCCAACAGGCCCGTCACGGATCCTTCCGTCCAGGAATGGGTGCACTCATGGGACGGCATCGGTTCCATGTTCCACTCGAGTGAGGACACCAAAGGTGCAGCGCGTGCAGCCTGGCAGGAAAACAGCAAGGCCATCAGCGCCGGCCTGCCTTGGAGCGCTGAGCAGTTGGCCGGGCTGATGGCATATTTGGAAAAGGCGCGCTCGGCCCGGTAACTGGACTGTGCCTATACTTCCGGTTCGGCCTATGCTTCCGGTTCGGCCTCTGCCGCACCTCGAACGGCTGCGATGGAGGCAGCGACGTCACCTGCGTCGGTGGCCCAGTTGCTGACCGAAATCCGGAAGATGTCGCGTCCTCGCCATGAGGAACCTGACATCCACACAAGCCCTTCGGCCATGAGCCGCTGGGTGACGCGGTGTGTGCGGTCATCACTGCCGAAGGCTACCGATACCTGTGTGAACACGACGTCGTTCAGAATCTCCACACCCGGGATCTCCGCGAGTCCCTCCGCCAACGCGCGGGCGTTTGCTGCAAGCCTGTCCACCATGGCAATGACTCCGGACCGGCCCAACTGTCGCAGCGCTGCCCACACCGGGATGCCGCGGGCCCTACGGGACAGTTCCGGAACTTTGTCGAACGGATCGCCCAGTCCGGTCTCCGTTGCAATGAGGTAACTCGTGTGAACGCTGAAGGCGCGTCTAAGGGCTTCCGGCCGGGAGACGATGGCCAAGCCGCAGTCGTACGGGACGTTCAATGTTTTGTGGGCATCGGTGGCCCACGAATCGGCTGCCTCTACTCCGGCCAGCCGCCCGCGCAGATTTGGGCTGACTGCCGCCCACAGCCCAAAGGCGCCATCCACATGCACCCAGGCCTCCCGGTCATGGGCTACCGCGATGGCTTCGGACATCGGATCGAACGCACCGGAATGCAGGTTGCCGGCCTGCAGGCACACGAGGGAAGGCCCGGGTTGCTGGTCCATGGCGTCGGCAAGGGCTTCCGGCAGGATCCTGCCTTGATCGTCCGTGTCCACGGGCACGCACGCTCCCAGCCCCAGATACCGCAGGGCGAGATCCACGGCGGCGTGCCGTTCCCGGCCGGCAAACGTTGTGATGAGCGGCGCGCCGGTCAGGCCCAGGTCCGCCAGGTCCCATCCTGCCTCGTCCATCAGGTATTGGCGCCCGGCGGCCAGGCCCGCGAAGTTGGCAGTGGTAGCGCCAGTTGTGAACCCGATGTCGGACCCTCGGGGAAGATCCAATAGTTCCAGGAGCCAGGCCGCCGCGGATTCTTCGATCGCAGCGGCAGCGGGAGTCGCAAACCTGAGCCCGGCGTTTTGGTCCCACGCCGAGACGAGCCAATCTGCAGCCATGGCAGCCGGCAACGTCCCGCCCATGACCCAGCCGTAGAAGCGTCCGGACTGGATGGCCATCAACCCGGGCTCCGCCAATGCGGCGAGCTCGTCTACTACGTCAGCCGCGTCCGTTGCTTCGTCGGGAAGGCTCGAAAGAAGGCTCGCGGCAACTTGGTCGGCGTCGGACGTGGGCCGGACTGAACGGCTGGGCACTGACGCAAGCCACTCCGTAGCGTGCGCCATGGCCCGCTCCAGTGCAGCACCGTACGCCTCCGGCAACGCAGACATGCGCACAGCCTACTCCCGGTTCACCGGCTGGAACAGCGAAGGCGAACAGTGCTAGAGCGTGAAGGTGATGAGGTGACCGCCGTCGTCGTCTTTCACTGCTGTGACCATCACGGCTGAGTAGTCCGGGATCCGCCACATGCCCGGCTCAAGCTCGCCTCCGGCGTCGCCCACCACCACGGTTCGCATCCCGGCGGCGCGGGCTGCGGCGATACCTGCCGGAGCGTCCTCAAAAACCACGACGTCGGCCGGTTCCGCGCCCAGCAACGCTGCGGCTTTGAGATACCCCTCCGGGTGCGGCTTGCCCCGCGTAACGCCTTCGGCGGTGACGGTAGTCGATGGCATGGAAAGTCCGGCAGCCTTCATCCGGATGTCGGCAAGGATGCGGTCCGCGGACGTGACAAGCGCGATGGCGTCGTCCGGCAATGATGCAAGCAGGGCTTCTGCGCCAGGAAGGGCAATCACGCCGTCGGTCCTGGTGCGTTCCATCTCGCCCAGCTCGGCCGTCAAAGCTTCAAGATCAGCTCCTGCCGGAGCATAACGGCGCACAGTATCGCCCGCTTGCACCCCGTGTGACGTCCGCAGGATTTCGTTGTAGTCGAGGCCGTATCGTTCGGCGAACTCCAGCCATACTTGCTCGACGATCGCCGTGGAATCAACCAGTGTTCCGTCCATGTCGAACAGGACAGCACGAACCGTCAGGGTAGAGGATCGCTCGGCGTGTGCGGAAGGCGAGGTTGGCTCGGCAGGATGGCTCATGCATCCATCCTGCCGCACCATGCAGGGGTTGCGGCTAACTGTGACTTAGCCGTTGGGCCGGTGCGGAATGTACTGCACAGCCCACTTATTGCCGTCGGGGTCCGCAAAATGGACGAAGTGTCCCCAGTCCTGAACGTCGATATCACTGACCTCGACGCCATTGGCCTTGAGCTGTTCGTGGGCTTTATTGATGTCGCTCACCACTATTTGAAGGGATGGCGCTGTCCCGGGAGGAGCATCGCTGAGGCCCTCCCCGATCGCGATGGAACAAGCCGATCCCGGCGGCGTCAACTGCACAAAGCGGATGCCGTCCATGGGACGCTCATCGAAATCGGCATTGAAACCAACTTTGTTGACGTAGAAATCCTTCGCGCGATCCACGTCGGACACAGGGACAAACACCAGTTCAAGTTTCCAGTCCATGCGCCACAGGCTAACGGGGCGCGCAGGAAAGCGGTAGAGGCGTACGGATTAGCCGGCCACGCCGTAGAGGCGGTCGCCGGCGTCGCCCAAGCCTGGAACGATATATGACCTGTCGTTCAGCTTCTCGTCAATCGAAGCGAGGACTACCGTCACATTGGCGTCCTGCAGTTCCTCCTCCAACTTGGCGAGGCCTTCCGGAGCAGCCAGCAGGCAGATGCACGTAACGTCGGAGGCGCCGCGTTTGAAGAGGAATTTGATGGCTTCGCGCAAGGTGCCGCCGGTGGCAAGCATGGGGTCCAGCACGAAGATCTGACGTCCGGTGAGGTCCTCGGGAAGGCGCTCGGCGTAGGTGATGATGTCCAGTGTCTCTTCGTCGCGGGCCATGCCCAGGAAGCCGACCTCAGCGGTGGGGACCAGTTTGGTCATGCCCTCAAGCATTCCCAGCCCAGCGCGCAGGATGGGAACCACCAAGGGCGTCGGCTTGGTGAACGCCGTGCCGATGGTCTTTGTGACAGGAGTCTCGATCTCCACTGGCTGTGTCTTGACCTCGCGGGTGGCCTCGTAGGCCAGGAGGGTGACGAGTTCTTCAGTGAGCTGCCGGAAGACCGGTGAAGGGGTGTTCTTATCCCGCAGTACGGTGAGCTTGTGAGCGACCAGCGGGTGGTCCACGACGAGTGTGCGCATCGTCCAAAACTATCATTGAGACATGAGCGCCACGGAGCCGTATCACGCTGAACACATGGCTTGGATGGGCCTCGCCCTGGACGAGGCCCGATTGGCGATGGAAACGGACGACGTGCCGATCGGCGCGGTCGTTCTAGGACCCGACGGCGGTGTGCTGGGTTCAGGGCGCAACGAACGGGAAGCACACGGGGACCCGACCGCCCACGCAGAGATCGTCGCCATCCGCGAGGCCGCGGCTGCCCTGCAACGCCATGCCCTCGAATTGGGCGAAGGCGGCGACGGGTGGCGGCTCGAGGACTGCACCTTGGTGGTAACCCTTGAACCGTGTGCCATGTGCGCCGGGGCGATCGTCCTGGCACGGATTCCCCGCGTCGTGTTTGGCGCGTGGGATGAGAAAGCCGGGGCCGCAGGTTCGGTGTTCGATATCCTCCGCGAGCGCCGGCTCAACCACTGGGTGGAGGTGTATGCAGGAGTGCGCGAGGAAGAATGCGCAACGCTCCTCCGGGACTTCTTCGCTACACATCGTGTGCCGGCAGCGGAGCACCGCTCACCCGCCTGAGCTCTATGTAAGGAGCCAATCATGACAATCGCTTTCAACCACACCATCGTCTACGCCACGGACAAGCACGCGTCGGCTGCGTTTCTGGCCCGCATCCTTGGGCTTCCCGCACCACAGCTCATGTGGTCCTTCGTCACTGTTTCCTTGGAAAACGGCGTCACCCTGGATTTCCTCGATGCCACAGGAACCATCGCGCCCCAGCACTACGCCTTCCTGGTCAGCGAAGAGGAGTTCGATGCGATCTTTTTGCGGATCACGGCCGAACACATTCCCTATTGGGCCGATCCCGCACGTTCCCGTGCGCAACAAATCAACCACAACGACGGCGGCCGCGGGATCTACTTCAGCGACCCGGACGGGCACTTCCTTGAAGCAATCACCCGGCCGTATGGTTCGGGCTGAATGCCTTTCGGGCTGAGTGCGTTACAGACCAGCGGCCTCGTTGAGGGCGTCGATCCGTAGCTGCCGGGACGCCGGTGAGTCCAGGCTGAACGACCTGAAGTCGCCGAGTTCATCGCGGATCCATGCTTCTATTTCGGCGATGCGCTTGCTGACTGCGGCAGTGGGCTTGGCGAACGTCCACGCCGCGATGCGTTCGTTGCCGGGATCATACTGCCACAGGCCGATGATCCGGCCCCGGTCCAGAATCGGGTGATCCGGGAGGTCGGCCTGAAGCGCAAGGGTGGTGTCCAGGACCTTCTTTCCTTTGTCCTCCTCTGCGAACATCTCAGCCGAATTCCGCCTGTGGAGGACCAGTGAGTCGGTGCCTGCAAGCAACTGGATCTGCTCGTCGCCGGGTTCTTGGAAGTCGGCCAAGCGTTCGACGTCGTCCGGCAGCATCCACAGCACGTCACCGTTCGCGGTGGCCACTTCCACGGCCCCGACGCCGGCGAGCGCCGCTTTGGTCTGGGCTACGGTGAACGCAGTGAACCACTGGCTCTGCTTGAGAGTCGCTCCGCCTGTCCAGCGCAAGTACCGTTCGAGCAGGAGGCGGCGAGCGCCGTCGTCGTCGATTTTGCTGGGCCCAAGGCCCCACTTGGTGTAGGCATAACGCTGCTGGTCGAGGCGGCCGTTGATGGGGACCCGGCGGATGCGGCCGTCGGCCTGAAGCAGGCCCAGGGCCGTGGGCAGCGTGGTGGCTGCACCCTTCTTCTTGCCTTCCTCCCCGAGGCTCCGGACAGAATCGCCCAGTTGGTCCTTGAGCTGCCTGGGATCCAGGGGATCGCTGGACTCCTGCAGGGCGTGCTCCACTTGGTCCTCTAGAAGGGTGATCTCGCTGCGCTCCACGCCGAGTCGCGCCAATACCTTGAAGGGTGCAACGGCGGCGTCGCGGCCGATCTGCAGGCCCCAGGCGAAGTCGGCCCGGCCCAGTACGTACGTGCAGCCGCGGGCAGTGGGGAGTTCGTGGATGTTGAGTTCTTTGACATCGCGGTCGGCCTGTTCCCGACTGATTCCCGCCCTCGCAAACAGGGTGAGGTACGGATTGGCGCCGCCCACCGAGCGTGCCCATCCGGCGTGATCGAGGACTTCCTCGGATGTCTTTCCTGCGAGCGACCCGTCGAGGCCCTGTTTGTGCCAGGCCCAGGCCCGGAGGTGCTCCGCGGTGAGGGTTGCTGCGGCCGGAATGGTCTGGACTTTGGGCGTCATGGCCCTATTCTGCACCCTCGCCGGTTCCGAGGGCTTTCAGAACCTTTGCTGCTGTGGTGTCCCACCCGGGAAGGTTGGCCCGGGCCTGGATTGCGGCAGTGCGCCAGGTCTGCTGGAGTTCGTGGTCGCTAAGCCATCTCCGGATGGTGCTGGCAAGGTTGTTGGGCTGTGTTAGGTCAAGCGCCGTCCCCGCTCCTGCGCTTCCGAGCGCTTCCACGGCACCGGTCCCCTGCCGGACAAGAACCGGTACGCCATGGGCCAATGACTCCGTCACCACCAGGCCGAACGCCTCGGACTTCGAAATGAGGATGCTGAGATCGGCTTTGCGCCACTGATCCTCCAACAATTCTCCGGTCAACTCGCCGGTGATGATGATGCGGTTTTGGAGGCCATGACGTTCGACGGCGGCCCTCACCTTCGTCGCGTACGCCGGGTCAGCGTGTTCCGTGCCGATCAGGGCCGCGGCCCACGGAAGGTCCTTCAGTGTGGCGAGGGCTTCCACCAGTTCTGATTGGCTCTTATTGGGCAGCAGCGCGGCGAGGGCGATGATGTGCGGGGGTTCCGAGCCCTTGGCAATTTCAGCCGCTTCAACACCGGGATGGGCGATCACCACGTTTTTGAGGCCATGCCTGTTTTCCAGTTCCGCGACGGCGTGGGCGCTGGGGCAGACAACGCCTGAGGCTGCAGCCAGAGCCCGGGCTTCAAGATCCGCGTGATCGGCCAGCGCCATATGAGAGAGTACCCACACCTTGGTTCCTGCACTCACCGCGCCCGCCACCTCTTCCGGGGCCCCGCTCGCAACCAAACCGTCGGCAATCACTGTAGCGCCGCCGTCGAGCACTTCCGCGAACCGGCGCCGGTCTGCCGCGCTCCCAACCGGCCAATCGCCGTCGACGATGACTGTCTCGACCCCGACGCCCAGGGCCATCAGGTGCTCGGCGAGTTTGGCGTTGTACTTGTTCCCGCCGGAACCATGCCGGACGTTTCCCGGCACCAGGAAGCGGATGTGCACTTACTTGACCGGGAGCTCCAGTGAATATCCTGCCCACGCGTCCGGATTCTCGCGAAGGACGACGTCGATACCGCTGAGGGCCGGCCCATCCTCTGTGTTCTGGATCCGGGTGGCAACGGCGTCGGCGATGTGCTTCGCCAACGCCTCCGTGGTGGACAACTTGCCCTTGAACGCAGGGTGTTCGTCGAGGTTCTTGTAGTTCAGGTCTTCAAGAATTTCCTCAAGAATGCCGCCTGCCGCGCCAATATCCAGGACGATTGCGTCCTCGTTGAGCTCGGTGCGGCGGAAGGTCACTTCGGCGACGAACGTGGCACCGTGGAGGCCCTGCGCTGGGCCGAAGGCTTCGCGGGGAAGGCTGTGGGCGATCATGAAATGGCGTCGGACGGTCAGGCTGAACATGTCTTACTCCTCCGGCTTTGGATAGGCGACCACATGGCAAAAGCCGCCAGGCTTTTCAAACAACTTAACGAGGCTGGTGGGCAGATTCTGAAATTGGCATTCGCTGCTCAGGAACGTGTCGAACACCGGGTCTCTTAATTGGTTCGCGGCGAGTTCGAGGCGCTGGGCGTTGGTTCTTCTGTGTCTCCTCGGCAGCGCCACCACGCCCACTTGGCTGGAGCGGATCGTCAGCCTGCGCGCGTGGAAATCCTCGCCCAGCGGCAGAGTGACTTCCTTGTCAGCGAACCATGAAAGCTCGATCACGTCGGAATCGTCGCCAGCAAGTTGAAGGCTCAGTTTGAGTCCCTCGTTGGCGGCGGAGCAGTGGAAAACGATGTCGCAATCGTTCTCTGCTTCGTCCGGGAGCGCGAAGTTGATGTTGAGTTTTTCGGCGAGATCTCTCTTGTCCGTATCTGCGTCCACGAGTTGCAGCCGGCCGAGCGGATACTTTCGGAGTATGGTCGCCAGAACGCCGCCCACCAAGCCACCCCCGACGACGGCGACACGGTCTCCCAGCCTGGGCCCGGCTTCCCAGAGGGCATTGATGGCCACCTCCACGATGCCCGTGAGTACGGCCCGGCGCGCAGGCACGTCGGCCGGTATGGCTGTGAGCTGATTCGTCGGGACGACATAGAAATCCTGGTGCGGGTGCAGACTGAAAACCGTTTTGCCGAGCCAGTTGTCCGGGCCTTGTTCTACGACGCCCACGGACAGGTAGCCGTACTTGACCGGGCCGGGGAAGTCGCCTTCTTGATGCGGCGCATGCATCAGATCCGCCACGCGCTCCGGGACCCGCCCCTCATGCACAACACGCTCCGTGCCGCGGCTGACGCCCGAGTAAAGGGTCCTGACGAGGGCTTCTTTGGGGCCCGGCGTTGGTATGGCCTCCGGGCGCAGCTCACCGTGCCCCGACTCAGTGACCCAGTAGGCCTGGGCCTCGTGTTCTTGTTCGCGCGAGATAGTCATGATGCTTATGAATCTATCGCTGGGTTGGGGTGGGCGGAAGCTGGCGTTGGTTGTCGGCGTTTCCTGGGTGGTTGGCTTGCGTCTGCTTGGTGGCTCGTTTGTGGCGCGTTTGTGGCGCGTTTGTGGCTCGTTTTGGGGAACGGGCCCGAACTCCGGTACCCTATTTCAGTTGGTGACGTGTCCGAGCGGCCGAAGGTGCAACACTCGAAATGTTGTTTGGTGTAAAAGCCAACGTGGGTTCAAATCCCACCGTCACCGCCACTTGAAAGGCCCTGCTTCCCTTTGTTTATGAGGGTTGCGGGGCCTTTTGCTTTGCTTGGATCCCCTTGACGTCATAACCCCGTACCTGTCCTGACAACCTGTCCAACTTCGTAGAGGGTTGAAGGACTAACCTCGAAGGATCCTACCTGGGGCTACTTCTGATGCTGCCATCACCCCGGCTGGGGGTCGTGTATAGTGAAGTCCATAAACACCGGCACCGCTTTCAGACTTTGACTGCTCGCAGATCAAGACTTGATAAGTGCCGGTCTTCATTTAACAAGCGTTCTAGGATGGCGTGTGACCTACCAGAAGCCGCACCTTCAATACAGCGAACTTAGAGCGACTCTTTCGCGTCGCGGCATGGACGTTGGCGACAGGTCGACGGCGGAAACCACGCTAAGAACCATCGGCTATTCTCGCCTGAAGGCGTACACATATCCATTTCGAGTGCCGCTGCCGTCCGCCTCCGAGCAGGAAACGCCCTATCAAATGCGTGGCAAGGATTTTTTCCCCGGAACTTGTTTGGAACATGCCTCAGCCCTATACAAGTTTGATCAGAACTTACGAAGAATCTGCCTTGACGGACTTCAGGATCTTGAAATCTCCTTCCGGGCCGCTATCGCTCACACCTTGGGGAAGCGCTCCCAGTTCGCTCACCTAAATGCCGCTCATTTGGACACTGGCGCCTGCACTGCGCTGGATATCGAGGGCAAGGCGGGTTGGGACCACTGGCTGAAGACCTACAGGGAGGCGCGGACTCAGGGGAAAGAAGAAGATTTTGTCGCCCACCATCTCATCAAGTACGGCAACGATCTCCCGATATGGCTGACGACCGAGATCCTGACTTTTGGTTCACTTGTTCGCCTCTTCAGTTTGTTGGTTGACTCCGACAAGACCGCTGTAGCCAGGTACTTTGGCGTGACCGACGGCAGACGATTTCACAAGTGGCTTCTCGCGATGAACGGGCTGCGAAATGTGTGCGCGCACCATCATCGACTATGGAATCGAATCCTCACCTATGAACTTAAGGTGCCGTCAGCAACTGTGGGCCCCGAGCTGGCGCATCTGTCGGCACTCCCAAGGGAGAAGCGCCTCTATGACGCACTGGCCCTTCTTAGCTACCTCTTGAAGTCCCGCGACTCGGGCAGCCAGTGGCCCGCGACGCTGAGAACGCAACTTAAGAAGTTCCCGAAAGCAAGCGAACTGCTGACGGAGGAAGGCCACCCCGTGCTGGATATGGAGTACAGCATGGGCTGTCCGAAGGGGTGGGAAACTCTCCCGCTGTGGCAGCCTAACTAGATCGGTTCGGGCTCCACTTCACATAGGAAGATATCGAGAGGAATTCTAGGAACTTTCCGTATTACTGGTGATGCAGGAGAGGTTTCAAATCCCACCGTCACCACCACTTGAAAGGCCCTGCTTCCCTGTGTTTATGAGGGTTGCCGGGCCTTTTCTTTGGTGGACTGGGGGCAGGAGGCATGCCAGCGGTTTGAACTCCTGACGGCACCTTACGGCAGTTGCAATAGGAGCGGATTGACCGGCTTGAACCGCAGCAATCTGATGGTTTGCGCGAGGATGGCGACGCGAAAGATCAAGCTGACGACGTTGGGCATCTCCCCTGTGGTGGTTACGGTATCAACAACGCTTACGACGTCGAGGACGAGCTCTAGTCCGACCAGGACCAGTGCCGCTACCAATGGAGTTTTGGAGTTGCTGCGCCGGGTGGCAACATTCCAGATTCCGACGGCCAGCAGGAAAGCGGTCAGAATGATGTTCTGAGCATCAGCCATCATCAGTTCTGTTCGCTCAGTCTCATTGAGAGCGGCAATTTCCGAACTGGCTCCGCCATACGTGCGCCACAAGAGCAGTACCCATGCCAGGCCGATAAAGATCAGACAGAGGCCGACGCCGGTCCGCCCGTTGCGGGATCTCTTCGCTTCCAGTGCACCGGCTTCTGTGGTTGATGGAGCAGTTGGCTCCGGAAACTGCATGCTCATGTGGGACCCCTGAAGATTCCAGGGAGTACCCGATGCGCCCCCATCGAGAACAATTTAGCAGCCTGCGTCTTATGTTCAAGGGCACGGCTGCCAAAAAGGACCCAGCCTCGCAGCGGTCCAGGGGACGCTAAACCTAACTTTCATTTCGTGACGCGAAAAACTAAAGAATTAATCAAATCGAGACTAAATCTTTAAATGCTTACCACCACCAAACTGCAAGGAAAAAGCTCGATTGTTTGAATCGAGAAAAATACATTACCTTTGAAAATCGTGCATGTAGCGCATCCAACCACGCTGAGGAGCGTCATGAACTCGCTGGATCAAGCCGAAGCATCTCCGCCCCATTTTCGAGTGCGGAGCTTGGCCATCATGTCTTCCAGGACGCTTCGAAATCCTTGGTGGATCGCGGTGTTTGTGGGATTACTGGCCCTGCTGTTCCGGGTGTTCGGCGTTCAGCGGGCGAACGATGTATTTATCGACGAGGTTACTTACGCGGACCTCGCCAGAGAAATTGCTGATGGGAAAATGCCATCAATTCTCGGCAACCCTTTTTTTCTTCATCCCCCGGCCTCGTACGCTCTGAACGCGCTCGTAATACGCGTGCTCGGTCTTGAGGGCCACCCCATGGACCTGGCTTTGCAATTGCGCTGGGTCAACACGGTCCTCGGAGCATTGACGGTGGTTGTCTGCTTTCTGTTGGTGCGCCGTCTGGTCGGAGTAGGACCAGCTGCGGTGGCTGCCGTCATACAGGCCAGTGATCCCTTTGTCCTCCGCATGGACGGGCGCTTGATGATGGAGACTCCAGCTGGCCTGGCTGTACTGTCGGGATGGCTACTCGTCCTTCACCTGATAGACCGCAAGTGGGACCGCACACGCTTGTGGCTTGAACTCAGCGCCGGGTTGGTCTTCGGGCTGGCAATCGTCACCAAAGACATGACTGCTGCGTTCACTGTCGTCCCGCTCGTGGCCGCCACGTTCTGGCGTAGAACCGTTCCACTGCTTACAGCTCTGCGAATCCTCGTCGTTTCCGCCGTGCCCTATTTGATCTATCTAGGCGTGATCGGAGCAAACGGCCTGCTTCCGCAGTTCATCGAACAAAAGTCGGTGGGCGTTCTAAGAATGATGGGAGCCGTTCAAATGACCGGCTTCAATTCAGTTCCGGGCGTGAACCTGACAGAACGGCTTATAGACATGGCTGGCCGGTTCGGCACCAGCTATCTGCTCCTGGGGCTATCGATTCTGGCCGGTGCCGTGGCCGTCACCTCACAGGTGACGAGTCGGCGCGTCATTGGCTTGTTTTCGCTTTTCACAGGTTTCGTGGGCATCTATTCAGTTTTCTTTGGGGCGGCAGAAGAACAATTTGGATACTGCGTTGTTCTTGCAGCCCTGGTTTCAACGCCGGTGGCTCTGGCGATGTTGGTTTCGTGGCGACCCCGACTTCGCAGGATCACAACTGCCGCAGTGGCAGTCGTGGCAGTTCTCAGTCTCGGTTTGGGCCTACAGGCAAGGTCAGTCGTGGACGACGGGCTTGTCCGCGCACGAGATTGGATGAACGCCGAACTGCCCGGATCTTCCAAGGTGGGGTTGACGTCGGTAACCGGTGAATTCGCACTAATGCCACACGAAGGTTGGGAGGTTTTGCCCTCGTTGCAGTCGTTAAGGAACGCTGGCGCCGAGTACGTCCTGACTCAGGGAAGGCCGCTGAGCGAGGGCTACGGCTTCGCGGCTCCTGAACTCCTGGACTGGCTGGAGGGCAATGCTCAGCCGGTTTTCATTTTTACCGGACCCACTTCAGGTGAGACGGTCATTTGGAAGCTGGACCGAACTAAGCTGGACGCCGCAGTCGCCGGAGGGACGATCCTGCCACCGATAAATGGCGGATACCGGTAGAGGCAGGATTCTAATCTCATGGCCGGATCCCAGGCATGAAGCACGGCCCACGCCTGAATAGATGCCAGCCGAGACACCCTTGGGAAGTCGTTCTTCACGTCACGTTTACAGAGCTGCAGGCACTAAAGAAGTAAAGGCGACCGGGACAAGTGAACGATCCGCGTCGTAGTCATCAGCCTCGAGAATTTGATCGGACACTAAATCAATGACTTATTACATCGACAGCTCTGGGCTCCACTCGTCGCCGCCGTGTGGTGCAAATGATGAGTCTTCTCCGGCAGCTGCAAAGGTGTCAGGTAGGAGTCGGAGCAAGCGCCAGCGCCTGCTCCATTTCGTAACTTCTGCAAGCGCTACACTTCTGGTCTTGATTGCAATGACGCCGGCAGCGCCCGCCGCGACTGCGACATCGGTTCAGAATTTCGTGCCTCTTGCAGTTACGTCGTCCTGCACTTTAAGTGGTGCCACGGGTAGCAGCGCGACCAACCTTTACCCCGTCACGGCCACTCCAGATGACGCCATCGACGATACGGCCGCCATCCAAGGCAGGATCAATGTGGCAGGCGCGGCCGGCGGTGGCGTTGTGAAACTATCTGCGGGGACGTTTGTTATCAACGGCAAACTTCGCATGGCGAGCAATGTGAAACTCGAAGGATCCGGGCCAACAACCGTTTTGAAGGCCGGGCCAACCTTCATGAACAACAGCGGTCCGGCGGGCGGTTTTCCGATCGTGACGACGGCAGGGGCCGACAATACAACACTGACGAACTTCACTGCAGATCAGTCAGGTGACACTCTGAACGGCAACGTCACGGGCCGGTTGAATGAGTACATGATTGACGTCCGCGACTCGTTGAACTCGCTCGTCCAAGGTGTTCACACGAAAAACCCTTTGACGTACTCAATTGCGTTCGTCGGCGGTTCCACCTGGTGCGTCAAGGACAGCAGCACTGAATCTACAACCAACGGCAAATATGTTGAACTGGACGGCATCCACGCAATGAACACGAGTAACGGCGACATTGTTGGGAACGTCGTTGACCAACGCAAAGGCACCGATGGGGATGACGGAATCGCCATCCACACGTACGGCGCCGAGGACGTTCACGACGTCAGGATCGCGAACAACGACGTGCGCGGCGGTCGTCATGGCGCCGGGATCGACCTCGCTGGCGGATCCGGCGTGATTTACAACATTGATCTCACGGGTAACACCGTCTGGGGTTCCCCACGCGGGCTGCACGACGCTTATTACGATGGAACGCAGCAAATCCATCACATCCAGATCGTGGGGAACACCTTTAGGAACAACGACATCCAGACTGCCGGAGGGGCCATCGACTTCGAGCGCGCGGTGAGGTACGTGACAATGACGGACAACACGGCCTGCAGCTCAGGCGGTTACAACCTTCCGGCCGGCACGGGGAATGTGAACCTCAGGAACACTCTGACCGCGACGTGCGGAGATTGACTGCTCCCGGTAACTAATCCTGATAGGTTTCCCTGTAATCCTTGGGAGCTTCAATGCGTGCTAGGCGACGGTTTCTGAGAGCCACTTTGCTGGCCGCGACTTTAGGGCTTCTCGCTGTTTCTTCGTGTGCGCAACCAGGCGATCCTGCCTGTGAAGTATCCACTTCCACTGCGAACCCGGTGGAGGTGTCTTCAGGGACATCTGGGCCTGCATCCGCCACAACGATGCAATCGCCGACACCTTTGCCGAGTCGCACCCCTACGGATAAGTGCTTAGACAACACACAAGTGTTGAGATAGGACCACAGCTCAGCGCAGCGGGCCTCCCGGGGAGCCAGCATCACCGTCGATTCCTATGGCGGTGTGCTCGGTCAGGAAACTGCCGCAGTGCCAACAGCCTGGATATAACCGTTCATTTCTCATCGGTAAATTACTGCCAGGACATCGTGAACCAGATGATCGCGATGGCATAGCCCACCAGTGCAAGCAAAGCGAAGCGTCTGGGCGTGCCGACTGGGTTCTTCTTGGTAAAGCCGAAGAACGAGTTGATATTGAACAAATGAAGCAGCAACCCTCCGCCGAGCAGTCCGGCGAACATCGAGGGAGGCGCCACCAAAAGAACAGTTACGGCAAAGAACGCATACTCCAGGACGAATGCCAGTCGAGGGCGGCTCCATAAACCAAAACCTACACGTCGATCACTCCGGCCCCAGCCAAGAACTGGAAGGTCCCGGAGGTGGACCACCACATCCAGAAGCCAGTGAGACAGGACGCCAACCCAGAACAGGACACCCACAAGGACACTCTGGTAGATCACGCCAGCCAGCAGTGCAGGCACAATGCTGAGCGCACCACCGAGGACCAGCGAATGCGAGTATGGGTATGAAGTGAATTTGACGCGGGATTGCAACGGATTATTGGGGTCCACTTTCACCGACTCTTTGCCAGCGAAGACCAATGCGGGCCAAACAATGTCCGGCCACGCAACTGCGACCGCGATTGGTAAGGCGGGCGTTTCAGGCGCCACTGCGAGAATGACAGCAGCTGCGGCGAAATGACCTATGTACACAATCGCCAAGCCTAGTGTCGGCAAGATCTGCATCCTCAATCTGCCAGCGCGAGTCGCCCTTTTGAGCATCAGCAGAGAGCTCACCAAAAGTGAGATCGGGCCGCTCCTGGAAAGCTAAGGCGCCGGGACCAACCTCTCGGTACGATTAGCAGCGGAGGCACCAATGGCCAGGTCAATGCAACGAACCAGCAAAAGCACCGACTACGAGTTCCTGACGGTCTGGAGAGTGGCCGGAACGCGCGAGGAAGTGGTGGATGTCCTCGGTAACGCGGCCACCCTCAAACAGTGGTGGCCCTCGGTGTACCTCAAGGTGACACCCGTGGCGCAAGGCAACGCGGACGGCGTGGGCGCCTCGTTCGACCTCCACACCAAGGGCTGGCTCCCGTACACCCTGCGTTGGCGGCTCACCGTTACCGAACCCATTACCCTGCACGGCTTTGCGCTCAAAGCCGAGGGAGACCTCAACGGCAGGGGCCGCTGGACATTCGAAACCGACGGCCCGGAAGTCGTCATCACCTACGACTGGCGGGTCAGCACAGCGAAGCCACTCCTGCGAAAGCTGAGCTGGCTGCTGAAGCCTGCGTTCTCGGCCAATCACCACTGGGCCATGGCGCGCGGCGAGGAAAGCCTGAAACTTGAGCTCCGCCGTCGTCGGCCCGGTGCGGATCCCAGCCGCATACCGGAACCACCGGGACCAACGTTTGTGCGTACCAAGGGCCGACTTTCAGAGCAATAAACCCGGGGCCAGCATCTCCACACGCGCGCAAAGTATCCACATAGGCACCCATCCGAGGCCAGTCCGGCTCCGAACTCCCGATAGAATCAAGACGCTGACACCAGGCAGCATCCGGCCAGACGATCGAGGGAGGACTCCGTGCGCTCATTGCAGCCCCGGGCACCCTTCCATGCGTTGCGGTCCGGTGCGATCTCGCTCGTCATAGTGCTTCTTGCAGCTGGGGCTCACGTGATCGGCGGCGGGGAACTACCCACTACCGTGGTGTTGTTGGCCCTTGTCGCATTGACAGGATTGGCCGCGACGCTGGCTACGCGCTTCAAGCTCAACTTGACCGCCATGACGGCCTTGCTTGGAACCAGCCAGCTCGTGCTCCATGAGGCCTTCACGGCGTTGAGTCCAGTAACGGCAACAGCTCCAGGGAACTCGCACCACGCTGCCGAACCTCTGACTCCCTTGCTCTACACAGCGACGCCCCACGTCCATGAGCTCGGCACCACCCTGGGCACCGCGATGCTGGCTGGCCACATCCTGGCCACGATCGGCTCTGCCGTGATCCTGGCCAAGGGCGAGGATGCGCTGTGGCAGCTGGGGGCCTGGCTGCGTCCTTTAGCTGCCCTGCCAACCCTGCTGTTCAGGCCCGACGCCGGCGCCTCTCCTATCGCAGTCGGCGCGCCTGACGTTTTCCTGCCGCGCCCTTGGCGGAACCTGAGGCAAGACAGCCGCCGCGGCCCGCCCGCCGTCGTCGTTCTTCCCTGATTCCGCCCGGCACCAGCGCAACGCACTCAGCAGACGCCCTTGGTGACGGGCCACAAACCCGTACCCAGCGCCGACACTGGCGCCCCCGAAAGGCAATCCCATGAAGAAGTCCACCCTCCGCCGCACCCTGTCCGCGACCGCCGCCGCTGGCGGAACCGCTGTTCTGATGATGGCCGGCCTCGCCGGAGCATCCGCACATGTATCAGCCGATCCAAACAAGACTGCTGCCAACTCGTACGCACTGTTGACGTTCGGTATCCCCCACGGCTGCGACACGTTTGGCACAACAAAAGTCGCTATCTCGTTGCCCGAGGAACTGACCGATGCCCAGCCCACGGTCAACCCAAATTGGACGGTTGAGAAGGTCACGGAGACGTTGCCCGCACCGAAGAAGCTGGACGATGGCACCACCATCACCAAGCGGACCAGCCAGATCGTCTACACAGCCAAGGCCCCGCTGGACCCGCATCTTCGTGATGCTTTGGTTCTCTCGGTCAAACTGCCCGACGCCGCGGGCAAGACGCTCTACTTCCCCACGCTGCAGACCTGCGAGCAGGGCCAGACTGACTGGTCGGAGATCCCAAAGGATGGACAAGACGAGCACGAGCTCAAAGCACCGGCCCCGTCCGTCACCATCACACCTGCCGAAGCCGAAGGTGACCACCACGCAGCAGGCACGGTGTCCACCGAGCAGGCGTCATCGGTAACCGACGATGGATCACAGGCCCGCAGCTGGGCCGGCCTTATCGCCGGCATCGCTGGTTTGGGCCTGGGCGGCGCCGCGTTCTTCCGCGGCCGGTCAGCAAAGACAGCAGCAGTCAAGGACGACGCCAAGTAAAAGCGTGAACCTTTAGAGGATTGGCGTTCGGAAAGATTACGATCCGGACGCCAATCCAATTTCCTTGCCGTGGCTCAATTGACTCCCGTCACACCCGGCGCAAGGCTGGTGCCCATGTGGACTCAGCGCATCAAAACTGGACTTGTGACGACGACGGCCGCAGCCTCGCTGCTGCTCCTTGCTGCTTGTGGGCCAAGCCCAAGCCCGGCTGGAAGCAGCAGCGCCCCTCCCACCTCCTCTTCCGCATCTCCGACGTCGGCCTCTCCCAGCGCGAGCAACTCGCCTTCGCCGTCCGGAACGGCCACCTCCGCAGCGCCTGCGGCCGAAGGCCAATGCAAGGCCGGTTCCCTCACCGCCGCCACTGATTCCACCGGCGGCGGCGCTGCTGGGAGCATCTACGAGAAACTGATCCTGACGAACTCCGGAACCACGCCTTGCACCTTGGAAGGCTTCGCGGGAGTTTCCCTGACGGCCGATGCCAACGGCGCCCCTATCGGTGAGCCCGCTACCCGTGAAACCACTACGCCCGTCACCAAGATCGAGCTTGCCCCAGGGAAGTCGGCGTGGGCTGAACTGCGTTACACCCAGGCTGGAAACTATGGCGATTGCACCAAGGTTCCGGCGGCTGGTTACCGCATCTACCCGCCTAACGACACAGCGTCACTGTTCGTCGCTGAGCAACACGATGCCTGCAGCAACGCAGGCATCAAACTCCTGACCATCACTGCCTTCCAGGCTGTCTAACCATCAGCCCACGGCTCGGGCTTATTCTGTCTGAGCCGTGGGGCATGATGGAGGAATGCAGGAGCAGCAGGCGTCCATCGGCGCCATAGGCCGTTTCAGCCAGGCAACCAGGGAATGGTTCCTTGGCGCTTTTTCCGCGCCCACTCCCGCCCAGGATGGTGCGTGGAACGCTATCTCGTCGGGCTCGCATGCCCTGGTGGTGGCCCCCACTGGTTCCGGTAAGACCCTCGCCGCTTTCCTTTGGGCCTTAGACCGGTTGCATTCCACGCCGTCGGATACGTTGCCCGGATTGGAGTCCGTCCCCGACGGGAAGGGCCGCGCGAAGCGTCCCAAGACAAAGACCCGCGTCCTTTATATATCGCCCCTTAAAGCACTGGGTGTTGACGTGGAGCGGAACCTTCGCTCACCGCTCATCGGGATAACGCAAACTGCCAAGCGATTAGGGCTCCCGGCACCACTGGTGACAGTCGGCGTCCGTTCCGGAGATACGACGGCGGCAGATCGCCGCTCGCTGTTATCGAACCCGCCGGACATCCTGATCACTACGCCGGAGTCCCTGTTCTTGATGCTGACGTCCCGTGCCAGGGAAACGCTGAGCGAAGTAGACACCATCATCATTGACGAAGTTCACGCTGTCGCAGGAACCAAGCGTGGGGCCCATCTTGCGGTGTCTCTGGAAAGGCTGGATGCTCTTCTACCGAAGCCGGCCCAGCGGATTGGCCTCTCTGCTACGGTGCAGCCGCGTGAGCTTGTAGCCCAGTTCCTGGCGGGCCAAGCCCCTGTGGAAATTGTGGCCCCGCCGTCCAAGAAGAACTGGAATCTCACAGTCACTGTGCCTGTGGAGGACATGTCGGACCTCCAAGGGGCTGCGGGCGCCTTTGACTCCGGCCCTGCTTCCGGGCTTCAACCCCAAGCATCCATCTGGCCCCATGTTGAGGAACAGATTGGCGATCTTGTCCTTTCCAAGCAGTCCACCATCGTCTTCGCCAACTCACGCCGCCTGGCCGAACGGCTGACAGCCCGATTGAACGAGATCTATGCCGAACGGCAAATGCTGGCCGCGGCCGGAGGAGAGTGGGGCGCTCCCGACAACGCAGAGGATTCGGGAAGCTGGGGCACCGGGCCGGCCACCAAGTCAGCGGGCGCTCCCGTGTCCACGGCGACGCCGGCCCATATGATGGCCCAGGCCGGCAGCACGAGCGGAGCAGATCCTGTCTTGGCGCGCGCCCACCACGGTTCGGTCTCCAAGGACCAGCGGGCCATGATCGAGGATGACCTGAAGTCAGGCAGGCTGCGCTGCGTCGTTGCCACCTCATCTCTGGAACTTGGCATCGATATGGGAGCCGTGGACCTGGTCATCCAGGTAGAGTCACCGCCCTCGGTAGCCAGCGGCCTGCAGCGTGTAGGGCGTGCCGGCCACCAAGTGGGCGAGATCTCCGAGGGCGTGTTGTTCCCCAAGCACCGGGCTGACCTCCTTCACACCACCGTCACAGTCGAACGGATGCTAAGCGGCCAAATCGAGCGCCTAAGCATCCCCACGAATCCTTTGGACATCCTTGCCCAGCAAACTGTGGCCGCTACGGCCCTGGGCAGCATCGACGTCGAGGAATGGTTCAGCACGGTCCGCCGGTCGGCGCCTTTTGCCAGCCTGCCCCGGTCCGCATTTGAGGCCACGCTGGACCTTCTTGCCGGCAGGTATCCGTCCGACGAATTTGCAGAACTTCGGCCACGCATTATCTGGGACCGGCATGCAGGAACTATTGAGGGCAGACCAGGGGCACAGCGCCTTGCCGTCACCTCAGGCGGCACCATTCCTGACAGAGGCCTCTTCGGCGTGTACATCATCGGCACGGAAGTTGAAGGATCCTCATCCTCTGCCAACGCCGATGGGGAAGGTCCCAGCGCCTCCGCCCGTGCCGCGAAGGGTGGACGCCGCGTTGGTGAACTCGACGAAGAAATGGTTTACGAATCACGGGTAGGCGATATCTTTGCCCTCGGAGCCACCAGCTGGAAAATTGAAGACATCACCCACGACCGCGTTTTGGTCTCCCCTGCTTTCGGCCAACCGGGAAAGCTCCCCTTCTGGAAAGGCGATTCGCTCGGCCGTCCGGTGGATCTCGGCCGCGCTTTGGGGGCCTTCATCCGCGAACTCTCCGCGGCCGATCCTGCGCCGGCAATGGAGCGCTGCCAAGCGAGTGGGCTCGACGCCTTTGCTGCCGGCAACCTGCTGCAATATCTGGAAGAACAGAAGCAGGCTACGAACATCGTTCCCAGCGATCGAACATTGGTCGTGGAACGCTTCCATGATGAGCTCGGGGACTGGCGTGTTGTCCTGCACAGCCCCTTCGGCATGCCTGTTCACGCGCCGTGGGCTCTGGCCGTTGGTCAACGCCTTCAGCAGCGCTACGGCTTGGATGGCTCAGCCATGGCCGCCGATGACGGCATCGTTCTTCGCGTCCCCATGATGGAGGACGAGCCACCCGGCGCCGAGCTGTTCCTCTTCGATCCCGAAGAACTGGAACAGATCGTCACCGCTGAGGTTGGGGGCAGCGCGTTGTTCGCCTCCCGGTTCCGTGAGTGTGCCGCCCGCGCGCTGCTGCTGCCCCGCCAAAACCCCGCCAAGCGCCAACCCCTGTGGCAGCAACGTCAACGCTCTGCCCAATTGCTGGACGTCGCCCGGAAGTACCCGTCGTTCCCCATCGTGCTCGAAACCGTCCGGGAATGCTTGCAGGATGTTTACGATCTGCCCGCCCTCAAGGACATCGCCGCATCCGTCGAGCGCCGCGAACTGCGCATTGTGGAGACCACCACCCAGCAGCCGTCACCGTTCGCGAAGTCCCTGTTGTTTGGCTATGTGGCACAGTTCCTCTACGAGGGCGATTCCCCCTTGGCCGAGCGTAGGGCGGCGGCCCTCGCTTTGGATTCCACGCTGCTCAATGAGCTTTTGGGCAGGGTGGAGTTGCGCGAGCTTCTTGACGCGGCGGTCATCGATGCCACGGAACGCGAGCTGCAGCGTCTGGTGCCGGACCGTCGCGTGCGCGGAATGGAAGGTGTCGCTGACCTCCTCCGGCTCCTTGGTCCACTCAGCGTCGAGGAAGTGATGGAGCGTCTTGAAGAAGCGGCGGATGCGGGCTCACACCTTGCCGCACTCCAGAAAGCCAACCGGGCGCTGAAGGTAACGATCGGCGGCGTCGAACGTTTTGCAGCAGTGGAAGATGCCGCCCGTCTGCGCGACGCCATCGGTGTTCCCCTGCCCATGGGCGTGCCGCTTGCCTTCATTGAGCCTGTCCACGATCCCCTGGGCGATCTCGTCTCACGGTATGCGCGCACCCACGGACCGTTCACAGCAGCCGAGGCCGCGTCCAGGCTGGGACTTGGCGTCGCCGTCGTCAATACTGCACTGAAGCGGCTCGCGGCCGATGGCCGTGTTGTGGAGGGTGAGTTCCGGCCGCATGCCGTGGCGACGGAGAGCAGCACGGTGGAAGCGGCAAATCCAGAGCTCATGTCCGCAGACGCACCGCCGTCCAGCGAATGGTGTGATGCCGAGGTCCTACGGAAGCTCCGGCGTCGTTCGCTGGCTGCTTTGCGCGCAGAGGTTGAGCCCGTTGACACTGCCGCGTATGGGCGGTTCCTGCCGGCGTGGCAGAACGTGACGGCACCGGGGAAATCCCGGAGCCAGGCATTGCGCGGACTCGACGGCATCATCACGGCGGTCGATCAACTCTCAGGCGTTCCCATCCCCGCTTCCGCATGGGAGCCATTGGTGCTCTCGAGCCGCGTGGCGGACTACAAGCCCGCCATGTTGGACGAACTGATGGCCGCCGGTGAGTTGCTGTGGTCCGGGGCTGGGGCCTTGCCTGGAAACGACGGCTGGATCACGCTCCACGTGGCTGACTCCGCCGAGCTGACGCTCAATCCGGCGCCCGATTTCGAACCCGGCGATGCCCAACAACGGCTCCTGGACTACTTGGGTGCAGGAGGCGGTTACTTCTTCCGCCAACTCACTGAGGTGGCGGGCGGAATGGACTCTGTGTTGAGCGATGACGCCGTGGTCTCGGCACTCTGGGACCTGGTGTGGGCCGGCCGCGTCACCGGCGACACCTTTGCTCCGGTGCGGGCCATGATCGCCGGCGGGCGCACAGCACACCGGCAGGTCGCCAAGGCACCTCGCGCCCGTGCCCCGAGAATGAGCAGGTTGGGGCGCTCCCACGGCACGGGCCTTCTGGGATCCCCCGGGCTTACAGGTGGGCGTTATGGTTCCGTCTCCGGCACCGCTCCCGCCCCGCCATCAGCCGTAGGACGCTGGTCCGCGCTGCCTTCGCCCGAACTTGACCCGACCATCCATGCACGCGGCACCGCCGAGTTGCTGCTGGACCGGTATGGCGTGGTCACGCGGGGGTCGGTCATGGCCGAGAACATCATTGGCGGTTTCGGGCTCATGTACAAAGTCCTGGCAAGACTCGAGGAAGCCGGGCGTTGCCGCCGTGGCTACTTCATCGAGCATCTGGGTGCCGCCCAATTCGCCGTCCCCGCAACGGTGGATAGGCTGCGTTCCTTCACCGAAGATGCGCGCATCGCCAAGGCAGAACCCGCGGCTTTGGCACTCGCAGCCACGGACCCGGCCAACCCTTACGGCGCAGCGCTGCCTTGGCCGGCGCTGTCCGTCGACGCCGGTTCCGGACACCGCCCCGGACGGAAGGCCGGCGCTCTGGTGGTGATGGTCGACGGCGCGTTGGTCCTTTACGTTGAGCGCGGCGGTAAGACTCTTCTCACCTTCAGCCATGACGACGCCGTCCTAGGGGTCGCTGCCGAAGCCTTGGTGGATGTGGTGCGTCGCGGAGCGGTGGACAAGCTTTTCATGGAGAAGGTCAACGGTCACGACCTCCTGGATACGCCGATTGCTGCAGCGCTTGCGGCCGCAGGAGCGTATTCAACTCCGAAGGGGCTGCGGATCCGTGCCTGAGGGAGATTCCATTTGGCGGGCAGCCTCGCGCCTCAACGCGGCCTTGGCCGGGCAGGTCATTACAGCTTCAGACTTCCGGGTGCCGCGTTTCGCCACCTTGAACCTTGCGGGTTGGACAATGACCGAGGTGGTTCCCCGAGGTAAACACCTGCTCATGCGCTTGGTGGGGCCTGAGGACGAGGAACCTGGAGCGAGCAGGAAACCCCGTGAGCTGACCATCCACTCCCATCTCAAGATGGAAGGGAGTTGGATGGTCTACCCGCCGGGAGGTCGCTGGACCAAACCGGGGCACACTGCACGATGCGTGTTGCGGACGGCTTCCGCTGATGCGGTCGGGTTCTCGTTGGGCATTCTCGAGGTGGTGCCAAGTGGCGAGGAAGATCGGATCGTCGGGCACCTAGGGCCTGATCTGCTCGGCCCTGACTGGGATGAGGAAGAAGCCCTCCGCCGGCTCCAGGCTGAACCCGACGTCCCCATCGGCTACGCCCTGCTCGATCAGCGGAAGCTGGCCGGGATCGGCAACATCTACCGCTGCGAATCATGCTTCCTTTCCGGAATCCACCCCGCGTTGCCTGTGGGCTCAGTGCCGGATCTCGCCAAGACCGTCAACGATGCCAAGAGACTCCTGGGCGAGAACCTCGGTCCAGGCCTGCGGACCACCTTGGGTCCCCGGGCGATGAGGCCCGGCTACTGGGTTTACGGCAGGGCACGCCAGCCATGCAGGCGCTGCGGAACGCCTATTCGCCGCGACGTCCTTGCAGCGCCGGATGGAACCGAGGAGCGCGACATCTACTTCTGTCCCAGATGCCAACCCCTCCCGTAGTCCGTGGGTAGCGTTGGGACGGCTGGCCGTCAGGCGGCCGGCGCGGCCTCCACAGCCTCCGTAGCTTCAGCCGGGGCCGGAGCCTTGGCAGGTTCAGGGACCATGAACTTCGGCAAGAGAACCTGCACGATCGGACCGATTGCCAGCGCGTAAACTACCGTACCGACACCTACGGACCCACCCAGCAAGAAGCCGACGGCCAGGACCACTACTTCAATTCCCGTTCGGACAAGGCGGACAGACCACCCTGTCCGGCGAACCAGCCCCGTCATCAGGCCATCACGGGCTCCCGGGCCGAGGCGTGCTCCGATGTAGCAAGCGGACGCGATCCCATTCAGGATCACCGCGCCGGCCAGCATCGCAATTTGTCCGCCCAGGTGTGAGAACTCCGGGATCAGCCATAAGCCCAGATCAGCAAAGACTCCCACAAGGATGGCGTTTGCCAAGGTTCCGAATCCGGGCATTTGCCGCAGGGGGATCCAGAGGAGGAGGACGAGGAAACTGACGGCGATCACCACAACCCCAATGCTGAAACCGGTCTTTTCCGAAACGCCCTGGTGGAAGACGTCCCAAGGGTCAAGGCCAAGACCGGCGCGGATGAACATGGCCAGCGAGATGCCGTACATCGCCAGGCCGATCAGGAGTTGTGTGATTCTTCGGGTCATCATGAATCCATGGTCGTGGAAAACTGGCCTTGTATTCCATAGCCAGTTTGGAATACTGGTCCTATGCCAGGCTCATTGAACCCCACCGCACTCGTCCGCCTCCTGGGCTCTTGGAGTAGCGGCGCCCTGCCCGCCTACCGCGAGCTGGCCGACGTCGTGCGTTTGCTGGTGATGGATGGGCGCATTCCGCTGGACGTCGCACTACCCAGTGAGCGTGCGCTGGCGCAGACGCTCGGCCTGAGCCGCACCACTGTCACTGCGGCCTACGCGAGCCTTCGCGAACAAGGTTTCCTCACCGCAGGCCAAGGCAGCCGCGGCCGGACAAGCATCCCCCACCGCGACGCACCTGTGAGCGTTCCGGGCCTTGCTGCGCCTGAAGGACTCCTGGACCTGGCATACGCATCGCTTCCGGCGGCCGGTGAAGTTGTCCACCGGGCGTTCGCTGATGCCCTCACTGAATTGCCTGCGCTGCTCCCCGGTTTCGGGTACGACGCCCTTGGAGTGCCAGCCCTGCGGCAGGCAATCGCGGAGAAGTATGCCGCGGAAGGAGTACCCACTACCGCGGATCAGATCCTGGTGACATCCGGTGCGCAGCACGCCCTCAACGTAGTTCTCCATACCCTCGTGGGAAAGCAGGACAGGGTTTTGGTGGAACACCCCACTTATCCAAACGCCCTGGATGCCATACGGGCGGCGGGCTGCAAAGTGCTGCCTGTCGGGTTGCCACCCCACGCTTCCCCTGCTTGGGACGTTGATGCCATGGTGTCCACGATGAACCAGCAGCGCCCCGCAATGGCCTACCTTGTCCCTGACTTCCACAACCCCACAGGGCGCATCATGTCCGATCTGCAGCGCCGCCGTTTAGCCCGGGCGGCCGCTGCCGCCGGGACCGTGCTGGTGGTGGACGAGACATTGCGCGGATTGAACCTCGACGCCGTCAAGACCTCGCCGATGTCAGCCTTCAGTGCCAGGGTCGTTTCGATCGGCTCGCTCAGCAAGTCGCATTGGGCCGGACTCAGGACGGGCTGGATCCGGGCGGACGAAGCGATGATCACCCGGTTCGTGGCGACCAGGACCACCATGGACCTCGGTGGACCCGTGGTTGAGCAGTTGGCTGCCGCGCGACTGGTGAGGTCATTCGCCGAACCGCTCGATGCCCGCCTGCACGAGCTGCGTCACAACCGGGAGTCCCTGCTCGCACTGCTTGCCGAACACCTGCCGGAATGGGAGGTGGAAAGGCCCCGCGGCGGACTCACGGCTTGGTGCCGCCTGCCCACAGCCTGCAGCACTGCTCTCACTGTGCTGGCGCCGGATTTCGGGCTTCGTTTGGCAGCCGGACCGCGGTTCGGAGTGGGTGGCGCCTTCGAGCATTACCTACGCGTCCCCTATACATTGCCACCAGCGCAGCTCGAATTCGCCGTGAGCGCCTTGCGCGCCGCCCAGGACAAGCTCGACGCCTCTCCCCAACTCCGCCGGACCCTCAAGGCCGGGCGGCCACCCGCCGTCGCAGTCGCCTAAGAGCCGCTCACCCGCTACTTGGGCGCCACGCCAGCAGCTGAACCCATGCGCTGTTTCGCCGTGTTGCTGCCCGGGCCGACGGGAACATGGGAAGTTGCCTTGGCCAAGCCAAAGAGCGGCATGCCGTTGTACACCACTTCAATGCCCGACGCCGGTACCTGGTACGTCTCGTGCCACACCCCGATATCGCCACTGCCGGAAATTTCCTTCATGAACTTCCGCCATGGACCCAAATGTGGGGATTCACGGTCCGCCGCGAAGCGCCTCAGATGCTCGGGACTTTCCCAATAACTGAGCAGAATGGTGGTGCGCCCGAACCATTGCTCACTCCCGAGCAACCCGGCCTCGGGATTGGCGGCAAGATGCCGCATCATCGTGGGCATGGATGATGCTACCCGCGCCACCTTGCCCATCTTCCACCACCGGTTGGCCCGCATCCCGATCAGGAAGACAGTCATTGTTTCTCCCCCGATGTCAGCCGCAAAACGTCCGGGAAAAATCTCCTGTGCCATGTCGCTCCTTTGGTTGGGAAACTTTGGATTCCCAGTTTCGTAACGTTGTTATGAAACGATGTTATGAAACACTTGGAGACATGGCAAGACCCATTGTTCATGATCAGCACGTTCAGCAACGGCTCCTGGAAGTAACCGCGGAGCTCGTGGACCGCGAAGGTCCCGCTCGTGTCACTCTCCGCGACGTCGCCGCGGCCGCAGACACCTCCACCTCGGCGATTTACTCGCTCTTCGGCGGGAAATCGCAACTCTTGACGGCCGCCGTCGACGACGGTTTTCGCTCTTTCGGCGAGTCTCAACAGGACGCGGCCAAAGACGGACTCCYGGGCCTGGGCCGGGCGTACCGCGTCTGGGCTTTGGAACATCCGGCGCTTTACCGGCTCATGTTCAGCGGCGCGCTGGCCGCGTATGTGGATTGCAGCCCGACGCCGGAAGTCGCCTCAGCCTCGATGCTCCCGCTGGTGGAGGCAGTAGTCGCCGCCCAAAGGGCCGGGAGGATCCGTTCCGATGATCCCTCCCTCATCGCAATGGCCATTTGGGGGCAGGTTCACGGACTCGTCAGCCTGGAGCTGGCGCGGATGAATGAACCCGAAACGGACTGGGCCGGGATCTATGACGCCTCCCTTGAAGCAGTCGCCCGCGCTTGGGCCCCTTAAGCCCAAAAGTAGGTAGCAGTTGATGCCGTTCTGAACGTTCAAAACGGCATCTACTGCTACCTACTTGGGGCAGGCCCGGAAGGTGACCCTACGCGTACACCTTCTCCAGGAACGCACCCCACGCCTTCGCCGTCAGCTCGGAGTCCCCCGAGCCACCGAATTCATGCACGGTCATGCCCACCGGCGCACCAAAAGCATTCCTGCCGAAGAAACGGAGCAGCGTGTCGGAGGTGCGCAGGCCCAGGAAGTTCTCGTTGGAGAAGTCCACCTCGCCACTCAGCCGACCCACGCCGTCGACGTCCACCTCAAACGGGGTACCGGCCGTCATGCCATCCACGCCCAAAGCCCTTTTCAGCTGCACGAATCCATCCGGAGTCTGCGAAGAAGCCGGCGCTTGGACATCCGTGAAGACCACGGGCTGCCCATCGAAATACTGCAGGTACTGGCCCAGGGTGTGGAGGTAAAACTCCGTGTGCTTGCTGGCGCCGTCGTACTGTTCGTCCCAGTTGTCGGCGAAGATGCCGCTGTGGACATAGTGCAGCTTGGCGCGGCCACCCTCGACGGGCTCCAGGACGTGCTCCAATTGGTTGAACCAACCATTGGGACCCTCCATCCGCGACACAAGGTGGCTGGGGTATTCTTCGACGGTTTTCACATCGGGCCACTGATCCGTGGGGAACATCCAGGCCGCCGTGTCCTTGGTAACCGCCTGCCACACCCGCTCTGGAGTGCCCGGCAGTTCGGCGTCCGCCACGATCTCGAATTTCCGGTTGTCAGTCATTGCGTTGTTCCTTTTCTGCTGTTTTTTCCGTTGACGGTGTCTTGAGTGTTGGATGAAGTACGACGACGAGCCGGTGCTTTCGTGCTCCGCCCGCCACTGCGGCAGCACCGCCGTCGTGGTACTTATCGACGAGCCGCGTGACCGCCACGCCGAGCTCTTCAGCGAAAGCGGCGCGTTCTGCGGCTGAGCGGAAGGTAATTTCGCCGTCGATCGCGAAGCTTGCGAGCTTCTTCTTGGCAGCGGCCGCACCGGAAATAAGCTTGCCCATTTCCTGGACTGTGCGGGAGGCGAGCGCCAGGAGCCAGAAGGCGGAGAACCTGTCGGAGAAACGCTGCGGATCCGGGGCCACCGAAGCCAACGCGACGGGCGAGATCAGGTACGAGGCCGCCGTCGCCTGAAGTACGCGCTCCGTGACGTTGCCTTTCCGGCGTTCTTCCACAAGCTCCACCAAGCCATGCCGCTCGAGAGCTTTGAGGTGATAGTTGACCTTTTGCCGGGGCAACCCCACCTTGGCGGCCAGTTGAGTGGCCGAGCCCGGCTCCGCCAGCTCTTGAAGTATGCGTGTGCGGATCGGGTCCAACGAGGCCTCTGCCGCCGCTGCGTCCTCAATCACTTCGATGTCCAACATGCTTCAAGTATGCTCACCGACAATTTTTATTGTCAAGAACTATTTTATCGTCGGCTAGAGCTGCGTTGTGGGAGCCACAGTAGAATTGTCCGGTGATGCAATCCCCCCTTCCCGTGCGCGACGGCGTAAACGCGACCCGCCTGCGCCTCCCGGACGAGGGGCCCTGGGACACTGCGATGGACTACATGATGCACCGCTGGGGACACATCGACCCCCAAGGCATCGAGGACCGTTTCGACGCCGGCGAAATCGTGGGCGAAGGCGGCGTGCGCCTGAGCAGGAGCACCAAGCTCGAGGACCACACCTTCATTTGGTACTACCGCACACTCCCCCCGGAAACGCGCCTGCCGGTGGACATCAACATCCTGCATCAGGACGAACACATCCTCGTGGTGGACAAGCCGCATTTCCTGCCAACGACACCCGGCGGCACGTACATCCAGGAGTCCGCGCTGGTCCGGCTCCGGAATCTGCTCGACCTTCCGGACCTCATCCCCATGCACCGCCTCGACCGCATGACCGCCGGCATTTTGCTGCTCTCAACCAACCCGGAGACCCGCGGCAAGTACCAGGTTCTCTTCGAGAAGCGCCAGGTCCAAAAAGAATACGAGTGCGTGTCCGCCGCGGCGCCTGCCGCAGGTTTTCCCACCGTCGAATTTCCGGTGGTGGTCCGCAACCGCATGACCAAGTCCCGCAGCTATCTGCTCGCCGAAGTTATCGATGGCGAACCGAACGCCGAAACGCGTATCGAACAGACAAAAACGTTCGACGCCGGGACTCACCAGCGCGCGCTGTACCGGCTGGAGCCGCACACCGGAAAGACACACCAGCTCCGGGTGCACATGGCATCGCTGGGTCTGGGCATCGTCAACGACGCCTTCTACCCGGACCTGTTGGACAAGGCCCCGGACGACTACAGCAAACCGCTTCAATTGTTGGCACGCGGTATCACTTTCGTGGATCCCATCACCAAGGAGCGCGTGGAATACCGTAGCCAACTGGAGCTCAGCGAAGCCCACGGCTGACCTTGCTCTCAACGACGCCACAGGCGCTGTGTTCAACGTGCTCGTCATCCCGGTGACCTGCCTGAGCGGGAGCAGCCCAGCGGAGGCTCAGGACTCAAACACAGACCGGAAGACCGCCGTCGTGTCCTCCGAAAACAGCACGAACTCCACCAACTCAAGTCCGCTGGCGGTCGTGGCACCAGCTGAAGACTCAGATGAGAACGACCTCACGGCGTCGAGCGCTACTTTAGCGACCTCGCGGGCGTCCCAACCATAGATCCCGGCGCTGATCGCGGGAAAAGCGACGGACCGCGCACCCACCTCCACAGCGGCTTTCAGGCTTTCGCGGAAGCACGAGGCGAGCAGCGCGGGATCGGTTTGCCCGGCGTGCCGGTTGGGACCCACGGTATGAATCACCCAGCGCGCCGGGAGCCCGAATCCGGGGGTCACGACGGCGGCCCCAACAGGCAGCCCGTCCGGCAGTTTGCTGCGACGAACCTCGCGACAAGCCTCAAGCAGTTCTGGCCCGGCGGCCCGATGGATCGCTCCGTCCACTCCCCCTCCACCAAGCAGTGACGAGTTGGCGGCGTTGACGATCGCGTCGACGTCGCGCATGGTGATGTCCCCGGGCAAGATTTCGATCTGCATTGCGCCAGTCTCCCGCCGAGCGGCCGGAGCGGCAAGTGCGGTACCTTGTGCCAATGGACTTCATCGCCCCCGAGACGTGGGGATCCGCAATTTACTTGTGGATCGTTCCCATGGTGCTGGGCGATGCCATCTTCCCCCCGATCCCGTCCGAAATGGTGGTCATCACCGGTGGAGCTCTGGCAGCCGACGGACACGCCAATTTCTGGCTCATCCTGCTGCTAGCGGCCTTCGCGTCCTGGCTCGGAGACATGGCTGTCTACTTACTGTTTAAGCGGCGCGTGAGCCATGTACTGGATCGCTGGGCATGGGGCAGGAAAGTCCACCGTGGAATCCACGAGGCCATCGCCAAGGCAGGCCGATCCTCCACTTATGGGGCTATCATCGGTGCCCGTTTCGTCCCTGGCGGCAGGCTCGCAACCTCATCCGCAGCTGGAATCGCCAACGTCTCCGTCCGTGGTTTCAGCCTCTGCGCCGGATTGGGCGCCGTGCTGTGGGCCGTGTGGCAGGTGGGCCTGGGCTACTTCACGGGCTCCGCGACCAAACTGCCATTCTGGGCCAGCTCACTGATTGGGGTGGGCGTCGGCTTGGTCATCGGCGTGGTGGTCGGACTGATTGTCACACGACGGCGCGGGAGCCGCTCCCCAGTGGATGAACCCTTCGATGGCGACGTGCCCCAACCGGAATGACGTTCGCCTAGATCGGCGCCCAGCGACCACGGCTGCGACGCAGCACGTAAAGGCTTCCGGTCAGCGCAACGCGTTCGACGGCGTCGCGCATCATGGCAGCCGAAGTCCGGGCTTCGTCGTTCTCACCGGTATAGTCGCGGTCGTTCACGGTGAAGCGCAGGCTGAGCTGCGGGACACCGCCCACAATGTCCAGCTGGTTCGATTCCACATGATGGCGGGTTTCCAATGCTTCGATGGCCGCCGCCATGACCGATTCGGGAGGGTTGCCAGGCTTGAGGCCAGTGATCTTTAACTTGGTCTGGAACGACGGCATCCAACAACCTTAACGCCCACGCGCAGCTGCTTTAAGCCGGAACGCTCCCCCGCCCCGTTGACGCTTCGTGGGGCGAGAGAGCGATCCGGAAAAACCGGCCGGATGTGAGAGAAGGATCCGGAAAAACCGGTGGGACGTGAGAGAGCGTCTAGCCGGTGTTGCGCAGGCCGGCGGCCACACCGTTGACGGTGATCAGCATGGCGCGCTGGAGCCGTTCATCAATCTCCGCGCCGGACACCGATTCCTCGCGCACGCGGCGGAGCAACTCCACCTGAAGGTAACTGATCGGGTCCAGATACTGATCACGGATTTCCAGCGATCGCTTCAGGGTGGGCTGCGCGTCAAGGAGCTCGAGCTCCCCGGTCAGGCGCTCGATTTCGGCAACTGTGAGCTCGTACTCGTCCCGGATCATGTGGAACAAGCGGTGCAGTTCCTCAGGAACCAAGGAAGAAACGTAGTGTCCCGCGATCTCCATGTCGGTCTTGGCCAAGGTCATTTCGACGTTGGAAATCACCGAACGGAAGAAGTGCCAACGGTCCATCATTTCCATGAGCTGGTCAGCGTCACCGGCTTCGCGTGCAGCCTTCAGACCCGAGCCCACGCCGAACCAACCTGGAACGATCTGGCGCGACTGCGTCCAACCGAACACCCACGGGATGGCCCGGAGCCCACCGAGGCCGGCCCCGGAATCGGGACGCTTGGAGGGGCGTGATCCGATGTTCAAGGAGCCCAACTGCTCCACTGGTGTGGACGCCAGGAAGTAGGCGGGAAGATCGGCGTCGTCGATCAATGCCCGATAGCGTGCAAAGGCAGCATCGGAAATGGTTTCCATGACATTTGCGTAGCGCTCGCGCTCGTTTTCGGAAGTACGCGGAGTCCGGTGCAAGGCAGAACCCTGCATGACAGCTGCCAAGGACAGCTCAAGGTTCTCGCGGGCAAGTTCGGGAAGGGAGTACTTGTCCGAGATGACCTCGCCCTGCTCCGTGAACTTAATTTCGCCCTCGAGCACACCATTGGGCTGGGCCATGATGGCGTCATACGTCGGACCACCGCCACGGCCCACGGAACCACCACGGCCATGGAACAAGCGGACCCTCACGCCGTGCTTGGCAGCCACATCACGCAGCTTCCGCTGGGTCTTGTGGATCTCCCACTGGCTGGTCATGACACCGGATTCCTTGTTGGAATCGGAGTACCCGAGCATGATTTCCTGGA
The DNA here is from genome assembly GCF_056394745.1 of Paenarthrobacter sp. 10N417. Lineage (NCBI taxonomy): Bacteria > Bacillati > Actinomycetota > Actinomycetes > Micrococcales > Micrococcaceae > Paenarthrobacter > Paenarthrobacter sp. 10N417. Next base: position 113,860 of record NZ_JBFTIL010000015.1, read on the forward strand.
CGTCGCCGCGGAGACGGACCAAGTCACGGTAGGACGGATCAGAGAGCAACTGATCCACAATCTCAGCGGAGGCGCGGAGCTCCTCCACGGTTTCCAGCAGTGGAGCAAAGCCAATCTTGGCATGCGGCTTGGCCCCGAAGAGGTCAATCAAACCGGCCTCGCGTGCCAGCACAGCGGCGGCCAGGACGTCATCGGCGCCCCGGGTCATGGAAATGATGTACGTTTCCACGACGTCCGGACCATAAGTGTGCAGGGCCTGGCGGATGCTCCGGAAGACGTCGTAGGTGCCGTCCGCAGTGCCTTCGAGCTTGATCGGATGGCCGGAGAGCGGACGGCGTGAGGCCAGCTCGGCACCGAGGAATTCGAAACGTTCCTCGCGGGTCAAGGAGGCATACGGCTTCTCGGTACCAAGACGGTCCACGAGCTGTCCGACGGCGTCGTGGTGGTAATCGGCATGTTCACGGATGTCCAGGGTTGCCAAGTGAAGGCCAAAGGCGGCGATCGCACGGCGGACACGAGCCAAGGCACCGTCGGCAACAAGGCCCGCTGCGTGGTTCCGGAGCGACTCTTCGAGCAGGCCGAACTCGGCCAACAGCTCACTTGTGGTGGCGTAGTCGCGGCCGGGCTCGTGGTACGTCGAGGCGGAAACTCGGCGACCCGTGTTTATGAGCTTGGCTTTGATACACGTGAGCTTGAGTCGATAAGGCTCCTGGGCATTGAGCTCCAGGATGCGCTTGTCCAGACCGGGCAGGTTCTTGAGATCCACGTCGATCGAGTCCAACAGCTCCTGGTCAGCCCCGAACAAGGCGGTGGAGTTGGACAGGACCGAGATCAGCTCGTCGATCAACGCGATACTGATCCGCACCGCGTTCTGGTTCTGCAACTGCAGGATTTCGCGTGTAACGGCCGCAGTGACGTTGGGGTTTCCATCGCGGTCGCCACCGATCCAGGATCCGAAGCGCAGTGGCGCGCTGGCAGCGGGCAGGACCACGCCGTGCTCGGCAAGGAGCTCGGAGAGGTCAGTCAGCATCTCCGGCATGGCATCGGTGAGGATGCTGTTCAGGTAGTAGATCGCGTTGCGCGCTTCATCCACCGGCGTCGGCCGGACCTGCCGGAGCTCATCGGTCTGCCACATTTGGTCGATGATTTCCGAGAGTTGGCGATCCTGCCGGCGCCGGGCAGACGTTCCCTCTTCAGTGGGCTGGGCCAAGACGTCGGAGAGTTTGCGGACCTTGTCCAGCACTGAACGTCGGGAGGCCTCGGTAGGGTGTGCCGTGAAAATGGGCCGAACATCCAGCTCATTCACAACGTCCTGAAGGACCTGCGGCCCAGCTTGGCCGGCGATTTCCGTGACAGCCTTCGCAAGCCAGCCGTCCTTCTCCTGCCTGGTCCGAAGCCCACGGACGCGGTGGACCTGCTCGGCCGCATTGCTGAGGTGGAAATAGAACGCGAAGGCACGAACCAGATCCGTCGCCTGGTCCAGAGGCAGGGAGGCGAGCAACTCGCGGACCTGGGCAACGACGTCGTGCGCGCTCCATGGACCGGTCGCGTCGGCTCCGCCCCGCGCGGCCTCTTTGGATTCCTTGGTCAGCAGGCGGACCTGCTCCACGAGCTGCAGCAATTCCGGGCCGTGTTGTCGCACCAGGGACTCACCCAACAGGGTGGAAACGCGGCGCACATCGGCGCGCAGTTCTGCGGCGAGATCGGTGTCTTGATGGGCAGTGTGAACCATAGATACTTACCTTCGGGATCTGGTTTGGCTCGTACACTGCGCTGGATACTGTGAGCCGGGTTACTAATGTTTCCTACGGGATCTTACCCGCACGGGACTCTACTGCGGGAATACGTCTCAGATTTTGGCGTCACCGGATTGCTGCTTAGCGGCTTTACTCGTCGACGGCGGCAGGACCACCTTCCCGGCGAACAGTTCGGCCTCTGCGGTGCCCGGGCCGGCCACCAATTTCTCGTGCCTTCGCTGCCGCACTTCCTCGCGTGCTGCCGCCGCCTCCATCTTGGTCGGCGCACCTGTGGCTGGTTCAATCATGGAGAGGACACTCCCGAGTGTGCCGGTTGCCCCCTTCGCGGAAACACCCTTCTGCACCAGCCGTGTGCCAGCCCAAACCGACCCCACAATCAGTGCAAGGCTTACTACTGCCGCCATCACGGATTCCATGCCCATGCGCTCAGGGTACGCCCCCGGGGTGAGCACCGGACAGCCCATAATTACCGGGCCCAGGCTTTCCGCAAGACCTCCCAATGCCCGGCGTCCATGAGGCTTGCGGGTGTCACCGACACGGATGTGGCCCCGCCCCGAACAGCCTCATGCAAGGCCGTTCCGAACCTTTCCGCAGAGATCGTGCCGTCATCGGACCACAGCCCGATAGACAACGACATGCGGTCGCCCGCGCGGCGGGTCAGGGCTTCAGCGAGGTCCTTCGTCTGCGGCGAGCGCTCTGCATTGAGTCCTACGTACTCCCAAACGTGGAGCCGGTAGAGCTGCTTGAGCAAGAGGTCGTAGTCATGGCCGCTGTCAGCGCGATCCGCCGACGGTGAATCCCGCGGCGACCGGACGTCCATTTCCAGCCGCACACTATAGGGTTCGACGGCGGCTCCCACCCTCCGCACGATGTCCGCCATGGCTTCGCTCCGCCACGTGTTGATCCGGGCATCTGACTGGTCGATGCCGCCTTCGTGGTTCCGGGGCCAGTCATCTTCACCKGTGGTGGCTTTGAAGTCATCGAAGTCTTCACTGCCAAAGGTGAAATCATCGAACATCAATTCCGTGAGATTCACGGCTGTGGGCCGGTACTTCTTCGCGACGGCGGCAGCCAAGGAAGCCAAGCGGGCGCCTGCCTTGCCGTGCCGCAGGGACGACACACTGGCGAAGGACTCGGATGGCTCTCCAGCGATATTCCGTCCTGCCAGGGAGGGGTCCTCACTCAGCGCACGGTCCAACAGGACATCGATCGTGAGGATCACATCACGTTCCTTGCCGTCATGCGCCACCCCCAAAGCTGAGATCGACTCCCCTACGAAGTCTCTTTTCGTGCTGGAAACCTCATAAGATCTGGCCTCTGCGTGGCCGGACCAGGGAAAAGCCGTCCAGTCTGTGCGTCCTACGGAAATCGATACAGCTGTTGCGTTCACTGCGTCCAATCGCTCCGCCAAGTCAACAAGGTGCGAGGTGTCCTCGTTGACGACGTCCTCAAAGCCAAGATTTACCATGCGGTCCACGGGACGATGCTCCGGTTCTCGTGCGCAGGCGGTGACGCCCGAGAATGCAACAACGAGGATCGAGGCCACCAACGAGGCAGTTAGCCTGGCAACGAACGTCGGAGGTCCAATAGCCTTCATACCCCTGCCTCGTAACGGGGGCTGGCCTCGGCGGCAGTTACGGAGATCACGCCGGTCCGTTGCAACTTGTTCCACACGGCAGGGCTACCGCGGATCTCCTTGACGATTGCGCTGGCTAAAGCCAGTCCAACGAATACCGAGTACAGGGGCCACAGTGGCAACGTCCACAGAAAACGAAGATCCTTCCATGACCTGTTGAGGCCAATGGAGAAGACGATCAGCGCGAGGGATACAAACAATCCCAACCAACCAAGAATGGCGAGGACTTCAGCGGGTACGGGACCCGAACCAGCAAGGTACAGGAAAGGAAGCACCGCCAAGATGGCTAGTTGCAGCATAGGGATCACCACCATGGTGATGGCGTTGAACAAAAGGAACATGCCAAACAAGCCGTAACGCCTCCGCCCAAGCATCCCGATGTGCATCCGGAGGGTCTGCAGCAAGCCCCGCGACCACCGAACGCGCTGCCGCCACAACCCGCCCATCGTTGACGGCGACTCGGCATAAACCAGCGCTGAGGGCTGGAACCTTACCCGGTAGCCGGCCTTATAGACACGCCAAGTAAGCTCAAGGTCCTCACCGAGCGTGTCCTCGTGAAAACCGCCTACCAGCTGGACTACGTCACGGCGGAAGGCACCTATGTTCCCGGAGACGATTGGCAGGCAATGCAACAAGGACAAGGCTCTGCGGACCAGGCCGGTCCCGACATGGCTTAGAACGGCAAGCATCATCGTTTGAACGCGATTCAGGTTAACCGGCCGGTCGTCGCCGCACACCGCTCCCACCTTGGTGTGATCAAAACCCTCGAGCATGCGCATCAGGGTGTCAGGGGCAAAAATTCCGTCGGCATCGACAAACATCAGGATGTCGCCATTGGCCTTAGCGATGCCATAGTTGAGCGCAGCTCCCTTCCCCGCGTTCGTTTGGGAGAGAAATCGCACCCGATCATATTGATCTGCAAGCCCGGCCATGATGCTGGCGGTGGAATCAGTGGAACCGTCGTCCACCAGAATCACTTCCAGACGAAGATAACGGCTGGCAAGGATCGACTCGACGCAACTGGTGATCACGACGGCCTCGTTGTAGCCGGGCACGATCACCGAGACCAACGGCCGGTCAGTGATGACGGAATAACGATGCTTGGCAGAGTTGGAACGGTAAAGCCGGTTGAAATACAAGGCCAGTGGAACATAGACGATTTTGACCACACCGAAACCGAGAATCAGTACGCCTCCAACCTGGACAAATGCCAGGGCAGCATCAAGAGGTGTCACGCAGGCCTTCCGGTTAATCGACCGGCCACATATCGGCCAAGAACGTTCTCCAGGAGTTCGGGGGCGAACGCACTGTTTGCGCCAAACCTCGCGTTAATTTCCAGTACCACCGGACTTCCGTCCTGCAGACGGCGCACGTCCACGTCGATAGGTCCAGTCAATCCGAGCGCGGTCACGGCTGAATCAGCCAATTGAGCCACGTCGGCACTCTCGGCTCCCTCAATCCTCCTGACGGACACGGCGTTACCCACCCGCCCCTCTTTGAGTTCTGTCTTCTCCAACACCACCACAAGATCGTCCTGACCCGGCTCCGGCCTGCTGTGGAGGACCACGGGCGCGTACTCTGTTCCAGGCGCGAATCGTTGCACGATCCAGGAATCGTCCAAGGAGGACCAGACGCGGGCCGCGTTCCGGCCGCCGTCGCCAGTCTTTTCCAGGATCTGAACCCCGCGTCCACCGCGCGAAATCCGTGGCTTGACCACCAGGGACCCCCCTAACCGCGCCATCGCCTCGTTGACAGAGGCGAAATCGCCGGGGAGCCCGAAATCGGGGACAGCGACGCCTGCATTGGCAAGGCACCTCATGGTGAGGAACTTGTCATTCGCGATTCGAACGGGTGCGGGTTCGGCAATGAGGACCTCGACATTAGGAGCGAACCCTTGCCGGGCTTCGGAAACGAGCACGAGTTCATCGCTGACGGTTGGCACCACGAGCTCGATGCCATGGGCGCCCACGAGTCCCCGCAATTCCCACAGGTAGTCGGGAGAACTGGAGGCCGATACCAAGGAGACCATGTCAGCCGCTGAACCGTGGACCGGTTGCATATCAACGCCCAGGACCCAGTGTCCCAGTTCCCTCAGCTGATCCGCCAAGGAGGAGCCAGCTGGCCCTCCAACGCCTGTTACCAGTACCCGGACCATCAGAACTCCCCTACCGCAGAGCCAAGTAGTCGAACAGGTTCGAAACCCTCTGCATATGTCGTCTTCACTTGCGAGCCCCTGAACGCTGCGAGGCTGCGGACTCTTTCTGCACTCATATATGGCTTGCCCTTTTGGTTCCGGTGCATGGCAACGGCGTGAATCTTCACGTCCACATACCCCGCGATATCCACGAAGACACTGGGATCGAACTGCCGTGTGGATGAAGGACTCTCGAAGCACAGGATGGAGGAGTGCTGGCGGGCGGCCCGCATAGTCGCACTGTGTACGGCCTGATGGTCCTGGTGGTAGTCGTTACGGGAATGGGTAATCACAACGTCAGGGCGAAAATCGGCCATCACGGCTTCAATCGCTTGGACCATTTCATCCCCATGTTCCGCGAGGCTGGTGTCCGTAAAGTCGTGGACATGGACCTTGGACGCACCCATGAAATCCGAGCCCGATGCGGCTTCGGTGAGACGGATGGCGCTGTCTCCTCCCTTTCCCCCCGAGCTCATAACCATGGTTCGGACTTCATGCCCGGCATCGGCCAATTTGGCGAGGGTGGCACCGCAAGCCAATTCCAGGTCATCAGGGTGCGCTCCTATGGCCAGCACCCTTCGAGGCTGAATGGCCACACCATGGTGAATCCTGAAGGCTGGCGCGACAAGAAAGCCCACAATCAACGCGGCTCCTGCGAGCAGGACTACAACCTCAAGCCATGGGCGCTGCGTCGGCCCCATTGCGCATCCCACCAGAGACAGCAGCAACAGGGCGCCCAAACTTGCCATGGCCCATCGGAGGCCATGCGGCGAGCTGAACCTGCGAACGAACCAGTTTTGACCGATCGGGAGCAAAGCCCAAACCGCCGCCAACGCGCCCAGCAAGCCCGCAGCGGCCAACAACGTCGCTTTCATATTTCCCCTAAATTGCACAGATAAATGGGCGACTGCCCTCTCGGGGCACCGCCTCTGAGGTAGTGGCCTGAGCAATAGGTTCGTGACGCTGTATCCAGCAGTGATTCGGGGTCAGTATTTGTGCACAAATTCGCCAGCTGCAAGACCACTTCCACTCAAGGAATATGTCAGGACACCGGCGCCCTTTTTTCGCTTGGACTGGGCTGAAACCTGAAAATGGAGGTCGCTCCGCCGTGCCGAACCTGTAATGCACGTGACGGCTGTCCGCCCGTCCATCGAGCACGACCACCCTTCCGGAGCAATCAATGAACTCTCCTGGATCCGTGCATCCGGCTCCACAGAGAACACGGCTTTGGCCGGTCCCAGGGACTGTGAACCGCCGATCCCAAAGTCCACCTCCATGGCCGTCATGCCGGAACCATGGTCCTTTGGTATCCGCACCGAGGCTGTCACCGCTACAAGTGACGCGGGAAGGGCAGTTGCCGCTGATGAGGCGGGGTCCGGCGAAGGAACAGATTGTTGCGAGGGCGGCTGGGATTCCATGCCGGAAGGTACCGGGGCGGCGACCAAGGGTTCGGCCCCAGCGTTTGAGCCCTCATGCCCGGCGCTTGACGGCGCTGGCTCAACTGCTGCTGGCGACGCCGGCGATGGCAGGCTCGGCATCGGCGTCGCTGTGGGAGTGGGGGCATGAGTCCCCACGAATGACTCCTGATGGGAGGAACTTGTCTCAATGGCCAACTGCTCCATGGGGACATCCGGCGTCAAGCGACCAACGATTCCAACCGCGCCTAGAGCCAGGCCCAATCCTGCTACCGCCACCATGGCCATTACCGCTGGTTGCCCGATAGCCGGGACCACTATCGCTGCCTTGATGGGGACCAGCCCTCCCAGGAAACCCAGTCCGGCACCCTTGGCTGCCAAGGTGGCGAGAGGTACGCCGGTCACCAGCGGAATAAGCACAGCCCTCATGGTTCCCTGAACGTCCTTTAGTTCCGAGAGAGCGCCGGTGCATTTCGAGCAACCATTAAGGTGTTGACGCATCTTGCGTTCAGCAATCCTTGAAAGTCCACCTCGAATGAAGGTACCGAGTTTCGATGCGAATCCAGCGCAGTCGCTGTCCGGTTCTTCCGCCACATGGGCCTGCAGGTATTGCCTCCTCAGGCCTTCCCGTGCCCTAAGCGCCAGTGCTGACACGGCATTCGCGGACAGGCCCAGAAGCGGCGCCACCGCCGCTGGCTTCATTCTTTCCACGTCCAGATACCACAGCACGGCCTGCCACCGTTCGGGAAGGGCGCGAAATGCCTTTGCGACCGTATGGGATTCGAAGGCTTTGACTACAGCATCGGGATCCGGCAGCGTACGGTCAAGAATTGCGTCATCGCTACTGGGCAGCGACCTCCCGGCCTTCCGGTTCCGATGATGTGACAGACGGGTGACAGTGGACAGCAGATACGCCCTGAAGAAGGTGTCCGGCCCCCGTCCCGCAACCAGGCTCTGCAATACGGCTTGGAAAGCCTCGGCCACAACATCCTCGGCGTCACTTGGATTGTCCACGTTTCGCCGGGCCACTGTGGACGCGACGGACATGTGGCGTTCGTACAGTTCGTCGAATGCGGACATGTCACCGCCCCGCACCAACCCGATAAGATGACCATCGCTCTCAACTCCCGCGCTGGAAGCGTTGTCAGTACCTGTCCCGGATGCCATTTAAGGCAGCCCCACAACGTATAAAATCGTGCCCATATATACGCAGTGCGCATCAAGCTCAAGTCATGACGCGAATTTGTATAGGCTCTTTACCAAAGAGATCCTTCCACCGCTTTTCGTCATGAATCCTTAGTCGGACGCACTATTCGGATATGACATCGTTCCGGACAAAATCATTCGCCGAATGTACATTTTCCCGACACCTGTTGATGCGCAGATGGCAGACCACCAGTTATCAGAATGGTTGGCGGTTCCCCGCAGACTGGTTCCTGCCTGAGGTCCGCACGGTGGTGACATCGCTGGCAACTCGAGCCAATGTTCCACCTCCTACCGCAAGATCCTTGGGCGCGGCGCGGGCTAGGAACGGCGTTGGAATCAGCGAAACCATGACGGACTTCCGCGCCCTCTTCCTGGCGGCAGACCGGAACATGGATATAGAGGCTCTCCAATCCTTGGCTGAGGGATGGGCAGAGGCCGCCGATTCTGCACCAGCGATTTCGTGCACGGACGTTGAGACGGGCCTGGCCACGCAAGCCCATTTCCAGCGACAAATCCACGAACTCTCCATTTTTGGAACGGCCTGTTCCCACCCTTACGCCCTTGCGATCCTGTCCCTGCCCCAGCCCCTTGAGAGCCGCGGCCATCGCTGGACGCTGCTGGCGCGGCTCGGAGAAACTGTTCAACGGCAGCTGCACGGGACAGGTGCTACTGCCATGTACAAGAATTCTGCTGTCCACGTGCTGTTACCTCTCTCGGCGAACAACCTTGGGCAACTGATGGAGTGCAGGACTGCCATGGAAAGCCTGGGCGAAGGAGCCCTGCGACCCGCGCGCATGCAGTTCTTCCCGTTGGCAAATGCCTCTTCAGAGCCCGCGTCCCAGGACTACATTCCCGAGGCAATGTGAGTGAAGCCTATTGGTGCCGTCACGAACAGCGTTGAGCCGCCACTCACCATGCGACGAGACACGCTTCCGCATTCGAAGGACCATCCAACACATGAAGAATCAGCTCCATCTAAAGTCTGCCTCCTTGGTGGCCGCGCTACTGGCTGTTGTGGTGACAGCCTTCGGGCTCGCCTGGTCGGCAGGGCCAGCCAATGCTGCCGTGATCCCGGGTGCGGCGGTCACCATCAGCACGGATTCAGTAGTTACGAACCAATGGGACCAAGTAGACCTGACCTGTCAGTGGTCCGTTCCTGACAACTCGCAACCGGGCGATACCTTCAACCTCCAGCTACCACCAGAGCTTCGATGGTTTGGTGCCGCGTCATTTGATCTTGACAACGCCGACGGCGTAACGGTCGCCAAGGCAGCAGCGAACGATGCCGGACAAGTGGTCTTCACGTTGACCGACTTCGTGGCGGACCATCCCAACAATGTGGGTGGGACGTGCAATTTCAGTACGCAATATGCTGTGCAGCCGGGCACCGGCGAAACGACGGAACTGAACTTCACCGTGGGATCCACAGTGGTACGCGTGCCTGTGAATGTCGATGGTCCATGCACCAAAGACTGCGATCCCGCTCCCCCTACTTCGGCGGGGAAGTCCATGTGGTGGGCCGACGCTCCCCAAACTGAACTTGAATCCATCTTTTACATGCCTCCGATGCCTTCAGAATCAAACGACGTCGTTGTCACCGACACGCCCGCCGCTAGCATGGAAATCGATTGTGACCACGTCACTCCGCGGGTGGGCAAGGTTGTCAGCAGCTCCGGAAACATCACCGAGCCAATGGACAACGAGCGATACCCCGCAACTGTCGAGTGCACTCCCCAAGAAGCAACGGTGCGATGGACGGGCCTGCCCAAGGGCGAACGGGTGGAGCTGTTCGTCGTCACCAAAGTGACCGACAAGAAGCTGGACGTCTACACCAACAGCGGAACCGTGACTATTGCAGGCGAGGAAACCCCCGTTGGGGCCGAAACCCGGCGGACGCGCGCTGACGGAACAGGCAACGGAACGGCAAGCCCGACACCGACGCCCACGCCGACCCCGAGCCCCAGCACCGCAACACCCACACCGACTCCGACGCCAAGCCCCAGCACCGCAACACCCACGCCGAGCCCCACCACCGCAACACCCACACCGACCCCGACACCCACACCCACGCCGAGCCCCACCACCGCAACACCCACACCGACCCCGACACCCACACCCACGCCGAGCCCCACCACCGCAACACCCACACCCACGCCGAGCCCCACCACCGCAACACCCACACCGACCCCGACACCCACACCCACGCCGAGCCCCACCACCGCAACACCCACGCCGACGCCGAGCTCCACCACCGCAACACCCAGCCCAAGCGCCAGCACCACAGGCCCGGTACTTGTAACCACTGACGAGCCCACTCAGCCCGCGGAAGTTGCAGGACCAGAACCCCTGGCTACTACTGGCGCTCAAAGCCCGGCCTTCATCTACGCAGCCGCTGCACTGTTGGCCTTGGGATCGTTGCTCGCTTTCCTGGGCGTTAGGCGATCGGCTCGTCGTCAGCACTAAATAGCAAAAGGCCGAGTCGGATGGCCACTGACATCCCGATAGCCATGCAAGACCGCAAGGACTCATAGGCTCCACTGCGAATGGCGATCCCAAGCAAACGATGGGCCGTGCACACGATGCGCGGCCCATCGTTGCACGCATAGGGTTGCACGCATCCGGACGCATGGTCGGGGTTCCACGCTCAATGCTGCACGCTTCCGGGAATGCACCGGTGCGGCGCATAGTTGAGGAGATTGCAAAGCCGCCCAACCGTGGCTCACATCTGACGAGGAGAATCATGAGCTCGCCCACCACTGCAACAGATGCCCAGCTTGCCCGTTGGGAGCGGTTCCGAGCGTCTCGAAATGCAGCACTGGCCTCGGATCACGGCTGGCTGACGCTCACATCGTTTCAGTGGCTCGAGTCGGAGCCGGCAGAAGTCGAGTTTGCCCCGGGCCTGTGGTCAACGGATGGCAGGACTGCAACCCTCACGGCCACCAGCGAGGACGGCCTGACCCTCGTTGAAACCGGCGAAAGCGTTGATGGCACCGTGACGGCAACCCTGCAGGATGAAGAGTCCCTGATGTGGGTGCAGTACGGCGGCGAAGACGGCAAGCAGGTGGTGGTGGAGCTTGCGATGCGGGCGGACAAGTATGCCATCCGGACCAGAGATGCGGGCTCGCCTGTTTTTACGGACTTCACTGGGGTTCCCACCTACGATTACAACCCGGACTGGGTGATTCAGGGTCGGTTCGAACCCTATGACCAGCCGGTGGATGTACCCATCGGAACGGCCAACCCCTTGGTGGACGGCGTTCATCGTTCGGTCGGGGAGGTGGTGTTCCGGGTTCCTGGCGTTGCCCATGAAGTTCGACTCCATGCTGAGGAAGAGAAACTCGGCGCTTTGAACGTGACCTTCCATGATGAAACCAACGGCGACACCACGGACGAGTGGAGGAAGGTTTTCATTCCCCGCCCACGCCCTGATGGATCTGTGGTGATCGATTTCAACCGCGCCATCAACTACCCCAGCGCCTTTACCCCTTATGGCACCTGCCCGATGCCGGTCCGCGGAAATTCCATCGACGTCCGCGTTGAGGCTGGCGAAAAGATCCCTCAGGAGTAAAGCGCCGGGAACCCGGACAGCGGCTGGCTAGACGATCGCAGAGACACCCGTTACTGCACGGCCCACGATCAATGAGTTGATCTCGTATGAGCCCTCGTAGGTGAAGATGGCCTCAGCGTCGGCGAAGATCTTGGCAATTTTGTAGTCGGTGACGATACCGTTTCCGCCCAGGATGGAGCGTCCCAAGGCCACACTTTCACGCATGCGTGCACTGCAGTAGGCCTTTGCCAGAGCCACCTGTGACATGTCGGCACCGCCGTGCCGGGCACCTTGTGCGTCGCGGGAAATGCCCTCCTGAAGTTGGGCGATCCGCACCATCATTCCCATGCTGGCCACGGCGTTGCCGAGCATGTCCACCAGGTGCTGTTGGATCAGCTGGAACCGGGCAAGGGGTTTACCGAACTGCAGTCGTTCCACCGCATACTGCCGTGCGACATCGAAGGCTGCCAACTGCTGGCCGACTGCCTGCCAGGCAACCATGATCCGTGAGCCGCGCAGGAGGTGGTTCGTGTCCGCGAAACTGCTGATTCCTGCGAAACGGTCTGATTCCGTGACGTGGACGTCTTCGAAGAGAATGTCGGCATTCTGCACTGTCCGCAGGGCAATTTTGTTCTCTATCCGGCTCCGCGTGATACCCGGTAGTGAGGCGTCCACAATGAATGCTCGTACAGCACCATCGCTTTCATCTTTGGCCCAAACCAGCATGTAGTCGCAGAACGTCCCGTTGCCGATCCAGCGCTTGGCGCCGTTGATCACCCAGTAATCGCCGCCGTCGGACTCCGCCCTTTCCACACGGCGTGCTGTTGTCTGCATACCGCCCGCGACGTCGGATCCGTGCTCTGGTTCGGTGAGCGCGAAGGCGCCCGTTGTGCGGAGGTTTGAGGCGTCGTCGAGGTATTTGTCCTGCTGGACATCGCTGCCAAAGTCGTAGAGCGACTCAACGAAGAGATCATGATGGACCATGAAGAACGTCGCGATGGAGGTGTCCACCCGTGTCATCTCGGCAATGACCAGCCCGGCGAACAAATGTGTGTAGCCGCGCTGGGCGGGAGCACTGAGCCGGAGGGCCGCGAGCTTGGGCAGGATGTGTTCGGGGAACTCGGCTTTGTCCCACCACTGTCCGGCGTAGGGCGCGATCTCGGCGGCAAGGAAGGAGCGGAGCTCGTTGAGTTTCCGCTGTTCCTGGACACTCAGGAGAGACTCAAAGTCGAAGAAGTCGGCCTTGGGCAGGTCCGCCACAGACGCCGGTATGTAGCGCCCCGAACCCGCGGGAGCCGGCCCTCCGCTGTAGTCCCCCATCATTTCAGGCCCATGCGGATGGCGCCGTCCAGCCGGATCGTCTCGCCGTTCAGCATCGCATTCTCGACGATGTGGGCGGCAAGATTGGCGTATTCGGGCGCGCGGCCGAGCCGCGCAGGATGGGGTACTTGCTGGCCGAGCGACTCCTGGGCAGCTTGGGGCAATCCGGCCATCATCGGAGTCTCGAAGATGCCGGGGGCAATGGTAGCAACCCGGATCAGGGAGCGGGCGAACTCGCGCGCCAGGGGCAGTGTCATCGCCGCAACAGCACCCTTGGATGCGGCATAGGCTGGCTGGCCGATCTGCCCTTCGAAAGCGGCGACGGACGCCGTATTGATGATGACTCCGCGTTCCGGGCCGCCTAATTCGGTAGTGACCGGCTCATTTTCCACCATGGCTGCAGCTGCCAGGCGGATGACGTTGAAGGTTCCAACGAGGTTGATCTGGATGACTTTGTTGAATGCCTCGAGGGGCAGGACACCCTCACGGCCCAGGACCTTGCCCGGCGTCGCGATGCCTGCGCAGTTAACTACGATCCGCAGGGTTCCCAGAGAAGCGGCGGCGTCGACGGCGGCCTGGACCTGGGCTTCGTTGGTCACGTCTGCGGGGGCAAAGACAGCCCGTGGAACTGAGTCCCCAGCAGCGGAACCCGCGGCATTCGAGCCAGCTCCGTTCGAGCCAGCCGCCGAGCCAATGGTGTTCAACTCCGCCGCGTAATCCTCCCCTGCAGAATTTGGCAGGTCCACCAACACCACCGACGCTCCGACGTCGAACAAGCGCTTAGCGGTTGCCGCGCCCAAGCCTGACGCACCGCCGGTGACCAGCGCGACCGTGCCCTTGATGTCCATCCATCCTCCTTGATGCAGAACTCAAATCCGTTAATGCATGTTAACTGGAATTGTGATCCGGCGCACCTTGGGCCCCCGATAGGCTGGTTCCATGCCCACCGAAAGCAATCCCGCCGGCCAGCAACCACCCGCAACGGAGGCGGCAATGTGGGCCATTCGCGCAGATGAGGCCGCCCGTTCTGTCACACGGGCCTTCGGCAGACGGCTGCTTTTCCTCCCAGGCACCCACATCGGCGCTATCAGCATCCCCTTCCGCGGCATCCGCAGCCTTCTCGGTCCATGGCACTACTGGTGGCAGGCGCACTACGTCGACTGCTTGGTGGACACGGGTCGGAGGGAACTGGCCACCAAAACGAGGTTCGACGGCGACTCCCGCCCGAGCGCGGGACGGCTCGCTTCCCGGCTGGTCACCACCATGCGGTTCAGAAACTTCTTCCGGTACGTCAACGATTACTACGACGACATGGCCTGGCTGGCATTGTCCACGCTCCGGCTGGAAAAGCTGGCCGAGGAGACGCGAAAGCCCGGACGTCGCCGGAATGCATACATCCGCCGGAAGCTGACGCTTCAATTCGACTCAGCCTCCACGGACGACCTGGGTGGCGGAACATTCTGGAGTACCAAGAGGGACTTCAAGAACACCCCGGCAACGGCCCCTGTGGCCCTCTACTTCGCACGAACCGATCGCCGTGAGAGGGCTCAAGCCCTGGTGAATTGGCTGAACGGTAAGCTCCTTCACCCCGATCGAGGCCTTTATCTCGACGGATTACGGCTGCGCAAGGGGCAAGTAATCCTCGAAGATGCGATCTACACCTACAACCAAGGGCCAATCCTTGGGGCACTCCTGGAACTGGGCGGAGTGGAGAACCTGGACCGCGCCGCCCATCTGGTCGAAGCCGTTGCGAGGGAGCTCACGGTGCCCGGCACGCAAGTAATTCACGGTGATGGAACCGGGGATGGGGGCCTCTTTACCGGCATCCTGATCCGTTACCTTGCACTCGCCGCGAGGGATCAGCGCCTCCCGGAAACCACGCGCAAGGCAGCCAGAGGCCTTGTATTCAGCACAGCCGGGGCCTTCTGGGATGGCCGCTGGGAGTCCACCAGTGATCCCAAGTATCCGGGTCCCACCTTCTCCCCCAACCCCCTGCGCCCGGCGAGGGAGACGTATCCAGCGGGGACCGCCGTCGAGCTTTCCACCCAACTGCAGGCATGGATGACACTGGAGGCGGCAGCCACGCTGGCGAGCTAGCAATTAGGGCACGCAACAGTTACGTAATTGTTGTGATCCTTGTCACATAAGCCCTTCACGCTTTGGAAGCATAGGTTTGCCTAACCTACGCTTTTCTCAGCGGGTTCCCCCAAACCTTCCCGCTCACACGGAACAAGCCCAAAGCTTGGCACTCTGTGTCTTTGTTCGCAGAAAGAAGCCCTTATGAAGCTCTCCAAAAACGCGCTGGCGGGCATCGCCCTGCTCGCATCCGCCGCCCTTGGCCTCACCGCCTGTGGCTCCAACGCCAGCACGCCTGCCGCCTCCGGTTCGCCGTCGGATGCGGCTGCTTCGGGCGAAGGCATCACGGTCTACAACGCGCAGCATGAGAGCCTGACCCAGGAATGGGTGGACGCCTTCACCAAGGAAACCGGCATCAAGGTCACCATGAGGCAGGGCTCGGATACCGAACTTTCCAACCAGATTGTCCAGGAAGGTGCAGCTTCTCCGGCAGACGTATTCCTGACAGAGAACTCCCCCGCAATGGCGCAGGTTGAGAATGCCGGATTGTTTGCCGACGTAGACAAGGCCACACTGGACCAGGTCCCCGCTGAATTCCGTCCTTCCACGGGCAAGTGGACCGGCATCGCAGCCCGCTCCACCGTCCTGGTGTACGACAAGAACAAGATCAGCGAAGACAAGCTGCCCAAGTCGATGCTGGACCTGGCGAACCCGGAGTGGAAGGGCAAGTGGGCCGCTTCACCGTCCGGTGCTGACTTCCAGGCGATCGTCGCAGCGCTGCTCGAACTCAAGGGCGAAGCCGCCACGGAAGAGTGGCTCAAGGGCATGAAGGAAAACTTCAAAGCCTACAAGGGCAACAGCACGGCCATGAAGGCCGTCAACGCTGGTGAAGTGGACGCCGCCCTGATCTACCACTATTACTACTATGGCGACCAGGCCAAGACCGGCGAGAACTCCAAGAACGTCACACCGTACTTCTTCAAGAACCAGGATCCGGGCGCGTTCCTTTCGGTCTCCGGTGGCGGTGTCCTGAAGTCGTCCAAGAAGGCAGCGGATGCCCAGGCATTCCTGAAGTTCATCACCGGCAAGAAGGGACAGGAAATCCTGAAGACCGGTACCTCGTTCGAGTACGCCATCGCCTCGCAGGTAGATGCCAATGACAAGCTTGTGCCCATCAAGGAGCTGCAGGCACCCACCGTTGACCCGGCCAAGCTGAACTCCACAAAGGTCACCGATCTGATGACCAAGGCAGGACTCCTGTAATTCTGTGATCACTGATCTTTCGGCTCCCGACATTCCACAGTCGGCAGGGAGCACGACGACGGCGGGCAAGGGCAAACGCCCTCGCCCGCCATTCGGCGTTTCCACGGTGTCCTTGCTGGCGGTGTTGATCGCGCTGTTTTCCCTGATGCCCTTGGGCTACGTCATCTTCATGACGGCAACGACAGGCTGGGACACCGCCGTCGAACTCATTGTTCGCCCCCGCGTGGGCGAACTGCTGTTGAACACCATCATGTTGACGGTCTTGACGGTGCCGTTGTGCCTCATTCTTGGGGTGGGCGGCGCTTGGCTGGTTGAGCGCACCAAGCTGCGAGGGAGCCGCTGGTGGGCCGTTGCACTAGCGGCACCGCTTGCCATTCCCGCCTTCGTCAACAGTTACGCGTGGGTATCGGCCGTACCTTCCATGGAGGGCATCTGGTCCGGCGTGCTGATCGCCACCCTCTCCTATTTCCCTTTGGTTTACATTCCCGCCGCCGCCACGCTGGGGCGCTTGGATCCGGCGATCGAACAATCCGCCGCGTCGCTCGGCTTGGGTTCCTGGGCCGTGTTCTTCCGAGTGGTGCTCCCCCAGCTTCGTATCGCAATGACCGGAGGTGCATTGCTGGTCGCCCTGCACCTCCTTGCGGAGTACGGCGCTTTCGCAATGATCCGCTTTGATACCTTCACGACGGCGATCATGGTCCAGTTCCAGTCGACGTTCAACGGTGCCGCTGGAAACATGCTGGCCAGCGTCCTGGTCTTCCTCTGCCTGCTTCTTCTCCTTGCCGAAGTCAAGAGCCGAGGCACCGCCCGCTATGCCCGGATTGGCTCAGGTGCCCAGGCCAAAGCAACACGGGCGCCTCTGGGCGGATACCAAGCTCCGGCGCAGCTCGCTTTGCTTGCCCTGACAGGGTTGGCGTTTGGGCTTCCTGTCTGGTTCGTCCTGCGCTGGCTTTTTGCCGGAGGTGCTGAGGTATGGGCCGCCGACGAATTCATGCCCGCGCTGCTGCAGACCCTCCTGTACGGGGCTGCCGGTGCAGCAGTTACCACGATCGTTGCCTTTCCCATGGCCTACTTGGCGGTTCGGCATCCCAGCTGGTTCAGCAAGATGCTCGAACTGTCCAACTACGTCACCAGCTCCCTGCCCGGAATCGTGGTGGGCCTCGCCTTCGTCACCGTGAGCATCCGCGCAGTTCCCGGCATCTACCAAAGTGCCGGCGTGTTGGTTGCCGCCTATGTCCTGCTCTTCCTTCCCCGGGCGCTGGTCAACATCCGCTCCGGGCTGGCCCAGGCACCTAAAGAGCTCGATGAAGCCGCCCAATCCCTTGGCAAAGCTCCGATGGTGTCCTTCTTCCGTGTGACCCTGCGGCTCACGGCGCCGGCTGCGGCAGGTGGTGCCGCACTCGTCTTCCTGGCCATCGTCAATGAACTCACGGCAACCCTCCTTCTCTCGCCCAATGGAACCCGCACCCTGGCAACAGAGTTCTGGAGCAAGAGCAGCGAGATCGACTACACAGGCGCCGCACCCTATGCGCTGCTGATGATCGTGCTTTCCGCCCCGATGACCTACCTTCTTTTCCAACAGTCCAAGAAAGTGGCCGGACAGTGACCGAACAATCCCCACCCAGGCTCCCGTCACCCCGCGTGGCGCCGTCCATTGTGCCCACCACCAACACGCACTTGGACATCTCTGAGGTCACAAAGAATTTCGGTTCCCAGGCTGTGCTGAAGGGGGTCAATCTTTCCGTGGCCAAGGGCGGAACCACCGCCATTGTGGGTCCTTCCGGCTCCGGCAAAACCACGCTGCTTCGCTTGATCGCAGGCTTCGAGCACCCAGACACCGGGACCATTTCCCTGAACGGCTCAACGGTTGCGGGCAATGGAGTGTGGTTCCCTGCGCACAAACGGCAGGTGGGATACGTCGCCCAGGATGGAGCGCTTTTCCCGCACCTGACCGTGGGACAGAACGTCGCTTTTGGCTTGGATTCCGGAAAGCTCGACGGCGGCCGCCGGGCCGTTGCTTCCCGCGTCCAGGAACTGCTCGAAATGGTGTCCTTGGACGGCTCCATGGCGAAGCGGCGTCCGCACCAGTTGTCGGGCGGCCAGCAACAGCGCGTTGCCTTGGCACGTGCCCTGGCCCGCGAACCGGAGCTCATGTTGCTGGATGAGCCGTTCTCGGCTCTCGACGCCGGGCTCCGCGTAGCTACGCGCCGGGCTGTGGCCAAGGTGCTCAACGCTGCAGGCGTCACAACCATCCTCGTAACGCACGACCAAGCCGAAGCTCTTTCCTTTGCCGACCAAGTGGCCATCATGCGCGGAGGAAAACTGGCGCAGATTGGCAACCCATTCGTGGTCTATACGCGGCCAGCTGACCGCGCGACGGCCGAATTCCTCGGCGACGCCGTGATCCTGGACGCTTGGATGGAAGGGTCCCTGGCCACGTGTTCACTCGGCGGGATTCCCGTCCGCCGGCCACCAGCACAGGGCAAAGTGCAGCTCATGCTCCGCCCGGAGCAGATACGCATCGCACCCGACGGCCCGATCCGGGGCGTCGTTGTAGACACGGACTACTTCGGTCCCGAAACGACCGTCCGGATACGGCTCGGCGCTTACACCGCGGCTGACGGCGTGCTCTCCGGAAATGGCCACCGCTACCCCGGCGGAGGAGAGATCATCACCATCAGACACTGGAACGCTTCCATCACCAAGCCTGGCACCGAACTCTGCCTTCGCGTCGTGGGCGAAGGCGTGGCGTTCGCACCCGAGGCCTGAGCTATCCGGATTGGGAAGCCTGCCTGGGCTCCGAAGCCGGACGCTTCTTCTGCGGGTATGGCGCCTCGTGCCGGGCAAGCATCTCCACGAAACCAGCGATCTTCCGCTCCCTCGTCTCTGCCCTTTTGACCAGGTTGGTCCGGTGTATGAGGGCGAAGCGGTTCTGGGACGTCAGGACGTCGAACATGGCCTGTGCCTCCGGGACAGCGGCGATGGCAGCAGCGAGATCATCAGGAACCACGGAATCCGCAGGACCGGCGTAGGCAGCTTCCCAACGCCCATCGGCTTTGGCGGCGTCGACGGCGGCCCATCCCGCGGCGGTCATCTTGCCTTCCTGGTCCAAGCGGGCAATATGCCCAACGTTCCGTGCTGACCAGATGCTCCGGCGCCCCCGGGGTGTCATGCGCTGGAAGTAGCTGTCGGCGTCGCGGCTTTTTGATTGGCCGTCGATCCAGCCGAAGCACAGCGCCTCGTCCAGCGCGGCGTCGTAATCCAGCTCCGTGACGTTCCCACCCTTTTTATGCAGGACCAACCACACACCCGGGCTGTCGGCAGCGTACGCCTCAAGCCACGCACGCCATTCGGCCGCGTCCTTGACGATCAATTCTTCGAGCTCGATGGGCATGGATTCATTCTGCGGCAAACCCGACCGCATAGTGTGGAGGTCAGAAGCCGGAGTGCCAGCGAAGCCAGCCCAGGAGGACCCATGTTGCGAGCCCGCCCCATCCACTACACATCGCACTTTGAGCAGTGGACCACGCTGCTGCAGGCGCTGGGTTTGGTGAAGACGGTGGACGACGGCGACTGGCAAGAGTTCGACGCCGGCTCGGGTCGCCTCGCGATGGGCCGGCTGGAGCACGGCCACCCACTGGATGGTTACACGATCTTCAGTGTGGAGGTAGGGAATATGGAGGAGTTCGCACGCCGTACTGAGGAAGAGGGCAGCCAAGCAGAGCTCCATGAGGCCTCCTACGGGCCCACGGTGCGGATCTCGGCCGATGACGGTTTCGAGTTCTTTGCTTTCCCCGCGCGACGGGCAGCAGATGGCAGCTGGGCCACATCCACTGATGCCGACCCAGCACTCACGGTGGCAGGGACGTGGGTGAGCCCTTTGGTGGCGTTCTCCGCAAATGTTTTGCGCAACATCGGAGCCCGGCCACGCACGGAGGACGACGAATCGGCGACCTTCACCACCAAGAACGGCGGCATACTGCGCATCATCCACGGTGCGGACGCCACCAACGGGGACCTCGCGTTTGAGTACGACGGCGATTTGGAACCACTGCTGGAGCGCCTCAAGGCTGCGGGCATCGAGGCCAGGATCACCGAAGACGTCCTGTACGTCGCCAACCCGGATGCTGTGAGCGGCGCGGCGCCGGCGTCGGTTGTCGTGGAGAAGTCACCAGTCCCGGCCGCGTAATACAGCCGAGAGCGTAACCCCGCAGCCACGGCGCCGCTGCCACCAAACTTCGGCTGGGGATGCGGTAGAACTTAACCATGAGCGTACGTACACCCGACCCGTATCCAGGCTGGCTTTCCGACGAAGACCTGTTCGAAGCCCGCGGCCGCCTTCCCATGGTCTACGTGGAGGCAGTCCCCGTTCGCCTGGATCCGCTCGGGTACGTCAATGAAGTCGGTTCCCTCCTGCAGGGCGACGCCGACGGCAACATGGTTCGCTACCTCGTCTCCGGCCGCGTCCTTTACCGTGAAACCATCCGGGCAGCCCTGCTGCGGCACATGGAAAAGGACCTCGGCCCCCTCGCGTTCCCGCAGCTGCCCATCAGCCCCGTTCCCTTCACGGTGGCCGAATACTTCCCCGCACCGTCCCAGACAGGCTTCACCGACGACCGTCAACACGCGGTGTCGTTGGTCTTCATCATCCCCGTCACTGGCGAATGTGAACCGCGCCAGGACGCCCTGGAACTCACGTGGATGACGCCGCAGGAAGTCCTGGGTGACGACGTTCAGCAGGAGTTCGAGGGCGGCCGCGGCAACCTCGTGCGCCAGGCGCTGGCTTTCTCGGGCATCGTCCTCTAGTTCGGGCATAGTCCCATAGTTCGGCATCGTCCTTTAGCGGGTCCCGCGTCCTGCGGCGGCTGGAGTTTGTAGACTGGACGGCGGACCGCAAGAGAACCAAAGGACTTCCGATGACTCACAGCCCAGCCTCACAGCAATACCGCGAAAAGCAGGCTGGGGACCTGCAACCCGGAGACTTTGTGTTCCTGCCCGGAGACGGGCCTGCCGAGGAGATCGGCAGCGTCGAGGTCCAGAACGATGATTATGGCGTTCCCGCGCTGCTGCTGGTGACAAGGGTCGACGGCGGGACGGTGCGGATCGCTGTTGGCTCCAGTGTGCCAGTGGGTGACGGAGCTTCGGCTGGCTCGGCCGCACCCGAAGCCGCCGTCCGCCAGCCTGAATCTGAAGATGACGCGGAGTCCAGCACCTCGCTGGAAGGCGACTCTGACGCAGCAGCGGGTTCCGCCGTCGTCGTTCCCCCACGCCCGGAAACGCCGCCTGCGGTTACCACGCCTGTCCCCGAAGAGCTCGCGCTGATCCCCGAGCCGGCCGGAACGCCTGAAGCCGTAGTGCGGGCCGCCGTCGCCAATCACAAGGGCAAGAACGGCGTTCAGGTGCTCGCCGAGAGGTTGGCGAAGGGCATCAACACCAAATCCGGCAGCTGCCTTCGGGACCTCAGCAACCTGGCGTTCGATCTCTGCATTGTGCTACGCGATCCGGACAACGCCTTGGCCGTGGCGGATCTCCTGAACGTGCTTCCCTTTGACGGCAACCCCGATCGCTGGGCGTCGATCGAACGCGCGCTGGCGCTCTCCAGCTTCATCTGCCGGGAGGGCGGACAGACCGAACGCGCGGCCGTCTACGAGAAATTGCTGCGCGCCCACGAGTCGGAGGAAACGGACCCCTTCAAGGCCCGAATCGCCGCGAAGGTCCGCCAACGCGCCCTGAACGAACCGAACTTGTACGACAAGGAAATCTTCCGCGCAATCGATAACGGCAACCATGAAGCCGAACGCGACTGGCGGTTCCTCCGTCTGGAGTCGCTGTTGTTCCTGCGGGCCCACGGTGGATCCGAGACCCTCGGAGAAGAGGAACTGGGCCGGCGCATCGGCATGGAACTGGATGCTGTGCGGGCCTGAAGGAGCGGTGTCCTGATGCAGCCGCCTAGTCCCGGCACTTGTAAACTTCAAGACCTGTATTACGGACGCGAACGGCGGTAGATTCGGGGCCATGACGAACAATCTGAGCGTTGTGATTAATGCCGACGCGCAGCAGGTTTGGACAATGCTGCGCGAACCCTCCCTGGTGGCTCAATGGCACGGATGGGAAGCCGATGACCTCGCCGATGAAATCAAACAGATCTACTTTCACCCGGATGTTGTGGAAAATGCGGATCACACCAAACTGACTGTCCACGCCGGGGATGAGTTTGAGCTCCACCCTGTTTCCGGCGGCACCGAAGTCAAAGTCACCCGCGCCGCGCTGGACCATGACTCCGAGTGGGCGGAATGGGACGAGGACATCACGCAGGGCTGGCTGACCTTCCTTCAACAACTCCGTTTCGCCCTCGAGAGACACCCCCATGGTCAACGGCGCACCCACTTCGTGTCCCTTCCGGGAAGTGGTGGCCTCGCCATCGAAAAGCTGGGGCTTGGCGACCTCCCGCCGGTCGGGGATGAGTATTCGCTCAAACTTTCCACCGGTGAAGAGATTTCGGGCAAGGTCTGGTTCAAGAGCCGGCACCAGGTGGGGCTCACTGTTCACAGCTACGCAGAGCACGGCGATGGATTGCTGATCGTTGCCGAGCAACTGCCGATCCCTGACAAAAGGCCCGACGGCGGTTCCATGGTGATTGCCTCCACCTACGATCTGGGGGCCCACACCTTGGCGGATATCAGGTCATCCTGGGACAAGTGGAAGGATGAGAACTACAGCTCGTAGGAAGGGTTCCGCAGGTTACCCGGGGTAAAGCTGGCACACTTGTTAGCGTGCCAGCTTCCGCTTTCCTGCCCTCGTCTCCTCCGTCCACAGCCTTGCCGGGTCTTTCTTCACGGCAAACCGAGTTCTCGTTTTCGGTGGGCCAGCGCCTGACCGAAACGTGTTCGCCGTCGGACGCCTTGATCGAAGCCAATGGCGGCACTTTCCTGGGCCGGACCGGAACCATCACCACGCCGCACGGAACCATCCAGACGCCCGCGTTCATCGCCGTCGGAACCAAAGCAACAGTCAAGGCCGTGCTGCCCGAGTCCATTGCCGGGCTCGGTGCGCAGGCAGTGCTGGCCAACGCCTATCACCTGTACCTGCAGCCGGGCCCTGAGATCCTCGACGCCGCTGGCGGGCTGGGGGCCTTCATGAATTGGTCCGGCCCGACGTTTACGGATTCCGGCGGATTCCAGGTGATGAGCCTGGGATCGGGGTTCAAGAAGGTCATCGACATGAAGAATGTGGACACTTCCGGCCCTGATGATGCGGTGGCGCCAGGCAAGGAACGGCTGGCGCACATTGATGACGACGGCGTGTGGTTCAAGTCGCACCTCAACGGGGACCGACACCGCTTCTCCCCCGAGATCTCCATGCAGGTCCAGCATCAGATTGGGGCTGACATCATGTTCGCGTTCGACGAGCTGACCACGTTGCAGAACTCGCGGGCCTACCAGGAGGAGTCGCTGGAACGGACCCGTCTCTGGGCCCTGAGGTGCTTGGAAGAGCATGCCCGTTTGACTGTTTCCCGAGTCGGGAAGCCGTACCAGGCCCTGTTCGGGGTGATCCAGGGTGCGCAGTACGAGGATCTGCGCCGAAAGGCCTGCCAGGATCTGGGGGCAATGCCTTTTGACGGGTACGGGATCGGTGGTGCGTTGGAGAAGGAAAACCTGGGCACGATTGTGCGCTGGTGCAACGAGGAACTCCCCGAGGACAAGCCACGGCACCTGCTGGGCATTTCCGAGCCGGACGATATCTTCACGGCAATCGAGAACGGGGCCGACACGTTCGACTGTGTCTCACCAACCCGCGTGGCCCGAAACTCAGCTTTCTATACGCCGTCCGGTCGGTTCAACCTCTCCGGGGCGCGCTATAAGGCCGATTTCGGACCACTGCAGGACGGCTGCGACTGCTACACGTGCGGAAACTACTCGCGCGCGTACATCCACCATCTGTACAAGGCCAAGGAAATGGTCTCGGCCACTCTGATCTCCATTCACAACGAGCGCTTCGTGGTGAAGATGGTGGACGATGCGCGGTTGGCCATCGAGTCCGGGGACTTCTTCGAGTTCAAGGCGGAGACGCTGGGCCGGTACTACTCCTAGCTGTGGTTGGCGTGGCAGGTCTCGCGGGGTTCCCTAGGCTGCGACTGGCCCGTAGCTCGGCTCACGCTTCTTGATATAGCCGACCACCAACACCGTGATCGGGACGAACAGGAACTCCACGCCAGTCTTGTAGACGAAGCCCACCAGGACATAGTTGGCGAACATGCCGAAGTCCGTGATGCCGATGACCGAGGCCGCGATGCTGCAGAAGATCAAGGTGTCCACGAATTCGCCCACAACGGATGAACCCATGAGCCGCGCCCACAAGGTCTTCTCGCCCGTGCGCTCCTTCATTTTCACCAGAATCCAGGAGTTGATGGTCTGACCGGCCAGGAAGGCCAGAAGCGAAGCGAGCACGATCTGCGGGACCGGGCCCAGCGCGCCCTCGATGGCTGCCTGCTTGGCGGTTCCGTACTCATCCGTGAAGCCAGGCAGCACGATGATCACCCAGTAGCAGAGTGAAGCGAAGGCTGAGAGAGCGAAGGAGGTAATGATGGCCTTGCGTGCCACCTTGAAGCCGTAGACCTCACTCATGACGTCGCCCAGGATGTAGGCCAGTGGGAACAGGAAGAATCCGCCATCAGTGATGATCGGACCAAGCACGACGCCCTTCGATGCGCCGATATTGGACAGGATCAGCACCACGGCCATGATGGCGAGCATGATGCCAAAGTACGGGGATCCGATCGAAGCGAAGCGGGGTGCAGGCTTGCTCAGGGTGCTGGAGCCGGAAGGCGAGGGCATGGGTCATCCATTTCGTAGTGGTTCGCGCGGGCGCTGTTGGTTCAGGCACCCGGCTGTATTAGCACTGTTGTTGGTGGGGCTCAGCCCGACACCAGCTTTATTGTCCCACCCACCAACGCTCTCTCACATCCTGACCGGTTTCCACCGATCTTCTCTCACATCCTGACCGGTTCCCACCGATCTTCTCTCACATCCTGACCGGCTCCTTTCCGGACGTTTTCTGAACGTGTTCAAATATGCAGCTATACTCGTTATTGAACACGTTCAAAACTCGGTTCGAGGAGCAACACCATGGCAACAAAAAGCGAACAGACCCGGCAGCTTGTAGCCGACGTCGCACTAAGAATGTTCCGTGAAATCGGCTTCGAGAAGACCACCATGCGCGCGATTGCACAGGAGGCGGGAGTTTCCGTCGGCAATGCCTACTACTACTTCGCCTCCAAGGATGAGCTCGTCCAGGAGCTGTATATCCAAGTCCAGAACGAGCATGCGGAGGTTGCGGCACAGGTTCTCAACGACGTCCACGATCTCGCCGGTCGACTGAAAGCCGTGCTGCACACGGGCGTCGACGTCATGGCGCCCTATCACCAGTTCGGCTCAGATTTCATCGCAACCGCGATCCGGCCGACGTCGCCAGTCAATCCATTTGGCGAGGCGTCCACCGCCGCCCGCGAGGCTTCGCTTGCGATCTTCCGGTCCGCCGTCGACGGTTCCTCCCCCGCCGTCGCCAAGAAACTGCGCGAAGATCTACCGGAGCTGCTGTGGCTTGCATATATGGGTGTCGCCCTTTTCTGGGTCTACGACAAATCCGAGGGCCAACGCCGAACGCGGAAACTGATCGACGGTGCCGCGCCCTTGGTAGCGAGGGGGTTGTCGCTGGCGAAGATTCCTGGCGTCGGCAAGGTATTCGACGACGTTCTGGGACTCGTCCGCAGCGTGAAGGAAGGCTCGTGATGGAGCGGACAGTGGCACTTGCGGGCGCTACCGGGTTCATCGGCACCTACTTCAGGCATCGTTTTGTTGCTGAGGGTTGGCAAGTTCGGACGGTCGGGCGGGATGCTTCAACTGATGCTCCATGGAACGACGACGGCGCCATCGCCAAGGTGCTGAACGGCGCCGAACTGCTGGTGAACCTCGCCGGACGATCCGTGAATTGCCGCTACAACGACCGGAACCGCCGGGAGATCGTGGACTCCCGGGTTTTGACAACTCGTGTCCTGGGTCGAGCCGTTGCTCGATGCGCCTACCCGCCTGGGACGTGGATCAACGCCAGCACTGGCACGATCTATCGGCATGCGGAGGACGGCCCACAATCTGAAGCATCGGGTGAGCTGGGCAGCGGGTTCTCTGTAGACGTGGCCCGTGCGTGGGAGGACGAGTTGGCTGCTGCCCATGTTCCGGGCACTCGAAAGGTTCCCCTTCGCATTGCGATCGTCCTCGGTCCGGGCGGTGGCGTGATGACTCCTCTGCGGATTATGGCCCGGCTTGGTTTAGGTGGGCGGATGGGGCCGGGCACGCAGAAGTTCAGCTGGATTCACGTGGAGGATCTGTTCCGCGCGGTGGCATTTGTCCACGGGCAGTCTGCACTTACTGGTCCAGTAAACGCAGCAACGCCATATGCCGTGGATAACCGCGAACTGAATTCGCTTATTCGGCAGAGTATAGGTGTCCCGTTTGGACTCCCGACGCCAGCTTGGCTGCTCGAAGCCGGAGCTGTCCTCATCCGGACACAGGCGGAACTGGTGTTGAAGAGCCGGTGGGTCGAACCCCGGAAGTTAGTCGATGCGGGTTTCACCTTCTCCTATCCGGCTCTGAGCGGCGCGCTCAACGCGATCGCGGGGGGCAAGTGATGAGTCTGACCGCCCGTTCGGAAGTCTGGATCTACGGACCAAAGGATCGAGTGGTTTTGGGCTGGAAGGCCCTGATCATCGGGATCTTGATGTCACACCTTGTCTTTGGCGTCCTCCTAGCCCTATCAAACCCAGCATGGGGCGTCGTCTTGTTCGCCTTCAGTGCCCCGCCAACATGGGGAGCCGCTGCTGCGGTCGGCTCACTGTTGGGCCTGGCACTGCGACGCATCCGAAATCAATGGATTCATGTCGCTGCCTTCTTTGCGACCCCGGCTCTTGTGAGTGTCCCCTTCGGAGGGTTTTGGAATCCCTCAGCATGGGCCTTTCCCTTGAGCATTGCCGTCGCTGCAGGAATCGCGCGCCTTTCCGTTTGGAAAATCGTCCGGATCAACGACCTGCCTTCTCTCACATAATCACCGCCTTCCGGGCAACGTTCTCTCACATCCCGACGCTTTCCGGGCAACGTTCTTTCACATCCCGCAGTGCACGAGCGGTCATCGGCGTCGTGATCTTGTGCCTAGGTAGCGGTGAACCCTTTTCTCGTATTCCGCGTAGGGCCGCCCAAAGGCCAGCCTCTTCACGCAGCACGCCCAAATGGTCCATGAGCATTCCGACCGGCAGGGTCACCACCACCCATGATGAACCGGCGAGTGTCCCCGCGCCCAAATGGATGAGCCACCACCTCACGTACATAGGATGGCGGGTCAATGCATAAGGGCCGCTTGTCACGAGTTCCTCAGCCTCTCCAAATTGAAACTGCCCGTCGAGCGGCGACCTCGTTCAGCCAAGGCCCAGGCATTCAGCCCACCGCCAATCACCAGCAGCCCGGAACCCACCATCCGGTGAAGCAGGTCAGGGCCGGGCAAGGACCGCGGACTAGTTCTTCCGAGAAAGAACATCACGGCCACTCCGGTCACTTGGCCCGGCGGCAGGGGCAGGTTTCCGAATAGCCTCCTCAAGGTGAGCCGAGGGGTCGGGGATGGCTGAGAAATAGTCGCCATGCCTGAACAGTAACCCCGCGATCCGCTCTTGTCCGCAGCAAGGAAACAGGACGTGACAGAGCATCCGCCGAAAGCGGTCAGCATGTGAGAGAACATCCGCCCAAACCGATCAGGACGTGACAGAGGAACCGCCGAAAGCGGTCAGGACGTGAGAGAACATCCGGAAGGGACCACAGCGCGAAGGCGGGATCAAAGCAAAAGCCGCGCACCGCCGTCGTGCGTTCAGGCTGTTCAGGGCGTTCAGGGGCCTCGAAACCTAAGGAAGTGTTAGGAAATCGCTTCCGGCGTTGGCTGTGCCCTGCATCACCAATAGTTTGGATTATGTCCTCTTCACCCATGGAGGACCTTTCTTAGTCGACGAAGAGCCATGCGCAAGGACGCCATGAGCAAGAGCTTCATGGACAGAACGAACTCATGTAAGACACGGCTGCCATCGCAGGCGCCGTCCAGGAAGGTTCATTGATGAGCACCCAACAAGTTGCGCCCCTCAGCGAGGCCGCACAGACACGCAAGGCCGTGAGCAACATCCTCAAAGGCTCCGCGGGCAACCTCGTGGAGTGGTTCGATCTTTACGTCTATACGGTTTTCGCGGCGTATTTCCAGTCGCACTTCTTCAACTCCTCGGACGATCTGCAGGCTGGCCTCGAAGCTATGGCGGTCTTCTCGACGTCGTTCCTCATGCGTCCAATCGGCAGCTGGTTCTTCGGCCGCTACGCCGACCGCAAGGGCCGCAAGGCTGCGCTGACCCTCAGTGTGACCATGATGTCGGCCGGTTCGTTCGCCATCGCGGTACTGCCAACCCAGAACGTGATTGGGCTCTGGGCATTGATCCTGTTGGTCTTCATCAGGGTTGTGCAGGGCTTCTCAGTCGGCGGCGAATACGGCACCAGCGCCACTTACATGTCTGAGGCTGCCACTGCCAAGCGCCGCGGCTTCTTCTCCAGCTTCCAGTACGTAACACTCATTGGCGGGCAGATGCTGGCCCTCCTGGTGCTCGTGATCCTGCAGAACACCATGAGCAAGGAAGACCTGACTGCTTGGGGCTGGAGGATTCCTTTCGCGATCGGTGGCGTGGCTGCATTGGTTGTCCTCTGGCTTCGCCGTTCCATGGAAGAAACGCTGTCCGCGGATCAGCTCCGCGCCGCGCACGTGAAGGTTGATGGCGAGGCACAGCCGGGGACCATGAAGCTGCTGTTCACGAAGCACTGGAAGCCGCTGCTCATCTGCATTGGCATCACGCTCGGTGGCACGGTGGCGTTCTACACGTACACCAACTTCATTCTTAAGTTCATGAACGATACGTCCGGCATCGCCAAGACCGATACCTCCGTCATCAACTTCTGGGCTTTGTTCATCTTCATGCTGCTGCAGCCGGTCTATGGCTTGATTTCGGACAAGATTGGCCGCAAACCGCTGCTCATCTGGTTCGGGGTCACGGGCGTACTGTTCACGTGGCCGTTGCTCTCCACGCTGTCCGGAACCAAGGATCCGTTAATGGCGTTCCTGCTCATGCTAGGCGGTCTGCTGATGGTGGGTGGCTACACATCGATCAATGCGCTGGTGAAGGCTGAGCTTTTCCCGGCATCGATCCGCGCCCTGGGTGTTGGTCTTGGATACGCGATCGCGAACTCGCTGTTCGGTGGCACGGTCCCGCTGATAGGCGCCGCTCTGCAGAAGGCTGGGCAGGTGGACATGTTCTTCACCTACGTGACTGCCGCGATCTTCATCTCGCTGCTGGTGTACATCTTCGCGCTGAAGAACAAGAAGGCCACGCACTTGGACGCCGAGCAGGGAAGCGCATTCGCCGCGAAAGGCTCTGATTCGCGCGACGCCGACGAGGACAAGAAGGATCTCGCCAAGGCCTAACCCTGCCGCTTGTGAGGCCCGTTCTGCGCTCTTTGGTCACTCCGAGGGGCGCAGAGCGGGCCTCGCAACGTTAACCCGGCGGCCGCGGGACGTGAGAGAGCGTCCTGCCAAACGGCGCGGGACGTGAGAGAGCGTCCTGCCAAACGGCGCGGGACGTGAGAGAACGTCCTGCCAAACGGCACACGACGTGAGAGAACGTCCTGCTGCGCTCGTCAAGTTTTTGAGACAGTTCTCGTTGTTGTTGGTTAGGCGGCCAGGGGTTGCTGGGCGGTGGTGTGGTGGTTTGCGTGGGCTGTGGCGGGTGGGAGGCCGCCGGCGCGGCGGTTGGGTCGGCGGCGGTTGTACCAGCCCT